>JBEGVJ010000085.1:0-20739 GCA_041178465.1 Nitrospirota bacterium
ATTTTCGATACGACCCTGCGGGATGGCGAGCAATCGCCTGGGGCCAGCATGAATGTGGAGGAGAAGGTTTTGGTGGCGAAGCAGCTGGCTCGTCTGGGGGTCGATATCATTGAAGCAGGGTTTGCCTATAGTTCGCCGGGAGACTTTGAGTCGGTGCGACGGATTGCGCAGGAGGTCGAGGGGCCGACGATTTGCAGCTTGGCGAGGGCACGCCCGGAGGATATTGATCGAGCCTGGGAGGCTTTGAAGGGATCGCCCAAGGTCCGCATCCATACGTTTCTCTCGACCTCGGATATCCACTTGAAGCACCAATTTAGAATGACGCGTGACGAGGCGAAGAAGCGCGCGGTCGAGATGGTGCAACGGGCGAGGGGCTACGTGGACGATGTGGAGTTTTCACCCATGGATGCCAGCCGCTCCGATCCCGCCTATCTCTACGAGGTGATCGAGGCGGTGATTGCCGCAGGAGCCGGGACGATCAATATTCCCGATACGGTGGGCTATGCAGTGCCGCAGGAATTCGGCCGGCTCATTCGCGGCATTCGCGAGCAGGTGCCGAACAGCGCAAAAGCGGTAATCTCCGTCCACTGTCACAACGACCTTGGCCTTGCCGTGGGGAACAGTTTGGCTGCGGTGTTCGAAGGGGCCGGCCAGGTCGAGTGCACGATCAACGGGATCGGCGAGCGGGCCGGGAATACGGCGTTGGAAGAAATTGTCATGGGGCTCAGGACCAGGAAAGATTTCTATCAAGCCGATACGAAGATTCGCACCGAAGAGATTTCGAAGACCAGCCGATTGGTCAGCAAGATCACCGGCATGGTGGTGCAGCCGAACAAGGCGATCGTCGGGGCGAATGCTTTCGCCCATACGTCCGGCATTCACCAGGATGGGTTGCTGAAAGACAAGACGACCTATGAAATCATGAGGCCTGAGACGATCGGGCTGGTCGAGAGCAAGATGGTTATGGGGAAACTCTCTGGCCGGCATGCATTTCGACAGCGGCTCGTGGAGTTGGGCTATACGCTTTCGGACGAGGAGGTCAACCACGCGTTCGCGCGGTTCAAAAAGTTGGCCGATCAGAAGAAGGAGATCTACGAAGAGGATCTCGAAGTGATTGTCTCCGAAGAACTGTCTAAAATGGCCGATCGGATCACCTTGAAGTCGTTTCATGTGGCCAGCGGGACGGATCAGGTGCCGACCGCCACGGTCGAACTCGAGATCGACGGACGAACGATCGCGCAGACCGGGACCGGCGATGGGCCGGTGGACGCCATCTATCGGACGATAGCCGCCATCACACAGACGAAGAGCACGCTCCTCATGTACGCCGTCAAGGCGATCACGGGAGGGACCGATGCCCAAGGTGAAGTCTCGGTTCGGGTGCAAGAGGACGGCCGCACTGTCTCGGGCCACGGGGCAGATACGGACATCATTATGGCCTCGGCGCGGGCCTACCTCAATGCGCTGAACAAGCTGTCGTACCTGGCTGGAAAACAGGCGCAGGGTGAGCAGAAGGTGAACTTGATTTAAGGAAAGTGGCCACGGTAGAGTCACCAGCTCAGGTTTGGGATAGAAAGATGTTGTCGGCGGGAGGCGCTTCGTGGTTCATGTCACCCTGGCAGATCAGCCGGAGTTTCTGGCTGGCGACCATACCGTCCTGCGAGAGCTGCTGCATCCGGCAAAACAACCGCTCGCGCTTGGGTATAGTCTGGCGCATGGGACCTTGGCTCCCGGCGCTCGGTCGAAATGGCACAGTCTGGCGTCCTCAGAGGTCTACTACATTATTGCCGGGTTGGGACGGTTGACTGTCGGCGACTCGGTCGTCTCGGTGGGACCTGGCTCCGTCGTCTATGTGCCTCCGGGGGGCAAGCAGTCTCTGGAAAATAGCGGGCCCACTGTCATCGAGTTCCTCTGTCTGGTCGATCCTGCGTGGCGACCGGAGGATGAGGAAGTGCTGGATTAGAAGGTGCGCGGTCATCACTTACAACGAGGGAGAGTGGTCTGTGAAGGCGAAGATTGCCGTACTAGCTGGTGATGGAGTGGGCCGGGAAATCGTGCCTGAAGCGGTGAAGATGCTGAAGGCTGTGGCCGAGAAGTTCCAGCATCAGTTCGAGTTTGTGTCAGGCGATGTCGGCGGACAGGCCATCGACAAAGTGGGTGTGCCGCTCCCTCAAGAGACGCTAGCCCTGGCCAAGCAGAGCGATGCGGTGTTGCTCGGTGCAGTCGGCGGTCCCAAGTGGGAAGGATTGGAGTACAGCTTGCGTCCTGAGCGGGCGCTGTTGGGATTGCGCGAGCATCTGGGTCTTTACGCGAACTTGCGGCCGGCGAAGTTGTATCCGATGTTGGCCGATGCCTCTACGCTAAAACGCGAGGTGATCGAGGGCATCGATATCCTCGTCATTCGGGAACTGACCGGCGGCATCTACTTCGGGAAGCCTAAAGGGATTGAGAAGCTGCCGAACGGGAGCGAGCGAGGATTTAATACCGAGGTCTATACCACTGAAGAAATCCAACGTATTGCGAAAGTGGCTTTTGAGGCGGCGAGAAAGCGTCGGAAGAAAGTGATGTCCGTCGATAAAGCGAACGTGCTGGAGTCATCAGAGTTCTGGCGTCGTGTGGTTATCGACACCCACAAAGGCTATCAGGATGTGGAGTTAAGCCACATCTACGTCGACAATGCGGCGATGCAGCTCGTGCGCAATCCTCGGCAGTTCGATGTGATGCTCTGCAACAATATATTCGGTGACATTTTGAGCGATGAGGCGGCGATGTTGACCGGCTCTATCGGCATGTTGCCGTCTGCCAGCATCGGTGCGCAGGTCGGTCTGTTCGAGCCGATCCACGGCAGCGCGCCCGACATTGCCGGGAAGAATGTGGCGAATCCCATTGCGACGATTGCCTCGGCCGCCATGCTGTTGTCCTATGCGTTCAAGTTGGACAAGGAAGCAGAAGCCATCGAGCAGGCGATTGTGAAGACCCTCGATCTCGGCTATCGCACGAAAGATATTCATAGCCCTGGTACTCGCCTCGTCGGTACGACGGAAATGGGTGAGGCCATCCTGCGAAACTTGAACTAGCGAAGCTTGTCGAAGCGGATGAGTACGAATCTCACAGTAGTCTTGATCAAGACCCTGGCCGGCACCGGAGACTCAGGCTGGTCCGGTGACGGAGCCGCGGCCATCGCGGCTTGCCTGAATGAGCCAAAGAGTCTCACGCTCGACGCAGAGGGCAATTTGTTCATTGCCGACTCTGAGAACCATGTTGTTCGGAAGATCGACCGGAAGACCAACTGCATCGGGACGATAGCAGGGTCCACTCGGGGAGTCGGGTCTGAAACAGGGCCAGTTTCGCCAGCCCCGGTAGCGGAGGGTGCGCATGACGATCCCTTTGCCGAAAGCGATGCGGTCAGTTCTCATGCCTTTACGCAGCAGACCGACCTGAGTGGGACAGTTCGTTATGTGGTGGCTGGGACAGCACCGGCCAAACGATTCAGCGGCGACGGCGGTCCTGCCGATCAGGCCTTGTTGAATTTTCCGACAGCGGTGGCAGTCGATCGGGCAGGGCACCTCTACATTGCGGACACGCTGAACCATCGGGTGCGGCGTGTGGATGCGGTGACGGGGCTGATCACGACCGTTGCAGGTCTGGGTCTGCCTCGCTACTCCGGTGACGGGGGATTGGCGGTTGAGGCCGGGCTGAATGAACCGGCTGCTTTGGCGGTGAGTGACGGCGGCGTCCTCTATATTGCCGATCAGAGCAGCAACCGCGTGCGGGCGGTGGATTTGGCTACCGGGATGATTCGTACGGTCGCAGGAACGGGAATGGCTGCCTATAATGGAGACGGCATGGCGGCGACGGAAACCGGCTTGTCAGGACCCGGTGGATTAGCGCTTGCGGCAGACGGCACTTTATTCATTGCCGATAGTTTTAGCGGAAGGATCCGAGCCGTCGATCCTGTCACCGGTCGCATCAGAACTGTGGCGGGAGACGGCGGTGAGTATCGGTACCAGGGGCCTGAGGAATCACCCAGCAGCAGCCTTTCCCGTCCATCGGGAATGGCGTTGGATGCGGAGGGGAATATCTTCTTTACCGACTCGGATAACCATTTGGTGCGGCGATGGGATCGGACCACCAGGCTCATTGAGCGTGTTGCCGGTATGGGTGTGGCCAATTACGGGGGCGACGGGGGAGCGGCCCGCGACGCCAGTTTAAGTTACCCGTTCGGCATTGTGATGGATCGCGCGGGGCATCTGCTCGTGGCCGATACGTTCAATCATCGCATTCGCGAGATCTCGCTGTAGGTAGGATCAAGGCTTATGTTGAAAAAGAAGAAATCAGGGTATGTCGTGGCGATCGTCGGCGCGACCGGGGCAGTTGGGACCGAAATGATCGAGGTGCTTGAGGAGCGAAAGTTCCCCGTCTCACGCCTGGTTCCGCTCGCCTCCACTCGTTCCGCCGGCGGCATGGTGACGTTCGACGGAAACGAGGTGCCGATCGAGGTCTTGACGAAGGACTCGTTTGCCGGCGTGGATATCGCGCTTTTTTCTGCCGGGGCGGATCTTAGTCGTGAGTTTGCCCCGATCGCGGTGAAGGCCGGTGCTGTGGTGATCGATAATAGCGCCGCTTGGCGGATGACTCCTGAGGTGCCGCTTGTGGTGCCCGAGGTAAACGCGCACGACATTCAAAGGCATAAGGGCATCATCGCCAATCCGAATTGCTCCACGATTCAAATGGTCGTGGCGTTGAAACCCTTGCATGATGAGGCCAGGATTAAACGGATTGTCGTCACGACCTTTCAGTCCGTGTCCGGCACGGGGAAAGACGCCATGGATGAGTTGATGGAGCAGTGCCAGGACTTATTAAGCTTCAAACAGACGAATCCCAAGGTGTACCCCCATCAGATTGCCTTCAATTGCTTGCCGCAGATCGATGATTTTCTTCCGTCCGGGTATACGAAGGAAGAGATGAAGATGGTGCACGAGACCAGAAAGATCATGGGGGACCAGTCGATCCATGTGACGGCGACGACGGTGCGGGTTCCGGTGTATGTGGGGCATTCGGAAGCCATCAATATTGAGACGGAACGGAAGCTCTCGGTCAACGAGGCCCGCGCGATTCTCTCGACCGCGCCGGGCGTGCTGCTCTACGACGATCCAGCACATAAGATCTACCCCATGCCGCTGGAGGTTGCGGGGAAGGACGAGGTCTACGTCGGCCGCATTCGGGAAGATGAGTCGATCGCCAACGGTCTCAACCTGTGGGTGGTGGCGGATAATTTGCGCAAAGGGGCCGCACTGAATGCGGTGCAAATCGCAGAACATTTGATCGAAGGCTGATGGCTGAGTGGGGGAGTCTGGGCAAGGTCTTCATCGGTGTCGGGCTCTCCGTAGCCCTGATCGGTCTGTTGTTGCTGATCGCAGACCGTGTTCCTGGAGTAGGGAATCTCCTGGGATGGTTCGGTAAGTTGCCCGGCGACATCTTCGTTCGACGAGACAACTTCAGCTTCTCGTTCCCCCTCGCAACCAGCCTGCTCCTCAGCGTCATCCTAAGTCTGCTATTCTATTTGGTAACATGGATCTTTCGCCGGTGAAACAACTGCGGGTTGGGTTGTGCTGTGCCATTGTCGCGGCAGGGGCATGTGTGCTCAGCTTATCTTCGGGAGCCGAGGCGGCGCAGTCCATTCGAGTTCTGCTGGCGTCAGATGTGTCACAACTCGATGTCCGTGCAGATAGCCCGTTATGGGTGACGGATGCAAAGGGCCGTGGACAGGGTATGGGTGCGCTGGTCCATGTTGCCGTATCCGGAACGGGGTTTCTGGTGAATGGCGTCCGCATGCAGACGGAGCAGGTGACGTTGCGCGGCGGAGAGCAGGGCCTGATGTTGACGGCGCCACGGCCTGCGCGGAAGCCCAATGGGGCTAATGGGGCTGCGGTGTTATCAGGCGACCACAGTATGGAGATCTCGGTGAGCGGCCTCGTCCATCTTGTGCGAAGAGGCAAGGGGTTTCTGGTCATCAATCGGGTGGATCTTGAAGAGTATGTCAAAGGGGTGGTTCCCGCCGAGGTCAGTTCGACTTGGCACCCAGAGATGTTGAAAGCGCAGGCGGTCGCGGCCAGGACCTATGCGTTCTATCAGCAGATGTTGAGTGCGAAGCGTGACTATGACGTCGTGGCGACGGTGCAAGACCAGGTCTATCGAGGGAAGCAGGGGATCGATTCCGGGATCCTGCGCGCGGTAGAAGACACGCGCGGGTTGGTCGTGACCTATGAGGATGCACCGATCTATGCAGCCTTCTCATCGACGGCTGCGGGGCTGACGGAAGATGCGATGAATGTGTGGTCGAAAGAGTACCCTTATCTCAAAGGGGTGGAATGTCCATTCGACCTTGCGTCGCCCAATTATCAATGGAAGTCCTCCTTCAAAGTTGACACCCTTGAGCAGAGTTTGCGACAGCAGGGTTTCTCCGTGGGGACGATTGCAATGATGACGCCCGTGTCGTTTAGCCGCGGTGGGCGAGTCGCGAAGCTACGTATTCTTCATTCCGGTGGAGAATTGATTCTTCGCGGGGAGGAGTTGCGGAAAGCGGTTGGGTATACCATCATCCCCAGCACGCAGTTTGCTATTGAATCCATGGGCCGAGATGTGGTGCTGTCCGGCTACGGTGCCGGCCATGCCGTAGGCATGTGTCAGTGGGGCGCGAAAGAACTGGCCGAGCTGGGCTATCGCTTCTCGACGATTCTTCAGTATTATTATCCTGGCACCGAGCTACAGAACATGGCGCTGACCAAACCTCCGACCCCTCCGGCTTCCTGATGCAGCTCTCCGAGTTCGATTTTCCGTTCGACCCCTCGTTGATTGCTACGCACCCGATCCTCCCGCGCGATCACGCGAGGTTGCTTGTTCTGCAGCCTCGCGACCGCTCTCTCGCGCATCGCCGCGTCGACGAGTTGCCTGAGCTTCTTCAGCCGGGAGATCTCCTTGTAGTCAACAATACGAAGGTGTTGGCCGCGCGTGTGGCGGGACGGAAGCGTCCTTCCGGTGCGGAGGTCGAGATCCTCTTTGTGAAGGATCTTGGCGATGCGATCTGGGAAGTGTTGATCAAGGGAACGTTCCGGCCTGGACAGGTCGTTGAGATGGGCGCAGAAGCTTCTGCGGTGGTGGTCGAGCGTGGAGCCACCCGAACGACGGTCCGCGTGGAGAGTTCGATGCCGGTGTCTGAATGGCTGCGACAATATGGCCGAATGCCGCTTCCGCCTTACTTGAAACGGGCACCGACCGACCAGGACCGAGAATGGTACCAAACCCTATTCGCGCAACATGAGGGCGCCATTGCGGCACCGACCGCCGGGCTCCATTTTACACCGGAGCTGCTGGCACGGTTGCAACAGCGGGGGATCGGTCTCGCGGCCGTCACGCTGCATGTCGGTGTCGGGACCTTCAAGTCGGTGACAGTCGATCAGATCGAAGACCACCAGATGGGCACAGAATGGATCGAGGTTGGAGCAGAGGCGGTTCGTGCCATCGAGCAGGCGCGAGAGGCGGGAGGGAGAATTGTCGCTGTCGGAACCACGGTCGTACGTGCGCTTGAAACTGCGGCTCGCGCGGAGGGCCGGATCAGACCCTACCAGGGAGAGACGGATATTTTCATGACACCAGGGTTCCCGTTCAAGGCGGTCGATGTCCTCCTCACGAATTTTCACTTGCCGCGGACCACATTGCTGATGCTGGTCTCCGCATTGGCCGGGACCGAGTTTCTTCGACAGGCTTATGCGGAGGCGGTTCGCGAGCGGTACCGTTTCTACAGCTATGGTGATGCGATGTTGATTCTCTGATACAACAGTCGGAATGTCGTCACGTCTTCAAGTCCGAAAGTCCCGAGCTGTGATCGTCTGAGACTTTAGGACTTGATGACGGTATGACTTGCGGGCTTCTGACGAGGGCACTAGAGCAGCTCGCGGTGGATCGTGATTGGGAGCGCGGCCTTGAGCGATTCGGTATAGGCCATCAGGGCACGTTGCTGCTTTTGAAAGAGGACGTCCTGTATGGCACGGTCCTTTGCGGCGGCGGCTTTGGATGGATCTGATTCCGTCTGCCGTAGCGTGAGGGCTTGCGCCTCGGCAAGCTCGGCAGGGGTAAGGGCCACGGCGTCACGGATGATTGTCCGCGCTTTGTTGCTTAGCACTTCTTTCGCTTCCATCGCTTCGAATATTGCGGGCGTCAGATGATTCGCGGCCAGGAGCCGTTGGTAAACCTCCGGATCGAATGTGCCGTTCTTTTGGAAATCCGGGATCTGCATGATGACGTCGCGCAAGTCGTCGTCGGCCACGGTCAGGCCCATATTCTTTGCCGCGATGAGCCAGGTCCGATTATCAATCAGTTGATCCACCACAAATTGCTTGATTGTTTCGTCTTTGAATTCTCCAGGGACTTTGTCCTTGTAGAAGCGATAGGTATTTTCATAGGCACGTCGAAATTCCTCGCGGGACACGGTGAGATCTCCGACTGAGGCGACAACGGCACCGGTCTGTTCACCGAACCCCCACCAACCCATGGTGATCACGAAGGCGAGGGCGATAATCCCCATGATGGACTTGAGGAGCCACGGATAGCTATGGGACGCGTCGCGCATCAATTTAATCATGACAACTCCTCGGAAAGTTCGTACGGATGGATTGTACTCAGGGGCCTGCGTAAAGGCAAGAGACGACTTTCATTCCGGGGTGCGATCGTACGATTACGCAGAGCGGTCTGTTTGTGAAGGCGCGAAAACATCACCCGTAATGTCGATCTGCCGAAGAAAGGTCTTTGTTTGTACTAGGTAGTTCGAGTTTGTTATACTTTGCCACTAATTTTGCAAGGAGATCCTTTGGCGGATGAGGTTGGCGGGGTTCACTCACTCGGTGCCGTGGTTTATCCAAAGGCTCAGGTCCTGAACCGCGGTATTGCCAAGCTGATCGATCTGTTCATCGTTGCGGCAGTTAGTCAAGCAATCGTATCGGTAGGTTTTCTTGCCGGATTGGCGTATATACTGATCGCTGATGGGTTTGCCGGTGGGCGTAGTATCGGTAAGCGGTTGATCGGTCTTCAGACGGTGCTTCTGGATCGGGGTGAGGCCGCAGGGTTTCGAGAATCCATTATTCGCAATCTGCCCATTGCTGTCGCGCAGCTAGCCTTCGCCATTCCGTATGTGGGATGGATTGTGTCGGTGGCGATCATGGCGTTCGAAGCGGTGTTGATTCTCGGGAACGAACAAGGGCGGCGCTTCGGTGATGAGGTGGCCGGTACCCAGGTCTTGGATGCGGGTCGACTGACGTTATCTGAGTGAACGTGCCGTCAGAGTGTGAGGGGAAGGGAGAGCAATCGTGGGCTTCGCGAGCGACATTTTGGGGTGGTTCTCAAACGACCTGGCCATTGACCTAGGGACGGCGTCGACTCTCGTGTATGTCCATGGGAAGGGGATCGTGCTCAACGAGCCTTCGGTCGTGGCGGTTGAGAAAAAGACCGAACGAGTACTCGCGGTCGGCACAGAGGCGAAGCGGATGTTGGGCCGCACGCCAGGTAACATCATTGCGGTGCGGCCGATGAAAGAAGGCGTGATTGCCGACTTTGAAATGGCAGAGCAGATGCTGAAACGGTTTATCCAAAAGGCGCATAACCGCAGCGCCTTCGTGCGTCCGCGCATCATCATTGGGGTGCCGTCGCGCATTACGCAGGTGGAACAGCGGGCGGTGCGAGACTCGGCCGAGTTGGCTGGCGCTCGGGAAGTATATTTGATTGAAGAGCCGGTGGCTGCAGCCATTGGCGCCGGTCTTCCGATCACCGAACCTTCCGGCAACATGGTTGTCGATATCGGCGGCGGCACGACCGATATCGCCGTCATCTCGCTCGGGGGCATCGTCTATAGCGAGTCCGTCAAGGTGGCGGGCGATCGCATGGACGATGCGATCATGAATTATATTAAGAAGAAGTATAATCTTCTCATCGGCGAACATATGGCGGAGCGGATCAAGTTTGAAATCGGATCCGCGTATCCCTTTGAAGAACGCAAGACCATGATGATTAAGGGGCGCGACTTGATTTCCGGCATTCCCCGCACGTTGGTGGTGGATGATGCGGAAATCCGGGAGGCGTTGCAGGAACCGATCGGAACAATCGTCAACGCGATCAAAGTGGCACTGGAGAATACCCCGCCTGAGTTGGCGGGGGACATTATCGATCATGGCATCGTACTCACGGGCGGGGGATCTTTGCTGAAGGGCATGGATACGCGCTTCCGGGAGGAGACGAATCTGCCGATCATCACCGTGGATGATCCTCTGACCTCCGTGGTCTTGGGGGTTGGAAAAATCCTCGATGAGTTGGATCTGCTCGCCAAAGTGTCGGTGATGTCCCAGGCCAATACCTACCGATAAGGTTCCATCCCTAATTCCCTTATGTGGATGGCTAACTCTCGCTCTTCTTCCGGTGCCAGACGCCTGGCGTTTGTCTGCTTCGCTTTTCTGCTGGCGGTTCTTTTTCTGTTCCCCGGTCAAATCCAAGGACTCTTGCAGTATCTGGATGGGCCAGTCGGCCACATCGTGCGTGTTCCGCTCGAAGCCATTGCTGCCATCGATGCTGGCATTGCCGATCGCTGGCAGCAGTATGTAGCGGTGCAAGGGGTGTGGGAGGAAAACCAACAGCTCCGGAAAGAGATTGAGTGGTTGCGCGGGCAAAATAGTCAGCTGCGTGAATCGGCTTCTGCAACGGAACGATTGGCGGCCTTGCTGCAGTTTAAGGAGCAAGCCCTCCCCCCAATGATCGCTGCTCAAGTCATTGGACGTGATGTCACGAACCGATATCGTGCCATCATTCTCAATAAGGGCGAGAGCGACGGGATTAAACCGGACATGGGAGTGATTACGCCGGTCGGCGTCGTCGGGCGCGTGGTGAAAACGACAGGGGCTTCCTCCGTAGTGCTTTTGGTGACTGATCCAAACAATGCCATTGCCGGTCTTATCCAGCGGACGAGAGACGAAGGCATCGTGGAGGGGACTCCGCAAGGGTCGGCCCAGCTGAAGTATATTCCGTTGCTCTCGACGCTTCGAGACGGTGATCGGGTCGTGACCTCGGGCCTTGTCGGAGGTTTCCCGCGAGGGCTCGCGATCGGCACGATTACGCGTATCGACAAGCCGGAAGGCGCGCTGTTCCAATCCGCGGAGCTTCTGCCGGAAGTCGATGCCGGGCGTGTGGAGGAAGTATTGGTGATTCAGGCGTCGTACGGACAGGTGCCGAAGGCTGTGGGAGAAACGGGTTTGCCCGGGAAGCCGTCCCCATGAAATTTATCCTCTATCTGATTCTCGTGCTGCTGCTCGTTCCTGTGCAGACGACACTGCTGACACATTTGAGCGTATGGAATATCAAACCGGACCTGGGTTTTGTCGCGGCTGCGCTTGTCGGGATTTTTGCCGGTGAAATGGAGGGCCTTCTTGCGGGGCTTGCGATCGGATGGCTGCTGAGTCTGTTCTCAGCCGGCGATCTCTGGTCAAGTCTTCTCATAAACGGGGGCGTTGGGCTCTTAGCGGGATTCTTGGGACGGCAGGTGTCGCAGGTGACGTCGATCTCACTGGGGGTGGGGTTGTTGCTGGCGTCCCTGGCAAGCGGGCTGTTTGCCGTTGCACGATTCAAGAATTTTGACCTGTCTCAGATGTGGTGGATGGTGGAGTCGATCATCCTCCCCCAGGCTTGTTTTGACGGGGCCGTGGGGGCGGGGCTGTATTGGTTGCTCTCTCAACGGTTTGAGGTGACCCGCCTGAGGACCGAATAACGGGTCCCTTCAATGGGCGTGGCGGAATGTTGATTGTGAGTCATGGCAACAGCTAGTTTACACGATTCTGAGCTCGGTGAGCTTCAGCGCCGACTGATCATCCTCCGTGTTGGCCTGTTGCTCGTCATGGCTTTATTGGGTCTGCGGCTCTGGCACTTGCAGATTCGTGAAGGCCCCTACTACCGCGATCTTTCCGAGAACAATCGTACGCGCTCTGTCATCATGGAGCCGGCTCGCGGGCTTATCTACGACCGCAATGGTGTGTTGCTGGCGAACAATGTGCCCAGCTTCACGCTCTATGTGTCGCTCGAAGACGTGAAGGATCGGGATCTGTTGAGCGATCAACTTTCTAATCTTTTGGGGCTGGACCCTGCGTTTGTCCGGAAGAAGCTCACGGCCAGAGGCAGTAAACAATTGCCGCGCAAGGTAAAGGATCGCTTAACCCTTCGCGAAGCGACGCTGATCGAGTCTCACCGTTTGGACTTGCCAGGCGTGATGGTGCAAGTTGAATCCCAACGGAACTATCCCGGCGGCGTCACGGCGTCGCATCTGTTGGGCTATGTCGGGGAAGTGTCGCCTGAGCAGTTGGAGAAACCTGAATTTGCCGATCTGCATCAGGGCAGTATCGTGGGGCAGTACGGCGTAGAGAAGTTTTTCGACCGGCTCATGCGGGGTGAGGCGGGGCAGAAAAGCATTGAGGTCGATGCCTTGGGCCATGAGAAACGAACGGTCGTCGTGGAGCAACCCCATGCCGGGGATAATTTATATCTGACGATTGATGTACGGCTGCAAAAAGTAGCTGAAAATTTGTTGGGAGAAGAATCGGGCGCGATTGTCGCGCTTGATCCCAGGACGGGCGATGTGCTGGCCATGGCAAGTCGCCCGGGCTTCGATCCGAACATCCTTTCGCGGGAGCTCACGCCGAAGCAATGGGCCGAGATTGTACAAAACGAGGGGCGCCCATTGAATAATCGAGCTTCACAAGGGCAGTACCCGCCCGGCTCGGTCTTCAAAGTGATGATGGCTGCCGCAGCGTTGGAAACCAATACCGTCACACCGTCGACTACCATCCACTGCAATGGAGGGTATCAGTTCGGTCGGCGGCTGTATCATGACTGGAAGGCTGGCGGGCATGGTTCGGTGGATCTTCGGCGTGCGCTTGTGCAATCCTGCGACGTGTATTTCTATACGGTCGGTCAGCGGATGGGGATTGAGACGATGGCGTCCTTTGCCCATCAGTTTGGGTTGGGAGAGGAAACGGGGGTTGACCTGCCGTCTGAACGGATCGGGATCGTGCCTTCCGCAGCCTGGAAGCAGAAGGCCAAGCACGAGCCATGGCTGCCAGGCGAAACGATCTCGGCATCGATTGGCCAGGGTTATGTGAATGTGACCCCGCTGCAGATGGCGAGTTTGATCGGCACTGTCGCCAACGACGGCGTCACGTTCCGCCCGAGACTGGTCCAGTCGGTCATGCATCGAGCGACCGGAGAATTGCAGCACAGGCCTGTGGTTCCCAAGCGTATATTGAAGCTACGGCCAGAGATTTTTCCGTTGATTAAAGAGGCGCTGGCTGGGGTGGTGAAAGAGGGAACGGCCACACGGGCAAAGTCGGCGCTGGTGACGATCGCGGGGAAGACCGGTACGGCCCAGACAACGGCATTGCGCACTGGTCCCGAAAAAGATATTCCAAAGAAATTTCGAGATCATGCCTGGTTTGTGGCATTCGCCCCAGTCGAAGCGCCTACTATCGCTGTCGCTGTGCTGGGGGAACACATGGGCCACGGAGGGTCCGCGTCGGCACCCCTCGCCAAAGAGCTCATCGAGACCTATGTGAAATTGATGACGCCCCATTCTGGGGGCGTCACGGATGGTGCTGCTGCGCGGGACGGTGATGCCGGAGAACGGGGCGCGAGATGATCGATCGGGTGATCAATAGCCGCGGCTTCGACAATTTTGATTTCCGTTTTATTGGACTCATCTTTGTTATTCTAGGGGTCGGCGTCTTGTCGATTTATAGCGTAACGCATGATCAGCGGGCGGCGTTCCCGTTTTATGCCAAACAGATCGTGTGGGGTGCGCTCGGCGTGGTCGCGTTTTTGATCATGTGGCTTTCGGACTATCATCGAATCGCTCGGTTCGCGTATCCTGCCTATGCAATTATCCTGGTCCTATTGGCGGTTGTACTGTTTGAAGGCAAGAGCAGTCGCGGAGCGCAACGTTGGATTTCGATGGGGCCCTTTGCGTTTCAGCCATCGGAATTCGCAAAGCTGGTTCTTATTCTAACGCTGGCGCACTATTATTCAAAGGCGCCGCGGGTCGGCTGGCTCCAGCGAGTCGTGCTGCCGGGGCTATTGGTGTTGCCAGGTTTGCTCCTGATTCTGAAACAGCCGGACCTTGGGAGCGGGCTGAGCTTCTTGGCGGTCTATGCCGCGATGTTGCTGATGGTGGGTATGCGGTCGAAGGCCTTGGGCGTGATCCTCTTGTTTTCGTTGATGCTGTTCCCCTTTGCCTGGGAGATGATGTGGGGGTCATTGCATGATTATCAGCGGCAGCGCATTATGGCTTTTGTCGATCCGGCCTACGATCCTGGAGGCAAAGGGTATCATGCGCTTCAATCTCGGATTGCCATTGGAGCGGGAGAACTGACAGGGAAGGGGCTCTATGGAGGGACCCAAAGTCAATTGAAGTTTTTGCCAGAGGGGCACACCGACTTTGTCTTTTCGGTCTTTGCAGAGGAATGGGGATTTCTCGGTGTGCTGGCTCTCTTGCTCTTGTTCGTCGCGTTGATTTGGCTGTCGCTGGAAATTGTGGCGCGCGCGAAGGATCAGCTCGGGGCGCTGCTGGCGGTTGGCATTACCTGCATGTTGTGCTTTTGTGTGGTGGTCAATATCGGCATGACGGCGGGCATGTTCCCCATCGTGGGAATTCCTCTTCCGCTCATGAGTTACGGTGGGAGTGCGACGATTATGACGATGGCGTCGCTCGGCCTGCTCTTGAATGTCAAGCGCCGGCGATTGAGTTTCTTTTAGTTGAGAGGGTGATTGCGCAGTCTCGAATGAGTCGGGATCGAGGCACGAGGTTAATGGTGCGAGCCACCGGTCGATGAGGTGTCAAGTGGAGGCCTGAACCTGGGGATTCCCCGCGTTCATCCTGCACATCGTCCGGCGGCTCTCCTGAACGGAAGGAGTCGGTATGGGAGTAGAAATTGCCATTACAGTCGCACGCGAAGAAACTCGCGTCGCGGTGTTGGACGGCGGAGTCGTCACGGATCTCTTCGGGGATCGGGCGAAGCACAAAGACTTCGTCGGGAACATTTATAAAGGAAAAGTGGCGAAAGTGCTGCCTGGCATGCAGGCGGCATTTGTGGATATCGGCCTTGAGAAGGCCGCCTTCATGCACGTGTCGGATTTGTCGCTGGACGCTGAGCCGGGAGACACGCTCGTCGATGTGGACGAGGACGACAAGGATGCCGATAAAGACGGGGATATGCTGGGCCCGCGGCGTCAAAGCTCCAAGCCGATCGAGCAGTTGCTGAGTGAAGGGCAGGAGCTGATGGTGCAGATTTCCAAGGGGCCCATCGGCACAAAGGGCTCGCGGGTCACGACCTACGTGTCGCTCCCCGGCCGGTACCTCGTCTTCATGCCGAACGTGGAGCACATCGGCGTGTCCCGCCGCATCGCCCGCGACGAAGAGCGCGCGCGGCTCAAGGACATTATGAAGCGGGTGCGGCATCCCGGTTGTGGCTACATCGTCCGCACGGTGAGTGAAGGGGTTAAGGAAGATGAGCTCCGATCCGACGTCGACTTCTTGCACGTGCTCTGGCAGGACATCCTGGCGAAACGCGAGCACAAGGGGGCGCCGGCGTTGCTCCATGCCGACTTGAGCCTGAGTTTCCGCGTCGTGCGCGATCTCTTCGGGAAGAAGGTTGATCGGTTGTGGATCGATTCGCGCGAGGAGTATCAGGCGGTCAGGGACTTCGTGCAGCGATTTTCGCCGGAGCAAACGTCCCGCATCCATTTTTACGACAAGGACGAAAGCCTCTTCGATCATCTGGGCGTGGAGCAGGAGATGGCGCGGGCTCTCAGCCGCAAAGTCTGGCTCAAGTCCGGCGGGCATCTCGTGATCGATCATACGGAAGCGATGACCGTTATCGACGTCAACACCGGACGGTTCGTGGGAAAACGCGATCAGGAGGAGACCATCCTCCGGAACAATCTGGAGGCCGCGAAAGAAGTGGCCTATCAGATGAAGTTGCGGGGGATCGGCGGGATTATCATCGTCGATTTCATCGACATGGAGCGAGAGAAGAATCGCGACAAGGTGTACCACGCGTTGCTTGATGCGATGTCAACTGATAAGGCCCGCACCAGAGTGTCAAGAATTTCCGATCTGGGGCTGATCGAGATTTCTCGCGAACGGGTGCGCGAGGATCTCCTGCGCTCGCTCTCCGAGCCCTGTCACTATTGCGAAGGGCGGGGCTATACGAAGTCTCCGACCACGGTGGCCTATGAAATATTTCGCGATGTTCGTCGGATCGGCAGCAGTCCGGAGCCGCAGAGGATCGTCGTCGGCGCCCATCCCTCGGTCGTCGGGTTGCTGCAAGATGAAGAGCGGCCAGGCCTTGAGGCCGTGGAGCGGGAATGTGCCGCGAAAATCATCGTCATGCCGGACGAGCACTTGCACTTGGAGCAGTACGATTTGGCGGTGCTCTAGGGTCGGAGTTTCCGTGCGGCGAGATCTATGCATAGCCAATCTGTAGATGGTGCTCCCTCCGCTGAGGCCGCAGGGCCTTCGGGCCATCGTCTGACCAGGGCGGGACTGGAATCGTGGCTTCGTCTGCGAGCGATCGATGGAGTGGGGGATCTGATCGCTCTTCGGTTAGTTCGCCTCTGGCACTCTCCCGATGCGGTCCTGCGCGCTTCCCGTGACGACTTGATCCAGCGTGGATGCAGTCCGCAGTTGGCAGGCGCGATCAGCCGTGGGCCTGATGGTTCAGCCTGTCGGAGCATTGAGCGGGAACTCACGACGATCGAGCGTGAGCGCATTGAAGTCCGAAGCGTCTTGGACCCCGCGTATCCCGCGCGACTGAAGATGATTGCGGACCCGCCGCCGCTGTTGTACATCACCGGCGCGTTGACGGAACAAGATGAGCTGGCAGTGGCGATTGTGGGTGCACGGCGTGCGACGGCAGCCGGGCGTGTCATGACCGAAGAGTTGGGCCATGACTTGGCGGCGCAGGGGGTGACGGTGGTGAGCGGGCTCGCGCGCGGAGTTGACGCGGCGGCCCATCGAGGCGCGCTTGCCGCGCAGGGGCGCACCATTGCGGTATTGGGCTGCGGGATTGATCGGACCTATCCTCCGGAACATGAACGGCTGCGGCGACAGATCGAGGAGCGGGGAGCGATTCTGTCGGAGGTGCCGGTAGGCGCGCCGCCTCACAGCCATCACTTCCCAAGGAGAAATCGCATCATCAGCGGGTTGTCGCTGGGTGTGGTCGTCACAGAGGCAGCCATCAGCAGCGGCTCGTTGATCACTGCGAAGCTGGCAGCTGAGCAGGGACGAGAGGTCTTTGCGGTCCCTGGATTTGTGAAGGCAGACACCAGCCGCGGGACGAACGCCTTGCTCAAAGACGGGGCGGCGCTGATCGAGCGAGCGCAGGATATTATCGATGCGGTTTTGCCGCAGTTGGAGCCGGCGCTGCGCCAGCGCCTGCAACCTGTTCGATCGAAAGACGAACGCGGCGATCGGTTGGGCAAAGAAGAACAGCTGGTATACGATGTCCTCTCGTTTGATCCGCTCACCGCAGATGGCGTGATTGTCGCCACAGGGTTGTCGGTGTCCACTGTGATGGCCTCGCTCCTGTCGCTGGAGCTTCGGCAGCGAATCAGGCAGCTGCCGGGGCAACGCTACCTTCGGACATAATCGCCGGACAGTTGCACGGATGTGTATTATTTGATACGGATGAGAGGGAAATCCTCGTAGAGAACCGGAGTATTCATGGCCAAGGCACTCATCATTGTCGAGTCTCCGACCAAAGCCCGCACCATCAGCAAGTATTTGGGGCGTGGCTATACCGTCATGGCGTCGGTCGGCCATATCAAGGATCTTCCGACCAGCAAACTGGGCGTTGATTTAGAACACGATTTTGAGCCGCAATATGTGACCATCAAGGGCAAATCGAAGGTTTTATCGGAGATTAAAGCCAAGGCGGACGCGTGCGATAAGGTGTTCCTCGCGCCGGACCCTGACCGGGAAGGCGAAGCCATCGCCTGGCACCTCGAGCAGGAACTGCTCGGCAAACCCAAATCAAAATCCAAGAAAAAGACAGAGAGTAACAAGATATTCCGGGTGCTCTTCAATGAAATTACGGAATCGGCCATCAAGCGCGCGCTCCAGTCGCCCGGGCAGGTCGATATGAAGTTGGTGAATGCGCAGCAGGCTCGCCGGGTGCTGGACCGCATCGTGGGCTACCAAGGTAGCCAATTGCTGTGGACCAAGGTGCGCCGCGGGCTCAGCATGGGCCGGGTCCAGTCTGTAGCGATGCGATTGATTTGCGAACGTGAGCAGGAACGGGAAGCCTTTCGCGCCGAAGAGTATTGGTCGATTGCGGTGCTGTTGTCCGGGATCAACCCCCCTCCGTTCGAAGCCAAATTGTACAGCATCAATGGACAGGACGCCTCGATTGAGACGGAGACCGACGCGCAGCGCATCGTTGCGGCCATTCAAGGAAAAGAGTTCGTCGTCGACTCGATCGAACGGAAAGAAAAGAAACGAAATCCTGTCGCCCCCTTCATCACCAGCCGGCTCCAACAGGAAGCGGCGCGCAAGCTGCATTTCTCGTCGAAGAAAACGATGACATTGGCGCAGAAGCTGTATGAAGGAATCGAAATCGGGGCAGAGGGTCAGACCGGTCTCATTACCTATATGAGGACGGACTCCCCGCGCATTTCGAACGAGGCGATGGCGGAAGCGCGCCAGGTCATCCAGGATCGGTTTGGCGCCGAATACTTGCCCGCCACGCCGAATGTGTACAAGACGCAGAAAGCGGCGCAAGAGGCCCACGAAGCGATCCGTCCCACGTCAGCGGCGCGCGATCCTGAGTCGATCAAACAGTACTTGGAGTTGGATGTCTATAAACTGTACCAGTTGATCTGGAACCGGTTTATCGCCTCGCAGATGGTTCCCGCGATCCTCGACGTGACTCGTGTAGAGACGAGTCCCGTCAAAACGACCGGGAAGTTTCTGTTCCGCTCGACCGGCACTGTCGTGAAGTTCCCCGGCCATACGATCGTCTATATGGAGGGGATCGACAAGGAGCTGTTTGCGCAGAAGCAAAAGGGCGAGCAGGAGGCCGAGGACGAGTCCGAGCGCCAGTTACCCTTGCTCAACGAAGGGGAGAAACTGCAGCTCCTCTCTCAGGAGGGCCAGACGGTTCCAGGCGTGCTTTCGAAGCAGCACTTCACCCAGCCTCCGCCTCGGTATAACGAAGCCTTGCTGATCAAGGAATTGGAAGAAAAAGGCATCGGCAGGCCATCCACCTATGCGAGCATCATTTCGACAATTCAGGATCGTAAGTATGCGGAGAAGGTGGACGGGCGGTTCGGTCCCACTGAAACAGGGCGGACGGTGAACGACTTCCTGATGAAGGGATTTCCGGACCTGATCAACGTCGACTTTACCTCGCACATGGAGGAGGAGTTGGATGCTGTCGAAGAAGGTACCAAGCCGTGGGTGACAGCGGTGCGCGAGTTCTACGGACCCTTCACGGCGGATTTGGAGAAGGCGAAGACGATTCCCGGGCCCAAGGACATCGTCGAACCACCGACGGATATTCCTTGCGAGAAATGCGGCAGGATGATGGAGATTAAATGGGGGCGGAACGGCAAGTTCCTCGCCTGTCCTGCGTACAAGGACAAGCCGCCCTGCAAGAACACGCAGAACTTTGAGAAGCTCGAGGACGGCACCATTAAAATTGTTCCGAAGATCGAGCTAACGACGGATGAAAAGTGCGAGAAATGCAGCAGCCCGATGGTGGTGAAGACCGGGCGGTTCGGCAAGTTTATCGCCTGCTCCGCCTATCCTGAGTGCAAAACCACTAAAGCGCTCGCGCTGGGTGTGAAGTGTCCTCAGCCGGGCTGTGGCGGCGATCTCGTTCAGAAGCGGACCAAGAAAGGCGCTCGGGCCTTTTTCGCCTGCAGCAAGTATCCAGCCTGCGAATATGCCATGTGGGATCGTCCCATCAACAAGATCTGTCCGACCTGCAGCGCCCCGTTTCTCATCGAAAAAGTCAGCAAGCAAGTCGGCCGCAGCGTCCAATGCCGTAACGAAGAATGCGGCTACAAAGAAGCCAGTTAGCTCATTTCCTTGCCACAGTCTTTTCGTAGATTGAACTCTGACATTTGGGAGGGGTTTCGTGCTTGACATCGGGGGTGTGTCGCCCTACTATATTGATAATAGTTATCAGTATCGCCATGAGGGGGCAAGGTATGTATATCTGTCTTTGCCGGGGTATCACCGAGAGTGCGATAAGGCGGTTAGGAGAGGAGGGAGTTGTGTGTCCCAATATCCTCGCCTGCGAGTTGGGTCTCAACGAGCCGGACTGCTGTGGCCGTTGCCTCAAAAAAATTGAGACGCTGTCGGCCATCGCGCAACGACATGTCCACTCGCAACACGCGCAGTCGCTGGGCGACCTGACGACGGAAGCATCGTGAGACGATTATGATTATGTGGTAGGTTGCATGGTATTGGGCATTTCGGTCGGCCCACTGCTTCGATCAATGGGTTGATGAAGGAGAAGGGAGTTCCTATGAAAGCGAAAGAAGGTGTCGTCAACATTCTGAACAAGGTCTTGACGGCTGATTTGACCGCCATTAACCAGTACTTTGTTCATGCCAAGATGTGTGCGAACTGGGGCTATGAACGGCTCCATCACAAAG
>JBEGVJ010000086.1:0-19946 GCA_041178465.1 Nitrospirota bacterium
TGAAGAAGAGCGTGAGCCTGTTCGCTGCATTCTTTGACCAGGACGCCCATTTTCGAGTGGGAGGGTTCGAAGTCGACGGGGAGATCGTAATGGCGGAGGCGTTCGCTGGCGGAAGGGCCAATGGACGCCACGACCATCTTGCTGCAGGCCTCTTTGAACTGCGCGGTTGTGCCGTCCTGCGCTACTAACTGCATGACATGATCGATCTGCGCGGCGTTGGTGATCAACAGCACCTGAACCTGTCCTGCGATGATCCTGCCGAGTACCTGCTTCAAGGGGCCGATGTCTTCCGGAAGAGCCCAACGATAAATGGGCACGGGAAAGACCTCGGCTCCGCGCTGTCTCAGAGCCTCCAAGAGCTCCGGGTTGGAGATGCCGTATTCTTGTACCGCGACGCGGAGCCCTTTGACGGGACGGTATTCATCGAGCGTGGAGACCACTTCCATCCAGGTATTCGGTTCCGGCACGGTGAGCGTTGGGGTGATGCCAAGGGCCTTGAGTGCCGCCGCTGTTTTTGATCCGCGAGCAACGGTTGTCGTTCGCGTGAGCCCTTCCATGATCGACGGCAGGGGATGGCGCGAACGGAGAATGTCGACCAGGGTGCTTGTGCCGATACCCGTCATGAGGATGAGGATATCGACTTGCCCATCGAGCAGTATAGTGCCTAAGCGCAAGGCAGCAGGATTGTCCTGGATGGGAATTTCCTGGAGGGCCGGAGCTGCGAGAGGCTGGCCGCCATAATGCTCGATCAGGCGGATCATCTCCCTGGCCATACGGCTTTCGAAGGCCGCGACAGTTAGACGGTTGAAGCCATGCATATTTATTGCGGCTTGAAAGGAAAAAGTAAAAAGGTAAAAGGAAAAATGGTTACCGATTCTGTTTGGAGCGAGAAACAATAGCCCCGATGATTCGAGAAAGTTGGATGGCTTCTTCCAGGAGTGGCCCTATGGTTTGTGAGTCGACTATTTGCGATTCAGCCATGAGCCTGATCCAGTATTTCGTTTCGCGAACTTCCTTCAGCGCGATGGAGTATTTGCTGATGAAGTCAGCTCGACTTTGGCCTGCCTGTGCCTCTTCAACATTCGCTCCAACGGAAGTTGCCGACTTTAAGAGTTGCAGGGTAAGCGTTCGAGCGGTTCCTGCTTTCCTTTCCACAGTCTGGCAGAGTCGGACGATGTCGAGTGCAAATTGAAAGGTACGTTCTTCTATATCTCGAGCTTTTTCCGTTTGCGCTTTAACCGGACTCAACTTTTATCTTTTTCCTTTTGCCTTTTTACTTCGGCGCATCGGCAGCGCAACGGAAGCCGGTCGATTCATTGCGGATCGTCGGATCGCTGTCTACGCGGGTAAAGATGCGGACCGTCGGGGTCTCGTTCTGCCATCCTGCGCCCCGAATGACTTTCTTGGTCCCGCTGTCCGGGCCTTGGGGATTCTTCGCCGGGCTCTTCTCGTAGTAGCGGGAATCGTACCAATCGTTGACCCATTCCCAGACATTGCCGGCCATGTCGTAGGCGCCGAATGGGCTCTTGCCTAATTCATAGCTCCCGACCGGCATCAAGGTTTTTTCTCCGGTCCATTGCTGATTGAAGTTGAGGTGTTTGTTCGTGGGTTCGACATTGCCCCAGGGGAATCGTCGATCGGCTGTGCCCTTGGCCGCCTTTTCCCATTCGGCTTCGGTCGGGAGTCGTTTGCCTGCCCATTTACAGTAGGCCTCTGCGTCGAACCAATCCACGTTGATGACGGGCCGGTCGGCCAGTGCTTCCGTGATGCTGTCTCCCTGCCAGAGGTTTCGCGTCGGGTTCTTGGGATTTTGTGGGACACGATGGCCTGAGGCCTTGACGAACTCCAGATAGCGGCCGTTCGTTATTTCGAATTTATCGATAAAGAAGGTGTCCACAAACACGTCATGGCGCGGGTATTCATCGCGTCCGCCGTCCCGGTCTCCGTGCGGGACCCCCATGGGAAAGGAGCCGGCCTGGACCTCGACCATCGGTGCGCCGTCTTTGCCTGTCGGGGCCTTGAGCGGTTGATCGGCTGCGAAGAGCGTGGACTGATTCATCGAGAGGCAGAGCACGGTCGAAATAAGCAATAAGCGAAGCGACATGGCGGTGAACTCCTTGTTTAAGATCGAACGCGGCCTCATCGTACCATAGCGGGAAGAGGAAGCGCAGCAGCCTGCCGTGTTCTTCATCCCTCGGGTTTTTAATTGACGGAGCCGAGGTGGCTCCCTACTATACGGACACGATTACGATAGGGGTGAGTCATGGCTGTTCCGCTTCATCGAGGGTTGCGCCATGTGGCGCTGCGCGTCACGAATCTCGCTCGTTCCCGCACGTTCTATGAACAGGTGCTGGGGATGCAGGTGGTGTGGGAGCCTGACTCGGACAATGTTTATTTCAGCTCCGGTTCGGACAACCTTGCGCTGCATCAGATTCCAGCGTCCGAGCTGGCAGCCTATCAACCGTTGAAGGGGCAATTATTGGATCACGTTGGCGTGATCCTTGAGAGTCCTGAGGCGGTCGAACGAATGTATCGGGAGATCGAACCTCGCCTGTTGCAGCTGGGCGGGCAGGTGGTGAAACAGCCGAAGCAGCATCGCGACGGCAGTTATTCGTTTTACTTTTCCGATCCCGACGGGAATGTCATTCAAGCCTTGTACGAACCGACCATTAGCAAGCTCACATGGGACGTGACGGGTGATCGGTGATGCGTGATCAGTTGAAACGCAGACATAAACCCACTCCGCGCCTATCACCGATCACCCAGCACTCATCACGACCATGAAGATCTGGGATAGTCTGCCGAAACATCAGTATCTGAGCCTTGCTCCCTGGTCCTGGGTGCAATTGGAAAGTGCCGAGCCCCCTGGCCCCTTTCCCTTCGTCTCAGGGGTCGCTCCCGAGGTCGTGGCGAGTCTTCAGGAGGCCCACAGCCTCCTCTCCAGCTCGATCGATACGGCGATCAGCGATGTCTTTTCCAAACGGGCTCCGGTCGATGATCCAGATCGGCAGCGACGATTGGAAGATGCCTATGCGGAGATCATCAGTACCCGTCCCTATTTGCAGCAGCACATTCGCTGCGGGCGGAAGCAAGACGGTACGTTTCAATGGGAGTTTCCGACCGACCCCACCAAGTCCGCCACGGTTACCAACGGCGGACTCAGGATTTTCCACTCCGTGAAGCGGCAGGCCATTCCGATCGGATTCGACCAGCGCCAATTGGGGCCGCTAGTGGGAAAGGTTCTGGGGTTTCTGGACGGCACACACCAGACCGACGAAATCAGAACCGTGGTGGCGACCTCAGGGCGAGACGGAGAGCGAGTGCTCACGCGGTTGATCGAAGCCCTGCACCAGCATGAGTGCTTGGTCAGTTCGAGCACCTCTTCCGTCAGGTCCCGCTGGTTCGAGACGCTGCAAGATAAAGACACACTCCACCTCGGCCATGCCGCATTGCTGTATCGGCAACGGGACCAGGTTCTGTTGTTCGATCCCTGGCTGCTTCCCTGGTTCGCGGAATCCTCCATCCCGTCTCTCTGGGGATCGTTGCTGCCCAAGCCGGCCGCCGTATTTTTGACCCACGATCACGACGATCACGTGGACCCTCGCACATTGTTACATGTGCCGAAAGACACGCCGATCATCGTGCCGAGCCGAAGGAACCGGCGTATATTGTCTTACGATTATTTGTCGCTCTTGCGGGAGCTGGGATTCGGCAACGTGATCGAATTGGCCCATGGGGAGAGTTGGGCCTTCGAGGGAGGGGCCGTCTATTCCGTGCCCTTCTATGGCGAAGATCCCTGCGACCTGGAAATGCCGCGCAACTGCTATCTTATCGCCGATCGCGGCTATAACGTGCTCGTGCATGCGGATAGCGGACCGACGAATAGCGGCAAGTCAGCCCTCAAGGACGGAGTGATCCGGTCGCTCGTGCAGAAGCATGGGCCGATCCCATTGGTGTTCGCCTCGCAACAGCAATTGCTCGAAGTCCGCGGCCATGCGGCCCACGCACCCTTGTCCCATCCGGGGAAATGGCTCGACGTGGGAGAAAACGGCTACCTCACGAATGCCTACCTGGCCGACGTCTGTGCCGCGGCGCATGCCACACTTTTCGTGTCCTATGCCACGGGCGGCGCAGACTGGTATCCGGACCATCTCTCGTTCATGTTCAGCCGGCGGAATCCCGCCCGCACCGCTTTGCTGACGGCCCACTGGGAAAGGCCGGAAGCTCTCAAGGATCTTCTCGCTCCAAATGGATGCGGGTATCACCAGGGGCAGGCTCTGGATCTGTTTCGTGACACGGCCAACGGGCTGGTGGAGCCGATGAAGACCGGAGAAGCCCTGACACCGCTGTCGCTCTATCGGCTCGACCATGGTGATCCACCGTTCATGAAAGCCGGCAGCCGCACCACATCCGCTCGTTAGATAAAAAGACTGATTATGGCCACACGCAAAACCTTGCAAGCTCCGATCCTCGTCACCGGTGTTGCCGGATTCATCGGCTTTCATGTCGCGACCAGATTGCTGGAGCGAGGCGAGCGGGTGATCGGACTCGACAACGTCAACGACTACTACGACGTGCGGCTGAAGAAGGCGCGGCTGGCGAAGCTGAAGCCCTTCGCGCAGTTCACCTTCACCAAGATCGATCTGGCTAACCGGGCGAAGATGCGGAAGCTCTTTGCCACGCAGCCGATTGCGAAGGTGGTCCATCTGGCGGCGCAAGCCGGCGTGCGCTATTCGCTGGTGAACCCGCATGCTTATACGGACAGCAACATCGAAGGGTTTCTGAATGTTCTGGAGGGCTGCCGCCACGCGAAGGTGCAGCACCTCGTCTATGCCTCGTCGAGTTCCGTCTACGGCGGCAATACCCGGATGCCATTTTCGATCCACGACAACGTGGACCATCCGGTTTCACTGTATGCGGCTAGCAAGAAGGCCAACGAACTCATGGCCCATTGCTATGCGCATCTCTATCGGATTCCCTGCACGGGCTTACGGTTCTTTACCGTGTATGGGCCCTGGGGCAGGCCCGATATGGCCCTCTTCATGTTCACGAAGGCGATTCTGGAGGGGAAAACGATCGAGGTCTACAACCAGGGAAAGATGCGCCGCGACTTTACCTATATCGATGACATCGTCGAGGGAGTGATCCGGACCCTCGATCATCCGGCCAGGCCGAATCCTGCCTGGTCCGGTGACAAGCCCGATCCGGGAACCAGCTCAGCGCCGGCCAGGATCTACAACATCGGCAATCACCAGCCAGTCGAGCTGTTGCGCTTTATTGAGGTGCTGGAACAGACGATTGGGAAAAAAGCAAAGAAGAAATTGTTGCCGATCCAGCCAGGTGACGTGCCTGCCACGTATGCGGATATCGCGGATCTGTCACGGGATATCAGGTTCAAACCGGCGACGTCTATTGAGGTGGGAATTCCCCGCTTCGTGCAGTGGTATCGGGAGTTTTATAAACGATAGGGGTGTCCAGCCATTCAGATGGTCTGGCACCCTTCAGTCTTGCCTTTGGCTGTCTCGTTACGGACAGCCGATCGGCACAAATCCCTGCCCGAACATCCTCGACAGCGTCACAAAGCGCGCATTGTCGTAAAACGAATAGCTCGGCCCCCGCTGATTTCTTCCCGAAAGATCTCCGCCATACGAGGGGTCTGTCCCGTAAAAGAAACCGCCGCGAGTTTTTTCGGTGAGATGCAGCCATTCTCCGTACTTTGCACAGACTTCAGCCTGCACGGATCCTGTCGCCGCGATGCTGGCGTGCCATTCCTTGGCCCAATCGGGAACGGCCTGTCCTCCGCCGGCCATGTTATTAGGCTGATGGCGGTCGGGGCGCGGAGGAACGTCGTAGTGAGGAGCCGTGGCCACATTGGGGCGATAGATCGGCATGTTGTCCAACGACGGCACGACCGACAGAGGTTTGAGGGTCATCTGGGTGCAGCCTGGGAGGTCCTTATTGGTATACAGGACGCTTCCGTCTGCTTGAGGACATTCGCGCACCTGTAAGGGGTCGAAGGTGACCGTGGTATCGGAGCGTGCCGAGGTCGGGGACAAGATCAGGACGGTTGCGGCAATCACGAGCAGATAGATGGGCGGTCGAGAGCACCTTCCCTGAAACGGCAACGGTGAAATAGCCAGGGTTCGCATCGTCGTTCCCTTTTCTTCTGTGCGCACCGTTCGTGCTGACAAGCTACTCCAGTGGCCGCAAAGCCGTCTATTCACCTTACGAGGGGGGGCTTGCTACCGACGGGGGAGGTGATCGGATGGCTTAGATGGCTGATCGGTCGGGAGTAAGGGCTCGATCGATTCGGGAGGTAGGCCTTCTAAGCTCGGCAGGACGAGATCGGCTTCGGTCAGTTGTTCGGGGGGGTAGGTGGTGGCTAGCGCGAGAACCCTCATGCCGGCCGCCTTGGCTGAGCGGATGCCGGCCAGGGAATCTTCCACCACGAGACATTGGGCGGCAGTGATCAGCGGCGGGCGGGGATCCGCGGCATTCAGCCGTTTGAGGGTCGCCTGATAGATTGCCGGGTCCGGCTTGCCGGTGGCGACATCGTCAGCCGACACAATGACCGAGAAATCCCGCTCGATAGCCGTGCCGCGTAGCGCATGGTCGATTTGTTCCCGTCTGCCTCCTGTGGCAATGGCCAACCGGTACCGGGTTCCGGCGCGTTTCACGAACTCGACGACGCCGGGGAAGAGGGATGGCTTGTGGATGGCGGTGTATTCCCGGAAGCGTATCGCCTTCCGATCCATTATGGCCTGCAGCACATTCCGATCGCAGGTACCGTCGCGTGCGGTGAGGAGCGCCGCCGCACAGGTGCGTTCATCCATGCCTAGGTGGGTGCCGTAGTAGTCTTCCTTCGTGAGCGAGAGGCCGTGCTCGGCCAATGCCTGCTGGAAGCAACGCAGATGGGGCGTTTCGTCGTCGGCGATGACGCCGTTGAAGTCGAAAATTATGGCGCGGATCATGGCCTAACCTCGCTTGTGACTCCTGCGAATCCACTGTAGCGAAACGGATTCTTCCGGACAAGCAGCTTGGCCTTGTTCCACCCGTGACGCTAGGGTATTCTCCGCCCTGAATCAGTGAAACATGAGGCGTGAAACGTGAAACGTTCGAAGGCTCTTCCTTGCCTGACACCCTCACTCCTGAGGCCTGACCAATTTCCGTTATGACCGACTACGGTGTGCTGGCAAATCTGCTCGTGATTTTTACGGTGTCGATCGCCGTCGTCTTCGTATTCCAGCAGTTCCGGCTTCCTTCGATCGCGGGGTTTTTGGTCGCAGGCGCACTCATCGGTCCGCACGGGCTGAACCTTATCTCGGACATCGGCACGGTGCAAATTTTGGCGGAGATCGGGGTTGTCCTGCTCCTCTTCACCATCGGCATCGAATTCTCGCTGGTGCAGCTGGCCTCCTTGCGCCGCCTCATGTTCCTGGCCGCACCGATTCAGGTCGGCGGGGTGCTCTTGATCACGTGGCTCGGGGCGACGTTTGTCGGGCTGTCCTGGAGGCAAGGGCTATTCTGGGGATTCCTCTTCTCCCTGAGCAGCACGGCGATCGTGCTGAAAACCTTGGCCGAGCGGGGGGATAGCGACTCGATCCATGGCCGGGCCACGATCGGAATTCTCGTCTTTCAGGACTTGGCCGTCGTGCCCATGATGCTGTTGACGCCGATTCTTGCCAGCCAATCGAACGGAGGCGGCTTCGCGATTCTGCTCACCTTGGGGAAGTCGGTCCTTGTCATCGTGCTCGTCATTGCCGCTGCCTGGTACCTGGTTCCCAAGCTGTTGGAACATATCGTTCGCAGCCGCAACCGCGAACTGTTCTTGTTGACGATTATCGTCCTCTGTCTCGGCATCGCCTGGCTCACCTCGCTCGGCGGTCTTTCGTTGGCCCTGGGCGCGTTCATTGCCGGGCTGGTCATTTCCGAATCGGAGTACAGCCATCAGGCCATAGCCGAAGTGCTGCCGTTCCGCGACAGTTTCAACAGTCTCTTTTTCGTGTCGGTCGGCATCCTTATGGACTGGCGGGTGCTGTTCGAGTATCCGCTGCCGGTCGCCGGGCTTCTGGTGACAATTCTGCTGGTGAAGTTCATCGCAGGGGCCGGAGCGGTCTTGTTGGCGGAGGTTCCTCCGCGTTCGGCGATTATGGTGGGCATCGCCCTGGCCCAAGTCGGCGAGTTCAGCTTCTTATTGGCCCAGCAAGGGCAGGAGAGCGGTTTTTTACCGCGTGATCCCTATCAGATCTTTCTTGCGGTCTCGGTGCTCTCCATGATCGTGACACCCTTTCTCATGCAGTGGTCGCCGGACCTGGCCCGCCGCGCGGAGGCGTGGCAGCGGCTTCGTCATTGGCTGCCCAGCCGCACCACCGCTCATGTCCTGCAGACCGAAGGCAAACAGATTCGGATGAAGGACCACGTCATTATTGTGGGGTACGGGTTGAATGGAAGAAATCTTGCCCGCGTTCTCGGCGACACAGAGATTCCGTACCTTGCCCTGGATCTCGACGGCGATATCGTCAGCCGCGAAGCAAAACAGGGGGTGCCGGTCTACTACGGCGATGCCACGAATCCGAACGTATTGCGGCACATGAAGATCGAGGATGCGAAGGTATTAGTGGTTGCCATCTCGGATCCGTTTGTCACCAGGCGGACGGTGCAGGTCGCGAAGGGGCTCAACCGGAAGCTGCACGTCGTCGTGCGGACTCGCTATCTTCGCGAATTGGAGGAGCTGCATCAGCTCGGCGCGGATGATGTGGTCCCGGAGGAGTTTGAAACCTCCATCGAGATCTTTGCCCTGGTGCTCCGCACCTACAAATTGCCGCAGGACTTCGTGATGCACAAGGCCGAACAAGTGCGCCGTGAGGGATACGCGTTGCTTCGTCGCAGTGAACTGCCGGAACTGGCGCATCATCTTCGTGGCGGGACCTTGACCGATGCGGAAGTGGAAACCTGTCGCATCGACGACGATTCGCCTGCGCAGGGGAAGACGTTGGCCGAAATTTCTCTTCGTCCACGCACCGGCGCGTCGGTGATCGCCTGGACGCGCGCCGGGGTGACGCAGTCGAACCCGTCGGAGAAGACTCGGTTGATGGCGGGCGATATTGTGGTGTTGCTCGGCTCGCGCGCTCAGATCAGGCAGGCGATGGGGCTTCTCGTGCGGATGGGCACGGAATGAGCGTCTAGTGTCTCGCTGCCGTCATGAGCTGATAGGCGTCTTCCAGCGTGGCCACTTCAAGAATTTTGATGTTCCATCTGGTTGCCAGCTGGGAGAGATCCCAGTCAGCCGTATGGAGTTGCCCGCGAGGTATCAGCACAGTTGTAAACTGTGCGCGGGCTGCGGCTTCGATTTTGAAGGGAAGCGCAGCGACCGGTTTGATTTGACCGTCCGGCATAATTTCCCCGGTCAGGACGATGTCGGGCGTGACGGCACGGCCTCTCCAGGCTGCTACGATGCCAACCGCGACGGCGCTACTGGCGCTCCTTCCATCGGTCAGCGCATTGCGTGACCGGTTCTTGATCGTGATCACCCATTCTCGTCCGTCATCTCCCAACGCCTTCATGGCCGCAGCGACGGCTTGCTTGGCGCCTTCCTTCCAATCCTCGCTGACGATTGAACCGCCGCCCAGATGAATCTCGTTGAATTGGATTGTCGGTCCCTCTTGCCGTGGGTTTTTGTCGATTTGGAGGACGACGTAGTGGACGATTCCGGTCTGTCCTCCGGCGAGCACACCTAGTGCAGGCACTGTTGCAACGCGACGGGTGTCGGCTGACCAGAGCGGGAAGACCTGCGTGCAAAGAATGATCGTTGAGAGAAGGAGCAGGAGGCGAGGGATTGTTCCGGTCGCGCGTTTGTCCGTCATGGGCCGACGTGCGGTTAACTCTTCCAGCGAAGCGTGACTCGTCCTTTGAGCGGATGGTCGAGGGGCTGCCCCGTTTGCACCGACGCGAGGTGCGCGGCTTTTAACTTGTAGTACCACTTGGCCGGCGTATCGGCATCGTCGATGAGCATCATCGCTGGCTTGTAGCGTAATCCCACCGTCTGGCGTTCCATCGCCTCTCGATCTTGTCTCATGAAGATGTTGGCGAAATAGCGAAAGAGTGTTTTGGAAAATGGAACCCAGCCGAGGCAGTTCCAGGCTGCGGTAAAGTCGATGCGGCATTGCTGGTCCGTGATCGGCGTGACCGTGGCGCGGGTGGACACGAAGAGCGACCCGCATTGGACGAATTCGAACCGCTGGTTGGGCAGCACAAAGTCGATGGTCGTCGTGAGCGGCCCGCCGTAAAACATATTAAAGAGTTTGTAGGGTCCGCTGTTCTTTGACGGGGCATGCGGCACCATGCGGAAGCCGCTGGGAATCGGCTCGTAGGTCTTGGCTTTTTCGTGCATGCTCGCCTGGGTGCGCCACCAGGAACTTTGATGCACAAAGGGGCCGTGGGCCGGGTCCATTAAGCCGACAATGCCGTCGTCGATCGTGCAATCCAAGAGCGTCGAGATGTGAATCATCCGATAGGGGGACGAGGGGAGCGGTAGCAGCGGCACCTCCGGCACGATCTGGTTCGGTTGCTGAGGGTCGGGAATGAACACCCAGACGTAGCCGTCCTGTTCACGGCAGGCATAGGTGGTGACCCCGATTTTGCTCGCTTGAATGGGAGAGTCTTCGACCAAGGCCGGAATCGTTCGGCAGCGGCCTGCTTGATCGAACTGCCACCCATGGTAGGCGCATTCGACACAGTCGCCTTTCATTTTGCCGAACGATAGCGGCATGGCGCGATGGGGGCAAATATCGCGCATGGCCGCGACGGTCCCCTGAGCGGTTTTGCAAACGAGGACGGGGAGGCCCAGCAGGACGGTCCCCTTCAGGCTGCCGGGAGCGAGTTCGCTGCTGAGGCAAGCGGGATACCAAAAGCCAAAGAGCGGCGCGCTCTTGGAGTGCTTAATTTCGGTAATGAGATCGCTGTTCATGGAATGAGGAAGGAAGCACATGAGAGGACCAGCCTGATCGTGAATATAGCGAGCAGGTCACAGAACGTCAAGCCAGGTAAGACCGCATCTTCGCACATCCTCTTCTGCTACGACTCCCTGCTTCTCCTAGCGGGGTAGCCTGCTCGGTCTCCCACTGCGCGCGTCCAACGAGCTCATTGTCTTCTCCATCATCTCCTGAGGCTCCTATGCCGGTCCAATTGCGGCCGTCGAGCGAGGCCCTTCCAATTCCCTATACCCCTTTAAAGGAGTGGCCAAGGCTGCCCTTTACTGCGCGCATCGAACGAGCACATTCATATCGTGCGCGTTCTGCGAGCAAGAAGGGCACCTGGCCGCTCCTTCCCTCTTCCTTGACAAGAAAAAGAGGCGGGGACTATAGTCAAAATCCCATTGAAATTGCTGTATTCATGCGGACCTGACAGAAAAGAGGGTGTCATGACAATCGTGCAGGCGGATCCAGCTGTGGCATTGGCCAACCTCCAAGCCTCCAAGCCTGACAAGGTGACGATCGTGCTGTTGAGCGGCGACATGGACCGAGCGATGGCGGCCTTCATCATTGCCACTGGGGCTGCCGCCATGGGGATGCAGGTCACGGTCTTTTTCACCTTCTGGGGTCTCAATACCATTCGTCGGAAAGGCGCGGCCAGCTCTGCCAAGGATTGGCTTCGTCGAATGTTCGGCCTGCTGAACAAAGGGGGGGCGGACAGCCTGCCTCTCTCGCGGTTCCATTTCTGGGGCCTGGGCACCATGATGATGCAGAAGGTGATGAAGCAGAACCGGATGCCCGGTGTGCCGGAGCTTATGGAGACGGCGCTGGATCTCGGGGTTCGCTTCATTGCCTGCACGACGACCATGGGGCTGATGGGGATCACGAAAGATACGCTCATTGAGGGCATCGATCAGTTCGCGGGGGTGACGACCTATCTCGCGGAAGCCAAGCAGGGCAGTGTGAACTTGTTCATCTAGTTTATCTGGTCTGTCTGGTGCGTGGGTTCACAACCAGAGAAACCAAATAAACCATACAAACAACACAAACGGGACGCTATGATTCAATCCGATGTGAAGCTCGACACGCTTGGGTACTTTTGCCCGATGCCGATTATCATGACCTTGAAGAAGATCAAGGAACTGACGGTGGGTCAGGTTCTGGAAGTCGTTTCGGATGACGAAGGCATCAAGAAAGACATGCCGGCCTGGTGCGACACGACCGGCCATCAGATGGTCGGGCTCGAAGAGGAGCAGGCTCAGTCCGGCATGATCTACAAGGCTTTTGTGAAAAAGACGAAGTAACTGCATAGGCGGGGACTCAGCGGAGAGAGAAGCCGGAGGGATGATGATCAGACCTCCGGCTTCGTTGTTTTGATGCGTGGTGGGGCAAAGCGTGGATCGAATCGTCGAATGCGTGCCGAACTTCAGTGAAGGGCGAAACCGGACGACGGTGCGCGCGCTGGTGAATGCGGTGGAGTCCGTGCCGGGGGTCTGGCTATTGGACCAGACGATGGATCGGGATCACCATCGCTCCGTTCTGAGCTTTGCCGGCGAGCCGGATGCCGTGGCTGAAGCAGCCTTTCGCGCCATGCGCGTGGCAACCGATCTCATCGATCTTCGGACGCACGAGGGTGTCCATCCGCTGGTGGGGGCGACGGATGTCGTGCCTTTCGTGCCGGTGCGCGGCACGACAATGGAGGATTGTATTCATCTGGCGAAGCGATTAGGGCAGCGGGTCGGGGCGGAGCTGGAGATTCCGGTCTTCCTCTACGAGCAAGCGGCCACGCACCGCGATCATGCTCCGCTTGAAGCGGTTCGCCGGGGAGGGTTGCAAGGGCTCGCATTTCGCATGGCCTCCGATCCGGACTGGACCCCAGACTTTGGTCCTTCCCATTTTCATAAGACGGCTGGCGCCACGGTGATCGGTGCGCGATCTCCCTTGATCGCGTTCAATGTGAATCTCCGCTCAACGGATTTAGCGCTGGCCCGGTCCATCGCGAAAGATATTCGTCAATCGAACGGAGGGCTGCCCCATCTCAAAGCGATCGGGGTGGAATTAGCCAGTCGTCAGCTGGTTCAGGTGGCCATGAATCTCACCGATTACATCATTACCCCGATTCATGTCGCGTTCGAAGCGGTCCGAGCCCGTGCCGCCGAGCAAGGCGTGGCGATAGCGGGGAGCGAAATAATCGGGCTGGTGCCCCAAGCGGCGCTGGTTCAGGCTGCGGCGCATAGTTTAGCGCTCGAACAGTTCAATTCAGCGCAGGTGTTGGAGGCGAGATTGGAGGCTCGGCTGTTACGTGAGGCGGCAGGCCATGCGTCGTCTCGCGAGCAGGAGCCGGTCGATCCGCCCGCGCAATCGCTGGCGGATTTTTTGGACGCAGTGGCAGCGGCAACCCCGATTCCAGCCGGTGGCGCGGTCGCGGCCTTGGTGGGAGCCCTCGCGGCTTCACTGGGGATCATGGGGGCCCGACTCAGCAAGCAACGGACAGTCGAACATCGGCTGAGTGAGATCGGCTTGCGGCTGCGCGAGCTGATGCAGGCGGACGGCGAGGCCTACCAGCGATTTATCCGGGCCACGAAGCTCGTGAAGACAGATAAGACTCGTCCGTCTGTCTTGTCGTCCGCGCTCCATCTGGCGACGGAGATTCCGCTCGAAATCGCCGAACAGGCAACAGAGGCAGGAGTCCTGCTCCATGCCTGTTCGGCAGAGGTGAACCCGCGTGTCAGGTCCGATATGACCGTTGGATTGGTGTTGGCGATCGCCGCAGCTGATGCGGGTCGCCATACGGTCGAAGAAAATATAAAGATTCAAGGTAATCAACGGCTTAAATCATCTCTGCTCGCGCGTATTCAGAAAATGACAAACCGTCTTGAGGAACTAAGAGGGCTATGTTACACTGCGCCTCTTAGTCAGGGGCGGGTTCGCGCGCGGAGAAAACCTGTACAGGCATTGCCTGGGAAAGTAGACAGACGGGAAGAATGGAAATCAAAGTCTTCAATAATAACGTTGAAAAAGCCCTCAAAGTTGCCAAGAAAAAACTCGCGGGGGAAGGACTCTTCCGGGAACTGAAGCGTCGGCGGTTTTACGAGAAGCCGAGCGTCAGGAAGAAAGCCAAGGAACGCGAAGCGCAGCGTCGGCGTCAAAAGTGGTTGGCGAAGCGTAAGCCGGAGTAAGCGTACTTCCACGGGTTTGCCCGTTCGGTTGATCGCATTTCTCTCAAGGTCTCCGTATCCATTCCTTGTCCATGCGCCAGGATCAGATCACTGCTGCGCTTCGAATCGTGAAGCGCGAGATTCGGCAGTGGGAGGAGCCGGTCCTTGGCGTGGTGTCACGCGAGTCGAATCGAGACCCCTTTCGCATCCTCATTGCCTGCCTCCTCAGTCTCAGGACCAAAGACAAGACGACCGGTGAAGCCAGTGCCAGGCTCTTCGCGCTCGCGCATCAGCCTGCCACGATGCTGACGCTTCCACTGTCGAAGATTGAACAAGCGATCTATCCAGTCGGGTTCTACCGGACGAAAGCCAAATCGATTCATGCGATCTGCCGTCGCCTGCTGGATGTCTATGGAGGCACAGTTCCCGATTCCATCGAGGAATTGGTTACGCTGTCAGGGGTCGGCAGAAAAACGGCGAATTTGGTGGTGACGGTCGCGTTCGGCAAGCCCGGCATCTGTGTGGACATCCACGTGCATCGGATCAGCAATCGCTGGGGTTATGTGAAGACGAAGACCCCGGAGGAAACAGAAGAAGCCCTACGACGGAAGTTGCCGAAGCCCCATTGGATTACTTTCAACGATCTGCTCGTCCCCTACGGGCAGCACCTCTGCCAGCCGGTCTCACCCTTCTGCAGCCAGTGTAAACTCATCGAATATTGCGATCGGGTTGGAGTCACGCGCTCGCGTTGAGCGAGCGCAAGCGAGACGTGCAGGACAGGCGAGAGTAGCGAGAGGCAAGTCGCGCCTGTCGCGCTTTTCACGCGAGTCTCGCGCGACTAAATGAAGAGCTTGGTTTCTGCGTCGGATGTCAGCGCAATAATGGCGGGAAGTCCCATGACTTCGTCGACGTTTTTCGTCACGGCAGCAGGGTCGACGCCCATGTATTCCAGTCCCGCGCTGCAAGCGATCAGACGAAACTTCCCGACGTGTTTTGCGTCCTGAAACATTTCGGAAATCTTCGGGACCTTCTTCTCTTTCAAGAGACGAGCGATTTCCTCCGCCGATGAGGCGTATTCCGGTGGAAAATCGATCACGTCGATCTTCCCCTCGGCCAGCTTCTTGATCGTCCAGAACAAGAGGATCACGATCACGTCCTTGCCCATCGCCGCGGCCGTGAGCCCGAGGGTTGCGACCTGGTGCAATGTGTCGTAGGTGGCATGATGGGCGAAGATGACGAACTTGGGTTGAGGTGGCATGGCGATGGCTACTTCTTCGTGGCGCGCGCCTTGACGCTATTCACATAATCGGCAATGGCCGCATCGACTTCGCCCGTGGTCATGGGACGGTCGTGCATTTCACTCTCGTCCACGAGATACTTGTCGTGCTCTTTCTCCTGCCGCAAAACCACAGCATTCTCCGGTGTCACCTCGATCAGCATGAACCACTCGCGTGCCCCCTGCGTGATGACGACCTCCTTGCCCAGGCCTTTCTTCGTAATTTCGATATGAAGATCCTCTGATGTGCTGGCCGTGGAGGGAGCGGCAAGGAGTCCCATGCCAAGGAGCGCGACTCCCAACAAGGTGCTGATACGAAGTGTGAGTGGTGAATGGCGCGACATGATGGAGAGATTATAGCCCGTTGAGAAACGCGCCGTAAACCTCGCCAGGGTCCGGTCGTTGGCTTGAGTGCCCCCAGGTCGCATGTTAGGATGCGCGTCCCATGGATGGCTTGCTCGCAACAGTTCAGCAATGGATTCCGATTGATGTGCTCATCGGCCTTACCGTGGCCTCGGTCATCGGTTTTATCGGCTCCTTGATTGCCATCCCGCTGATTCTCGTTCGCTTGCCGGCCGACTATTTCGATACGCGGACTCCCCGCCATTGGATGAAAGATCATCATCCCCTGCTGCGCCTGTTGGGATTGGTTGTGAAGAACGTCGTCGGCGTCGTGTTTTTCTTGGTCGGCTTCGCCATGCTTTTTTTGCCCGGGCAGGGCCTGCTGACGATGCTGATCGGGGTTTCGCTCATGGATTTCCCAAGAAAGCGCGAGCTGGAGGCCAGAATGATCGGCCAGCCGACCCTGCTGGGCGTCATCAATACCATGCGCCACAAGTTCGATAAACCGCCGTTGACATTGGCTCCCGACCCTTAACGATCCCTAATCCCATGCCGAGCACCGAATCCAGCCGCAAGACGCTCTACCTGATCGACGGGAGCGCCTATATTTATCGTGCGTTCTTCGCCCTGCCGGCGATGAACAACTCTCAGGGCCTCCAGACCAACGCGATTCTCGGTTTTACGAAGATGCTGCTGAAGATTCTTCGCGAGAAGAAGCCGGATGGCCTCGTCGTGGCGTTTGACGAAAAGGGGCCGACTCTGCGTCATGCGGAGTTCAAGGACTACAAGGCCCAGCGGCCGCCGATGCCGGACGGCATGAGCGCCCAGATTCCCTACATCCATCGCGTGGTGGAGGCCCTCAACATTCCCGCCGTCCGGCAGTCCGGGCACGAGGCGGACGATTTGATCGGCACGCTCGCGCACCAGGCGGAACAGGCCGGCTTCGACGTCGTCATCGTCACCGGCGACAAAGACATGTTTCAGCTCCTGACGCCCCATGTGCGCATTTACGATCCGGTGAAAGACAAGTGGTTCGGCGAAGCGGAATGTGTCGAACGCTTCGGCGTGGAGCCGGCGCGTGTGGTGGAGATTATGGGGCTCATGGGCGATGCGTCTGACAACATTCCCGGCGTCAAGGGCATCGGCGAGAAGACGGCGATGAAGCTGATCGCTCAGTTCGGCACGATTGAAGAAGTCTTGCGCCGCATCGAGGAGGTCACGCCGCCCCGGATCAAAGCTTTGTTGATCGACCAGGCCGAGAATGCCCGCCTCAGCCGGCGGCTGGCGACCATCCAACTGGACAGCCCCATTCCATTTAATCCCGAGACCTATCATGTGAAGCCGCCGCATCAGGATCAGCTCACCGATTTGTTGCGCGAGCTGGAGTTCACCGCACTGCTCAAATCGTTTCAGCCGTCGTTTACGCAACCGGAGAAGGCTGTGGCGGAGACGGAGCTCGTGCAGGATGAACCCTCTGCGCAGCGATTTGTGGAGGGCTTGCCGCAGGGTGGCGCCCTCGGTTTGCAGTGCCTCCTTTCCTCCGGGCCAGGCGTACAGGCGGATGTGCAGGGGATTGCGCTCTCTACGGGAGACAAGACCGCCTTCATTCCGCTTGACGTCCATGCCTATATGCGGCCCATCATTGCGTTGCTGCACGACCCCATGAGAGTCAAAGTTGTCCATGATTTGAAATCGACCCTGCTGGCCTTTCACCGTATCGGCGTGACCCTCGCAGGCCCTTACCTGGACACCATGGTGGCGGACTATCTCCTCAATCCCAACCGCCGCGATCACCAGCTTGAGACGATTGCGATGGAAGTGCTGGATCACCGGCTGGGGACAGGGAAGAAAGAGAAGGCTGCTCCAAGGTCCCTGTTCGATGAGGAGGACAGGGGATCGCAAGAGGAAGCGACGGAGGCAGCCTTGGTGCTGGCTAGGCTCGCCCAGCCCTTGACGGAACGGCTGTCGGAGCAAGGCAGCCTCACACTCTTCAACGATGTGGAGATGCCGTTGGTGCCGGTGTTGGCCGAGATCGAGCGGAACGGGTTCTTGTTGGATGTCGAAGGTCTGCATAAGCTGAGTAAAGAGTTAGAGCACGATCTCGACAAGATGATCGAAACGATCCAAGGCATGGCCGGCGGCGAGTTCAATATCAATTCGCCCAAACAACTCGCCACGGTGCTCTTCGAGAAGCTGGGGCTCAAGCCGATCAGAAAGACCAAGACCGGCTACTCGACCGATGAAGACACCTTGACGCAGCTCGCCACGCAACACGAATTGCCCGCGCAGATCGTGAACTATCGGAGCCTCAGCAAGCTCAAGTCCACCTATGTGGATGCGCTGCCTGAGTTGGTAAATCCTGAGACCAAGCGGCTTCATACCTCGCTCAATCAGACCGTCGCGGCGACCGGCAGGCTTTCTTCCACCGAGCCGAATTTGCAAAATATTCCCGTGAAGGGCGAGTACGGATTGCGGATCAGAGAAGCCTTCATCGCGCCTCCGGGCCATACCCTCCTCTGTGCCGACTACAGCCAGATCGAGCCGCGCATCCTCGCGCACCTGTCGCAGGATCCGCGATTGCTTGCCGTGTTTGCGAAGGGGGAGGACATCCACATGGCGACGGCCATGGAGATATTCGGCTTGCCCTCCAGCCAGATCACGAGAGACATGAGGCGCGTGGCCAAGACGGTCGTCTTCGGGATTGTGTACGGGATCAGCCCGTTCGGTCTGGCCTCGAATATCGGTGTCTCGCAGGCGGAGGCGAAGAAGTATATCGAGACCTTCTTCGAGAAGTTTTCGGCCGTGCGGGCCTTGATGGACCGGAATATCGAAGAAGGCAAAACGAAGGGCTATACGACGACGATCCTCGGGAGGCGGCGTCCGATTCCAGAGTTGCAGAGCGGCGATCCGGTGCAGCGTGGCTTCGGCGAACGCATGGCCGTGAACAGTCCGATCCAGGGCTCAGCGGCGGATCTCATCAAGGTCGCGATGATCAATGTGAGTCGGTTGCTGCACCATGAGTTGCCGCATACGAAGATGATTCTGCAAGTTCACGACGAGTTGATCTTCGAGGTGCCGGAAAAAGACTTGGAAGAGGTGAAGCAGCTTGTGAGGCAGGAGATGGAAGGGACGGGGAAGAAGCTGGGTCTGTCGGTGCCGCTGAAAGTGGATCTAGGAACGGGCCATAACTGGCGAGTGGCGCATCCGTAGAGCGAAGAGCGGGTCCTGTCGCCAACCAGCCCGACCGTCCTCGCACCCCGCCCGGTGCAGGGCCCCCGCTGCGGGCGGTCGGGCTGGTCGACGCCACCCGCAAGAAAATGGGGCATGCCTTTTACTATCGATATCCCCTATAGCGGACTAATCACATGAGCGATACTCATTTTCAGTGGAAGCGCTTTTGGTATCCAAGAGGTTCTAGTCTCAATCTGGCAGATGCCGGGTATCTGCCTGATCCTGATTCCCAATCAAGCCAATTCTGGAATAAGAGCGTCGTATCTTTCGAAGAAATATCCAGCGTGAGAGCACTTGTTTTGCTCGGCGATCCTGGTATGGGCAAGTCCACAATTCTGTCGGAGCAGGAATCTGTCTGGAGGAAAAGGCAGCATGATTCAAAAGAGAAGGCTCTCTTCATAAATCTCCGCTCTTACCAGACGGATACTCGATTAGCGGCTCACCTCTTTGAAAGCCCGATTTTCAAGGAGTGGTTAGCTGGCACACATACTCTGCATCTTTTCTTGGACAGCTTGGACGAAGGCCTGCTATCGATCAAAGTGCTAGCCGCCTGCCTCGCGGATGAGTTCAAGAAGCTACCCTCTGAACGCCTTTACCTCAGAATAGCTTGTAGAACGGTAGAATGGCCGGATCTGCTTGAGAATTGCCTCGCAGATTGGTTGGGTAAGGAAGTCGTCCAGCATTATGTGCTCGCACCTCTGAGAAAAATTGATGTCGAAGAAGCGGCCCGAATTTCCGGTTTAGATGCGAAACTCTTTCTTGGCCAAGTTGAATCTTCAGCCGTCGTCCCATTTGCCATCAAGCCCGTCACCTTGAACTTTCTGCTTTCGGTGTGTCGGAAGCAGGGAAGTGACCTTCCCCCAATTCCGTGGACACCTGGTTAAGCTACTGCCGTCCTCGCTTCATACTCGGCTGGGGAGTGATAGCCAAGGGTTGAGTGGCGGCGCTGCCGATTATAGAACACCTCGA
>JBEGVJ010000087.1:0-3703 GCA_041178465.1 Nitrospirota bacterium
ATTCCTTTTCGATCCCGTCGAACACATCCTGCCGGTAGCCGACCAGATCCATCTTGTTTACAACGACGGCGAACTGGCGCACGCCCAAGAGCGACAAGAGATAGCCGTGCTTCTTGGACTGTTCCTTTACGCCCTCCAAGGCGTCGATCAAGAGCAATGCCCCTTCGGCCCGGGCCGCCCCGGAAATCATGTTCTTCAGAAATTCTTTGTGCCCCGGCGCATCAATGATGATGTATTGCCGGCCTTTCCAGCCAAAAAATGTCCGCGCCGTATCGATGGTGATGCCCTGCTCCTGCTCTTCGAGGAACGCATCGAACAGGAAGGCGTACTCGAATTCCTTCCCCTGCTGCCGGCAGATGGCTTGAACCTTTTCGAGCTTGCCGTCCGGCAACGATCCCGTGTCGGCATAGAGCCGCCCCAGCAAGGTAGACTTGCCATGGTCCACATGCCCGACGATAACGATGTTTAAATTGTCAGATGGTTTCTGGGTCTGATTGTCCATAGTCGTTTGCCTTATTGAGGATGATCAAAAAGACCGTCCAGCGAGGCCCGAGGCGAATCGAAACCGCAGGCGTACCTTCCAGGGTACGTTGAGGATTTTCCCGACCCAAGAACGAAGCTGGCTGCCTGTTTCAACATTCTGCCGCTACATGTAGCCGTCTTTGCGGAGCAACTCCATCCCACGCCCTTCATCCTGCGCGCGGCCCGATCGCTCCGCCACCGTGGTATGCCGCAACTCATCAATAATGTCGTCCACGGACTTCGCCGTCGATTTGATCGGTGTCGTGCAGGGCGCGCAGCCAAGACTGCGATAGCGGGTCCCGTCCCCCTTGTCGAGATAAAGGTCAATGAAGGGAATGTTCTCGGCCTTGATGTATTCCCAAATATTAATCTCCGTCCAATCCAGCAACGGATGGATCCGGATGTGGGTTCCCGGAGGAAAGGTCGTCTTGAATTGATCCCAGAGTTCCGGCGGCTGATCGCGGAAATCCCAATCGCCATGTTTGTCGCGCGGCGAGAAGTACCGTTCCTTGGCTCTGGTCCCTTCCTCATCCGCCCGCACACCGAGAATGATGCCCGTGTAGCCCTTTTGCTCGATCAATTGCTTGAGCCCATTGGTTTTCAAGGCCGTACAGCAGGTGACGCGGCCCATCGTATGATTCATCCCGGCCGCAAGCGCTTCCTTGTTTTGCCCTACGACCAACTTGAGGCCCCACTCGCGGGCCACGCGATCTCGATACTCGATCATGGCGGGGATTTTGAAACTCGTGTCGACGTGCAGGAGCGGGAACGGAACATGGCCGAAAAAGGCTTTTCTGGCCAGCCACAGCAACACGGTCGAATCTTTCCCCATCGACCATAGCATCGCCAGGTTGTCGAAATGCTTATAGGCTTCCCGAAGAATGTAGACGCTCTGGTCTTCTAATTGACGAAGATGTTGCACGGGCTCGATCCTCTCCTCATGGTCTAATGGGTTCGGCCGGTGACGTTTGTGCCCACCGGCTCCTGAGTCAGTTCCTCTAACTTTCGGGCCGCCGCTCCCTCTTCGAGCGCTCGGCGAGCCAGCGGAATGCAGGCCGCCCATGTCGCCCCTTTGCCTGCCGCGTACAGAATCAGCGCCGCGTTCATCAATACCCAGTTGCAGGACCCGCCCGTCACTTGATTCTGGAGAATCCGCCGGAGCAGATCCGCTTCCTTGTCCCGCTGGTCCGAGGGGAAGCCAGCCATATCACGCGGCGTGCCCAGGGGCAATCCGACATCTTTTGACGCAAACGACAGAGGCGTAATCCGCTCATCCCGCAATTCCAGCACCCTGGTGAGGGCGGCAACCGACAGCTCCGGATCGCCTTCCACGCCACTGACCACCAGTGCCCTGGGACAAGCCAACATCCGCAACACTTCAGCGGTCTTTTCAAAATGGGGAGGATGGGACAAGCCGACGACTTGCGACGAGGCACGGGCCGGGTTCAAGAGTCTGGCAATCGGATGAAAGACGTTCCGCGCGCCCAGCTCTTGGCGCATCTCTAAAAACCGATAGACCGGAGGGTGGTAGAGCGCGATATCAAGGTAGGCGAATCCATGCTTCGTCACCGCCTCTGCCGCTACTTTCGGCTCCATGTCGATCGGCAGACCCAAGGCCTTGAGCACCCCGGCATTCCCCGAACGACCGGGAATCCCGTCGTACCCATGCATCAACACCGACGCACCGGCTGACGCAGCCACGATGGCAGAAGCCGCCAGAGCATGGAAAGTTTCCTGCTTCCCCGCATAGCTCGGCAAATCCACGACGCCGAGTTCTCGCGGAATCGGCACCGGCGCCACATAAGAGCGCGCCGTCGCGGTCATCGAAGCCAGTTCCGTGACCGACTCCATCTTGATCCGCATGGCGATGAGAAAGGCCCCCGCCTGCGCCGGCGTGGCTTCCCCTTCGATGAGCACCTTCATCGCCCGCTTCGCTTCGTCCCACGTGAGGTCCTTGGCAGCCCTTGGCCCCTTGGCAATTTTTGCGATAAATTCCTGCATCGACATTACGAGGCCTTATGTAACCCGCACTCGGTCTTCGTAAAATTTTTCCATCGTCCCGCGCGGGGGTCATCGCCGGGATTCACTGGGCTCGTGCAATAGGTGCAGCCGATACTGGGATAGTTGCGGTCATGCAATTCGTTGTAGGGCACTTCGTGAACACGAATGTAGGTCCAGACATCCTCCCACGTCCAGGCCGCGAGCGGATTCACTTTGACCAGCTGAAACTTCTGGTCCCATTCGATCAGATTCGCGTTGGCTCTCGTGGGCGACTGGTCCCGCCGGATCCCGGTGATCCAGGCATCGAATCCCTTGAGCACGCGGGTGAGCGGCTCCACCTTGCGCAACTCGCAACATTGATCGGGATGGCGCGTCCAGAGCGCCTCGCCATGCTGCGCCGCCTGCTGCTCCGGCGTCAGCAACGACTTCACCTGAATGACCTGCTGCGGTTGCAATCCAAAATGCTCGATCACCCGATCGCGCGTAGCATAGGTCTCGGGAAAGAGAAACTCCGTGTCGAGATAAAACAGCGGCACGGAGGGATTGATGCGGTGGACCATATCCAGGAGCACCACGTCCTCCGCTCCGAAGCTGCAGGCCAGCACGATCTTCGGCGCATAGCGCTCGATCACAGCCGTCAGCACCTCTTGCGGCGGCTTCGCCTCGAACGACGCATCCCAGGCTGCAAGTTCTTCGGCAGAAGTTGAATGTTTTCTATTCTCCACGATAGCCCCTCTCCCCCTCCACACTTTCATCAGGAGAGGCACCAGGGTTGGTCCACTGCGCCCATCGAGCGAGCACATTCCCATCGTGCGCGCTCTGGGAGCACAGGCCAACCCTGGTGCCTCTCCTTCTCACTCGACTTTTTCGACCAGAATCCGATAATGAGCCGCGGCTGCTTCGAGCGGTTCCTGTAGCAACAGTTTGTGCCCGTCGTTTTTCAAACTCAGCGGCACGTTCTTGATCGGCTCACCCGCGTCCAGCCAGACCTCCAACTGCTCGCCCGCATCCATCATCTCCAGCTTCAGCTTGGTTTTCACGTAATTCAGCGGACATGCCACGCCGCGCAGATCGTACACCGGCGCGCCGGATGAAATAGACGCGGCAACAGAAGAAACAGATGGCTTGACCTCCGGCACCGCGCCAGCCGTAGCCCTCGCTGCCTCTCCCACCGCCGCCA
>JBEGVJ010000088.1:0-3267 GCA_041178465.1 Nitrospirota bacterium
GCCTCCGTCTCCTGCTCCCGGCCGAACTTGAGGGTGAGCAGTTCGACGCCGAGCTGTTTCACCATCCCGACAAGGCCCTGCTGATCGCCAAGCACAATGCTCACCACCGTCATCAGTCCAAGGCTTTTGACGATCCGTTCAAGCCCATGCCGCTGCAGCACGTGGTTGAGCTCATGGCTCATCACGCCCGCCACTTCTTCGCCGCTTTCTGCTTTTTTCATGAGTCCGGTGAACACCACCACATGCCCGCCAGGCAGCGCGAAGGCATTGATGACATCGCTTTTTACGACCGTCACTTCAAACTTGTATGGATTGTTCGGGATCTGCTCGGTCAAACGTTGCGTCATCTCTCCCAGCGCCATGACCGCGGGGCCCTCTTTCATCACCTCTTGGTGGGCGAGAAAATCCCGATAGGCCGATTCCCCCAACTTTTGTTCCCACTCCACCGGAATCCGGCTCACGGCAAGCTCGACGAGCAGATCGGACCCGAACCAAAGGCCCAGCACCGTGGCCAGCATCATCCCTCCGACTAGACTCCAAACGAGCCGGCGCCGGTGACGCACTTGCCGCACGCGCTCCGCGGCCTGCGCAAAGGGAAGGCTGAGATGGTCGGGAGCCGCTTGGCGGAAGGCGCGAATGACATCAGGGTTTTTGAGATAGAGCGTCCGTTCCTCCTGCGCGCTCATCCATTTCACCACGAGATGGTCATGGTCAAGCCCACCGGCCGAAACAGTGAGGACAGAAAACGGCACAGCCTCTCGTGCGCCTTCGGCCCCCTCAGTCTCGAACGTGATCGTCAGACCCTCTCCGTCGACCTGCACGAAGCAAGGCGCTCCGCTGGCGGGATAGTCGCTGCCGAAGCAAAGAGCATTGGAGGTCATAGTAATATCTGCGGGTTACGACTGCTGGAAGTGGCCGCGAACGAGGCCGCAGACGAGCAGAAACCGGGGACATACCCTCCGGGGTACGTTGAGGACGGCTTCGAGCCGAAAACGAAGCTGGCAGGCGTTTTCAGCATCCGCTACTCGGAGACGGGGATGAATTGTCTGATCCACGCTCCGAAGCTGCCCGGGTTGCGGCTTTGAATGTACACGAGTCCAGGCCCCCGGAACCGACAGACAAATCCTTCGCCAGAAGTGAAACTGGCAACCCAGCCTGAGGTGGCTTTTTCGATGTTATAGGAAGTCGTCGCGGACCAAGCCACCAGGTGGCTATTGTCCACGATGTATTCCTGATCCGGCTTCAACTCGATCTTGTGAATGGCCCCGAAGCTGTTCAGCACGAGCGTCCCTTTTCCGCTGATTCTCAGAATGAAGAATCCCTCTCCGCCCAACAGCCCACGGCTCAGGCTCTGCATTTTGCTTTCGATGACGATCCCGTCGGCGCCGGCCAGAAAACCGTCTTTCTGCACCATGTACTCATTCACGCCATCGAGTTCCAAAATGACGATTTCTCCGGGAACGGTAGGAGCCAGCAACGCTTCACCGGGACCCCGGCTCGCGCGCAGCGTCTGGAAGAAAAACTTCTCTCCCGTCAGGAACTTTCGCGACAAGGCACCGAGAAAGCCGCCTTCCATCTTGCTTTCAATGTCGATAGTCGGTGAACAGGCCACCATCGCGCCGGACTCCGCCTTAATGTGCTCGCCCGCCGTCAGTTCCACCCGCACCATCGGGAACGCCCCTGGATACAATATTTCGCTTTTCATGCCGTCTCAATCTCCCCAACTTGTGAAATCTTTGCTATCGGTTACCGGAGGTGTCGTTCCACGACTGATCCCCCTTCGCGACACGGGCACGAAAACGATTCTGTGGAATACCACCGGCCGTGTCAAGCAGCCGGCACGGACAGGATCATACGGTCCGAGAAAGTCGAGACTCGATGAGCGGCCCAGATGAAACGGTGGGAGCTAATCGGACTGCTACTTGCGCATCGACGCGGCGCGGGGACTTTCGGCCACGAGGGGTTGGGCAATGGGAATCGTCGCAACGATATCGCGATCGACATCACCGTCTTGATCTTGGCCGTCCTGCCCGACACTGTACATCACACCCTTCTGCTGATTGACCAGCATGGGAAGACCGGAAAAGGGATCGTAGTGGGCCTGCCCGGCTTTTGCGAGGCGCGTGAGCACATTTCCCTCTTGTGCGCCTCGCCTGATCCAGGCTTGCAGGCTTGCCAGGCGAAGTCGTGCATCGGTCTCCACGATGCGCCCGACATAGGGATCCCATGAGGGAAGCGGCTCGATTCCGATGATGTGCTCAATGGGGTTCGCCAGATAGTCCAGCAGACTGACAGCGGGAGTTCGAACGAAACCGGACGGTTTCGGCAAGTTGGTATAACGCCCTTCCACCACGGCTTTGTTTGCCGTCTCGTAATAGTCCGCATAGGCATTGGATCGCCGCTGCACGGGAAGGGGCATGGCTGCGGCCAGAGTCACGTACAAAGAACGCTCGTTGGTCTTGTCGTTCTTCAGGCTGCTCTTTACCGCCTTCGTCGCCCACAGGAAATGGCTCTGCATCGGCCACCGGAGGGACAGCTCAACCTGATCGAGAGGACGAACGATCTTGCCAAGCCGATTGACGGATGCTCCATCGAGATCCCGGCGGAGCAGGAGTCCGGACGCAATTGCAACATCGTCCTGTATGGCTGTTGCGGCCAGCATCTTCACCATCAACGTCTTCGACTGCCCCAGCGCAACGCGCCAGGATCCCATATCGGTCTCAAGTCGGTCGAGCCCGGTGCTGAGATCCTGCGTGAATCCTTCTGCCACGTACAACCGATGGACCAGCAGAATATGCCCACAATTTGGACTCACGAGTTCTCCATAGCCCACATCCTCGAACGGCATTGAGAGCCAGCGTTGATAGCGCCTAAGAGCGATCGATTCTTTGGTCGCCCATGATCGGAGCGTTTCGGTCTGCCCCTTCATCTGCGCCACCGGGTCGGCGCTGGCAAACCATCCCCTGGCCACGGTGGCGGAGGCCTCACCCGTCATCAATCCTTTCCTCTCCTCGCCAGCCATGCAACCGCGTGCGGCCTGAAGATCCGGCGCTTCCATCCTGCGCTCGTACCCCGCTTGCAGCGGATCCCGCTCCGAGGGGGCCTCAAAGCCGAGCAACATAAAGTACCCGTTCTTTTTTGAATCAGTATGCGCCTGTGGGGAAGCCGTCGTCAGGTTGTGATAGGCCGGCGTCGGAGGCTCTTCCATGACTAGCCACGCCAATCCCACCGCTCCCATGCCAATCGCCACTAGTGCGGCACAGAAGA
>JBEGVJ010000089.1:0-7722 GCA_041178465.1 Nitrospirota bacterium
GGCTTCTTCTTGGCGGGGGTTTTTGTTGCCATGACAGATCCTACTCCTGGGGTGAACGTCGAATAGCCGAAAAAAGTTCGGCATTCATAGCACGGCACTACGATCTTTGACAAGGGTTCCAGGGACTAGGGTGGGAGCCCTTAGCCCGCACTGCTCATGACAGTTCGTCGGGAAATCGCATAGACGCCACGCAAGGGGCGAGGAGATCGAGGCGAGCGGGAAGCCATTCCTTCTGACCCCCCTTAGCCTCTGGCCCCATGCCTCTCGCCGGAACATCGGCGATTGCAGCAGAACCGTTCATACACAGTGAGGACTAAGGATAGAGGATCGTCGAGTGAATGGGGTAGCCGGCCAGTTTGTCTCGGCCTTTCAACCCCTGAAGCTCTACCAGGAAATCGAGTCCGACGATCTCGCCGCCCAACTGCCGAACGAGCGACACTGTCGCAGCCGCCGTGCCCCCCGTGGCCAGCAAGTCATCCACAATCAACACCCGTTCTCCCGCTGCAATCGCATCACGGTGGATGGCCAGGGAGTTCGATCCGTACTCAAGGCTGTAGCTGACTTCGAAACTGTCGGCGGGCAACTTGCCTGGCTTCCGGACTGGCACGAACCCGGCGTTCAAGCGGTTCGCCAGCATCCCTCCGAAAATAAACCCGCGCGATTCAATCCCGACGACTTTGGCGACCCGCTGCCCCTGATAGTAGGCGGTCAACTCATCGGCAATCGACGACAAGGCGCGGGCGTCTTTGAGCAGCGTCGTGATGTCGTAAAAGAGAATGCCTGGCTTGGGAAAATCGGGGACTTCGCGAATGAGGGCGTGATACTGGGCAGATGTCATCGATCAGAGCAAATCAGATTGTGTCATGGTTCTGCGTGCAATGGTCTCGCGCAAACGCGCCAAGGCTGCCACTTCAATCTGCCGGACCCGCTCACGGGTCAACCTCATTTCCCGGCCGATTTCTTCCAACGTCTTGGCCTCGCTCCCATCGAGCCCGAAGCGCGACACAATAACAGTTTGTTCTTTCTCAGGCAACTCCTGCACCCATTCCATCATCTTCGCCCGACGTATCACCCCCTCGGCCGTATCGGCAGGCGACATACACAACGGGTCCTCAATCACATCGCGCAAGAACGTATCGGCGCCGTCGCTGATCGGACTGTCCAACGAACAGGTCGTGCGGACCACTTGCCTGAGGTCCAACACCTCTTCGTCCGTCGTCTTCATCTTAGCCGCCACTTCCGAGGCAGTCGGTTCCCGGCCGAGCTCCTGGACAAGCTGCTCGGCCTTGCCGAGATAGCGATTGAGCCGCTCCACCACATGCACCGGCAACCGCACGAGCTTTCCCTGATTGATAATCGCTCGTTCGATGTACTGCCGGATCCACCAGGACGCGTAGGTGCTGAAGCGAAAACCGCGCTTATAGTTGAATTTCTCGACGGCCTTAATGAGCCCGAGGTTGCCCTCTTCGATGATATCGGAGAAGGGAAACCCTCGATGCATATAGCGCTTCCCGATGCTGATCACCAGGCGGAGGTTGGACTCAATCATCTGTTGGCGGGCCTGTTCGTCGCCCGCCATGACCCGCTTGCCCAACTGCTGTTCTTGCTCAAACGTCAGCAGGGTCGAGTGCCGAACCTCGCGCAAGTAGCACTTGAGGGTATCTAATCCTTCGGAGCGGCGGCTCGCCGGCTCGGCGTCGACAGGCGATTCGTCCACCTCCGGCGACTCGGCCCTGTCCTCGTCGTCATGGTCGATGCCATGTCGGCGCGCTTCGCCCAGACCGTGTAACTCCTCGCCTCCTCGCGCCATACGTGCCATCGCCCCTGCCTTATTCGCTCAGTACCACACGTGGAAATCTGAAAATCGCCCTGTCGCCGGACTCCACTCTACGTCAACAGCTGCCACTCGCGACGCCGGCGGCCCGACCCTCTTTAAATCTTCGATCAGAATGAGAATCTGGTCTTTGGGGCCCTCAACTTCAAGTTCAACTCGGCCATCATCGAGGTTCCTGACACCCCCGCAGAGCCCTCGTTGCGATGCGACGCGAGTCGCGAACGCTCGATACCCGACTCCTTGGACTTTCCCCTTCACGAATATCCTCGCTCGGAGATCTGCCGGTTCAATCAGTTCGACCATATACGCAAACGGAAGCGAGAGTACTGACGACGCCTATCCAACAAACGAATACTCTCACACCTCCTCACAGGCGTCACGCGTTTTGCGATTCTGCACGAGGGCATTTCACTTACCGGCAGACCGTTCAGGAATGATTACGGGAAAGAGTATCCTGACCCACGGCGCACATACCGCGGGGCGGAAGACCACACTCTTGCCGTGATTATCCTGGCGCCTCGTGCTGAGAGGCACCAAGCAAAAATGCGCAAGCCTTAGCAGGCAGAGAAAAGACGTCGAAGAATTTTATCCGCGCGCATCAGTCACGAGACGACGATGAGGAACACACGGTGCAAGCTGGCAGGAATGGAGTGAAAGGACACGTGCTGGGGGGACGATCCGCCAGCCTCGGGAATTGGGCTGGCGGCACGAACAGGCTCTGTTTGGTCGGGGCGAGAGGATTCGAACCTCCGACCCCTGCGTCCCGAACGCAGTGCGCTACCGGGCTGCGCTACGCCCCGACAAAATCAACAGAACCACGAAGCGAGGGGGGATTGTCTTACATCAGGAGGTCAAAACGCAAGCCATGGGCATCAGCCACCCCTGGACAGGTAATCTTGCCACCAAACAGGTTCACGCCTTTTGCCAATCCAGCGTCTGACCGGATCGCCTTCTCTACCCCCTGCGAGGCCAGACGGAGAAGATAGGGCAGCGTCTCATTCGTTAATGCGACCGTCGACGTCCGTGGAACAATCCCCGGCATATTGGCCACACAATAATGGAGCACCCCATCCACCAGATAGACCGGGTCCGAATGGGTCGTGGGTTTCGTCGTTTCGAAGCAGCCTCCCTGATCGACCGCAACATCCACCACCACAGATCCAGGTTTCATGCGCGCCACCAGTCCACGCGAGACCAACTTGGGTGCGCGGGCTCCCGGAACCAGCACCGCCCCGATGACAAGATCCGCGGCCATCACGGACTCTTCGATCGCAGATTGAGTCGAAGCACGGGTGACAATCCTGCCACGATACAACTGGTCGAGCGCCCGGAGCCGCTCAAGGTCGAGATTGACCACCGTCACCTGAGCCCCCATTCCGACGGCAATCTGCGTCGCTGCACTCCCCACCACCCCGGCTCCCAGCACCACGACCTTCCCCGGCTCCACGCCTGGCACACCGGCCAAGAGAAGCCCGCGCCCTCCTTGCGTCTTTTCCAGATAACGCGCGCCGATCTGCACCGACATCCGCCCGGCAATTTCGCTCATCGGCTTGAGCATCGGCAACGTGCCGTCTTTGGCCTCGATCGTCTCGTAGGCAATCGCCGTGATCTTGGTCTCTAGCAGAGCTTTCGTGAGATCCGGCAAAGACGCCAAATGCAGGTAGGTAAACAGCGTCTGGTCCGGGCGGAAGAAGTGACACTCGGAAAGCAGCGGCTCCTTCACCTTTACAATGAGCGTCGCCTGCTGAAACAACTGCTCTTTTGATTCTGCCATGGTGGCGCCGGCACTCTGATAGTCCGCATCTGAGTATCCGCTGCCGACTCCAGCCGATGGCTCAATCCAGACCTCATGGCCCGCCTGACGCAACGCCCGCACCCCGTCAGGCGTGACACTGACACGATACTCATGATCCTTGATCTCTTTCGGCACCCCGACAACCATGGACGCTCCCTCCTCACGCAATCGACCTGGAAAACTCTTCACTCATTTTATCTACAACAACGGTGAAAATGCACGAACGGACTCACGGGGACGGCCGCATCAAGTAGACAGTGCTCGCGGGCCTGGTGTAAGATTCGCCCGCTCTTTAGCTCACGATCGACAGAGGGAGGCTCTATGGGTTCCGCGTCTGGATCCTGCAATGCCTGCGGCGCCGGCGGCACCGCGCTCATGAAGTTATCGCTCGGGAAGGACTTCTTCGGCCGGACCTACGATCGACTGTCCCCCTCGACCGATCAAAGCCCTAAATGGTACTGCGAAGGCTGCTCGATGCAGAAAAATCTCCAGCGAGACTTTCGCGATATCCTGGGTGAATTCGACAAACTCGCGGCTGGTCAAAGCTCCACCCTGTCCAGCCAAGAAGAATTTCAACGGGCCTCATTACGGTTGCGGGAGATCGCCGCAATTCTCAGCGGAGCAGCGGGCCACTCCCCGTTCCTGACCGCAGCTGACGTCACACAACTCATCAGCCGCATGCAGACCAGCATGATGCGGACTTAGCAGGCGCAGAACGCTCGATTAATACGGGAACAGGGTTGATATACTCCGCATAGTGATGAAACCGGAATAACATCAGGATGCTCAAAAAGGCCGTCCAGCAAGGCCGCGGCGAGTCGAAACCGGAGGCGTACCCTCAGGGGTACGTTGAGGATTTCGATGAGCCAAGAACGAAGCTGGATGGACTTTTTCAGCATCCTGCTAGACGAACAGGAAACACTCGTGTCCACATTCACCCGTCATATTTTCGTCTGTACCAACCAGCGGAGCCCGGACGATCCACGCGGGAGCTGCTCGAAGCTTGGATCTGAAGCGCTCCACGCCTGCTTCAAGCAAGAAGCGAAGCGGCTGGACTTGAAAAACGTCGTACGCGCCAATAAAGCCGGGTGCCTCGACCATTGCGCCGAAGGACCAAGCGTCGTCATCTATCCCGAAGGCGTGTGGTATCAAGTCAAAACCGAAGCCGACGTGACAGAAATCATGGAGCGCCACGTCGTCAAGGGCGAAGTCGTGACCCGTCTCGTCCTGCCTGATCATCCAGCTCCCGCGACAGTCCCTCCGCTCAAATCGTAGCGCCACACCACAAGGATTGTTATGGCCGTCGAAGAAAAATGGAAAGCCAACCTGGAAAAGGTGGCCTTCATGAAACAGTTTCCCGGGTTACTCGGAGCTTGGGAGTCCTTGGCGGGGAAGACCATCACGGACGTCATCCCCCTCAAGGGAAAACAGGGAGCTGCCGTGCTAGTCTGCGCCGATGGCACCTTTACCATCCTGCCCCCCATGGCAACTGAACCCTACGAGCTCGGCGAAGCCTTGACGGTGGCGCGGTCGCTCCTCGAACCGGCGCACCAGACGGCCTACGTGGAATATGATCGACTGGCCAAGAAAGACAAAGACGCCCTCATGGCTGCCAGAGCCGACAAGATTCTTGGAGCGATCCAAAACAACCTGGAACAGATTCCGGAACTGAAAGATCGCTTGAAAGAACTTGTGAAGGAGTGGAAGTGAGCGACAGCCTCCCGAATAGAAACATGTTCGATATCTTTTCCCAAGGTCTCTTTGAAGGAGTCAAACCTATGATGATTATTCGCGATCACCTCGTCCGCCATCCAGACCGTTGCACCCACCAAGGCATTTGCATGCCCATCTGCCCGACCGGCGCCTGGCTCTCGACACCTCCTTATAAGTTCGACCCCTCCCGCTGCCTCGAAAGCTGCCGTCTCTGTTTGGACGCCTGCCCCTCGCAGGCGATCTACGGGGTGTTCAAGAAGGGCGAGAAGATGCTAGAGCCACAAAAGAAGTAGCGGGGCAGCCTGGTTAGTCCCCTGTGCTCGCGCAACGCGCGGCCTCAGAAGGCCCTCGTTGGACGCGCGCAGTGGGGGACCGAACCAGGCACCCCTTGAGAAAGACGAAGAGAAGAGAAAAGAACGGACCTTGTCAGTCTCCGCTTTCCTTCCCTGGAAATCCCCACGGCTAAATCCGCTCTTCCTGAAAAGTTAGCGCCCAAGCCCCCCATTTTTTGCTTCTACCTATTTTGCGTCGCTCAGAAAAGAGCCTTCGAGAAGGTCGCGGTCAAAGCCGGGGGTGATGGTGCCGGTGCTGGCGTAGCGATAGAGCGCGACATCGAAGATGGTCGACATCGTGGAGAGCACGAGGCCTAAGAGCGGGAAATAGAGAATGGCAAGGATCATGACCGCAATGGCGAGAATGGGCTGGGTCATAACCATGCCGGCACCAATGATAAATGCGAACACCCCCGGGATAGCCCAGAAGAAATAGAGCAGTCCAAACCCGAGACCAGCCAAGAGATCCTCTCCCCAGGTTCTTCTGAGTAGCTGCACGGACTCTTGAAGGGCTTCAAGCGGACCTTTTCTTTCCGCCACCAACACCGGCACCACGAGAAACGTGGCAACGCTCCAGGCCAGGCCCAGCACACGCGCCACCATGTTTCCGATGAAACCGGAGCGGCGTTCGATCGTTTTAAGGATGACCCCGATGGTGGCCGAGACTAACGCCCAGCCGAGGATCTGAGGGAAGCAGGATACGGCCTCGCGCAACCCATCCAGAATCGTCGCTTGCCTCCCTTCCAATTTCCGCAAGACACAGATCGCGAGGGCGGCATTGAAGAAAATGGCGACTCCGTATGTCACCACGTAGAACAGAAACATGCCGACATAGGACCACGACTCGGACAAAGAAAGTTCGCCGGAAATTGAAGTCCCAGTCAGTGCCCCGAGGATCGCAGGCACGGCAAACGAAGCGGTGAGCAGCATGAGACAGGCAGACGAGGCGATAGGCAGAAACAACAGGGTCTTGTCTCCCTTCAAAATCTGCCAGGCCGCTGACATGATGGCCTGCGTCCGCGCGATTCGCTGAGTCCAGCTAGTGTGAATCTGCATGAAAGCCCTTTACACGAAACGCTAGATGATCTGCTTCCGGAGTCGTCCCCAATAGGCAGTGCCCACATAGCCGCAGGCGCCGGTGAAGGTTGTGAGCGCCATGATCTGGTAGACCTTGCTGCGAGGGATCTTTACTTTCACGGCAGGATTCAAGAGATCTGGCGAGTTCATCACCACCTTGAGCGATTCGCCGGCAGAGAGAATCGGCCACATGCAGGATAGTCGCAGGCGCATTTCGCGGCGCGGGATCGACATCGTATAGAGCCAGCCTTGATCGAGATGCTCCACCGCCATACGGACCAGCTTGCTTAAGACCGGCTGAAACCTGGCACGGTTTCGCTGATCCAGTAAGTCCTGCGCGGTAAGTCCTGCTTCGGCCAGCATGGGCACCGGCACATAGCAGCGGCCTTTCTGGAGATCATGCGCGATATCTTTCACAATGTTCGTCAGCTGCAGCCCCTTCCCGAATCGCACCCCGACCTCGGACATCTCGCGCACCTTCCAGGGGGCCAACGCCTTCCGGTGCGCACACATCAAATCCGTCCAGAACTCGCCCACACAACCGGCCACGTAATAGGTGTAACGATCCAGGTCATCGAGCGTCTTCAGTACCGTAAGGTCTGCCGCTGAGGCGCCGGAGAAGACGTCGAGGTCCATCTCCATGCCTTGCGTCAGCGTGGTCATGAGTCGTTGGATACGGCGACGGTCATCCGGCTGAAATGTCTGAAGGAGCCGGAAACAATCATCCAGTCGTTCAAGCAAGACCCGCTCAGAAGAATTCTGCTGGACCGGTCCCACCGCCTGCCGAATTGCGTCCACCTGAGTCCAGACAATCTGATCGCTCACGAACTGCGCCTTGAGTTGACCCAGTAAATCCAGGCGCCGCGAACGGTCGATCAATTCCGTGTCCGCAATCGTATCCGCGGCCCTGGCAAACAGATAGCCGAGGCTGACTTGATCGCGCACATCCGCCGGGACCACGACCAGCGTCG
>JBEGVJ010000090.1:0-51691 GCA_041178465.1 Nitrospirota bacterium
GCCTTGGAGGAAGATGCCGCGAAGGTCGCGAGCGGTGCGCAGCCGATGCCGCTCACGCTGCGCGTGAACGTCGGGGATTGCGTCAAAGTCAATCTGAAGAACAAGATGAAGGAGAGCAAGGCCTCCTTCTCGGCCATCGGCTTGGCCTTCGATCCGAAGGATTCGATGGGCCTCAACGTCGGCAACAACCCGGGCGATCAGACGATCGTTCCTGGCGCCGAGCGGACGTACACCTACTACGCGGATCCGTTCAACGGTGAAACGACGTCGTTGGTGTGGGATTGGGGCAACGTGATGGTCAACCCGCGCAACGGGTTGTTCGGAGCGGTGGTCGTCGGTCCGAAGGGATCCAAGTACCGGGATCCGAAGACCGGGGCCGATCTCAGCAACAAGAACTCCTGGACCGCCGACGTGATCATCGATCGCTCGGTGCCGGGGAACGAGACGCGTCCGAACTATCGCGACGTGGCGTTGTTCTTCCAGGACGAAGATAACATCATCGGCACGAGCTTCATGCCGTATGTGCAGAATGTTGCGGGTTTGACCGGCATCAATTACCGGTCGGAACCGTACAAGTATCGTGAGGAGCAGGGTTGCTCGCTGGGCAAGATGTTCCAGCCTTGCAAAGCGGATAAGCCTGAAGACCCGTCCACTCCGCTCATCGAAGCGCATGCCGGCGATCCCGTGCGCATCCATGTGATCGGAGCGAACAACGAGCAGAACGGGATGTTCAGCGTCGAAAAGCATGAATGGCCGATCGAGCCCTTCATGCGCGGCGCAGATCTGATCAGCGTGGTCGAGTTCTCCGGTTCAGAGACCCTCGATGCCTTCCTGCCATCAGCAGGCGGTCCGTACCGTTTGCCGGGCGACTATGTGTACAGCAACCAGCGGTTGCCGTACTCCCAGTCCGGGCAGTGGGGCTATGTGCGGGTGTTGCCGTCCGGCGATGCTCGCCTGCTGCCGTTGCACGGAGCGGGTGCCGGGATGAAGAGCGCGTCGTTGCAACAACCGGCGCAGATCATCCCAGTCTCAGCGAAGTAAAGATCGTGCCTTCTGCCGTCGGCAGGAGGCGATGAGTCAGGAGAAGGGGGGGGCCGATGGCCTCCCCCTTTTTCTTTGGGGTACCCTTTGATACGATGCCGTCGTTCTCCGGGCTGGGAGGAGGGAGCCTCATGATCGGGTGTATTTCACGGACAGCCTCTCGTGCCGCGGCAATTGGCGCGGCCATTTTCTTCTGCCTGGTTTCCCCAGGGACCGTTGCCTGGTCCTACGATGTGATGGACGTGCAGCACGGAGGGACGATCGAAGGCACGATCAGGCTCGATGGCGCGGTGCCGGAGCCGAAAGGGTTCAACCTCATTACCTTTCCTGACCCGGTCTATTGCGGGCGAATCTCGAACGGTCGAGGCTGGCGGCTGCTCCATGATTTCGTGGTCGGACCAAAACACGAACTGAAAGACGCGATTGTTTTTCTGGAAGGTGTCGAGTCCGGCAAGCCCTTCGAGCTGTCCGTCCCCCTGATCGAAGCCAGAGATTGCCAGTTCGCTCCCTTCATGACCATCGTGCGGAACGGCCATGCGGTGGAAGTGATCAATATGGATCCGGTGATGCACGATATCCAGGGCTACGAGACGTCGTTAGAGTCCGGGGCGCGGACGTTATTCAACACGCCGCTGGTGATGAATCAGCAGCATCGCAGGGGCGATATTCATGCGCTGCACAATCATGCGCCGGGAGCATCCCTGGTCGGGCCGGTGTATCTGAATAAGGGCCGCCGCACCTTTTATATGCAATGCGGCTTTCATGCCTATATGGAAAGCTGGGCGATGGCCGTTAACAATCCCTACTATGCACTGACCGATGGGAGCGGGGCATTCACCATCGAGAACATTCCGCCCGGCACCTATCAGTTGGTCGTGTGGCATCCTCAGACAGGCCCCGGCATTGTCAAGATGGTCACGGTTCAGCCGGATGGCAAGTTGGTGGAACAGCTCTCCCTCCCCGCTCCGAAGGGGAGTCGGTCCGCCTTCAAAGTGGTGGACAATCCCCGCTTCGGTCCCGACACATTGGGCTACTCCGTTGATATCCAGCCACTCGTCGAGCATCAGCATTGACAGGATGCTGAAAAATGGAGCGGGGGTGGTTGGGGCGATCCCTGTGCTCGCGCAACGCGCGGTCGCGGACTCCCCTCGTTGGACGCGCGCAGTTGGGATCATCCCAACCACCCCTAAGTGAGCGGTCGACCGCTGCGGCCTTGCTGGGCGGACCTTTTGAGCATCCTGTGAGAATATTTTTCTCTTGTGCTACATATGCGGAGTGGAGAAGTTCTCTCGTGTCCGCAGAGTTTTCCATGGCATGCTAAACATTCATGTTCATTAGGCTAAGTGAGAAGGCCTGGAAGTGGGGGCTCTGCCTCTTGTTTCTCCTGTGGGGCTGGCAGGCGATTCTGCCTTGGCCTGCGGCGGCTGAGAATATCGCCAATTCCCTGGTCGAGTTCTCCGGCTCGCTGATCAAGACCGTCAAGGGCAAGCGGTATCAGGCGCAAGTCTTTGCGAAGGGGGATCGTCTGCGGCTGGAGTATAAATACGCGATCAGAACCGAGCGGGGCTATGCGGCAATTGAAATCATCCGGCTGGACAAATCGGAGACTTGGTATTTGCTGGCGCAGCAAAAAGAGCTGTTGGTGACCGGGCTGGACCCTGACGATCTGCTCCCGATCAGCCCGGCATTGCCGGGGGAGCGGGAGCGAGTCCTGGTCGGCGATGCGACAGCGGCCGGCCGTGCAGCCCAACTTTTCGAAGTGCAGACTGACCATCACGGCCGCGTCGAACGATTCTACGAATGGGTGGATCGGGAGACAGGCGTGGTGTTGAAGCTCGTCAGTCGGGATCGAGAGTGGTCGTTTGAGTATGAACGGTTTAGACTGTCGCCTCAACCGGCCTATTATTTTGACGAGCCACCAGGATACAAGAAACGTGTTACGGCGACTGCGCCGCAAGGACGGGGGTAGGGAGAGGATGGGTAATGTGAAGATGTTCAGGCGTTCGTGCTGGTGGAAGGGGCTTGCCGTAGTTGCGCTGGCCTGGTATTCGCTGTGGAGTGCAACCGGTTATGCCGGAACTTCATCTGTGCCCAAGGCGGCGCAGGAGGCGTTCGAGAAGAAAGAATACGCGCAAGTGCTTGAGCAGTTGGCCAAGCTGGAGAAGGAGCAGGCGGTGGCTCCGGATGTGCTCCGGCTGAAGATCCGCTCCCTCCTCAGGCTCGGCAATCCCAAGGATGCCCTTGGTGAGTACGACAAGCTGGAGCTCGCGCTGAAGCAGGATGAGGTGCCTCTCCTGCGGGAAGTGGCGCTGGGGTTCATCGTCGTCATGGTGAAGGACATGCGGGAGCAAATGCGTGGGGCTGCCTATACGGCGCTGAAAGAGGTCGATTCGGAGGAGGTCGTTCCCTATTTCGAGGATGGATTGAGCGATGGGTCTGGGCCGGTTCGGGTGCTTGCGGTTGAAGGGCTTGGCCGATCCGAGGCGGGACGGAAGTCGGCAAAGCTACGCACGGCGATCGATGATCAGGCAGGATCGGTGAAGGCGCGCGTGGTGAAGGCGCTTGGCAAAACGGGGGATCTCGGAGTCCTGCCGCTCATTGAGGCTGCGACGAAAGACGAGTTGAGTACGGTTCGCATTGCCGCCTATGGCGCCTTGATCAGACTGGGCAAGAAGGACGCTTGGACCCAATTGCAGCAGGCCGCAGAGTCACTGAATCCTGAGGATCGAGCTGATGCGATTCGCACGATCGCCGACTTGAACGATCAGCGCGGTGTCCCGATTATGCTGGAGTCATTGAGCTACAAACAGCCCTCTGTTCGCGGTGCTGCGGCCAGAGGGCTGGGGCATCTGGGACGAAAGGAGGCCCGGGGGCGGATCGAGCAGCTCTTGAAAGATCCTATCCCGGCCGTACGCGAATCGGCAGTGGGGAGTTTGGCGGATCTGGGAGGAGCAGAGTCGGTGCCGGTCCTGATTCGGGCGTTGAGTGACGGGACTCCGACCGTTCGTGCCTCGGCGGTTGCTGGGTTGCTCCAGCTCGGCCAGTCCTATCAGACGGTGGCGGCCACTGCCCAAGCGCTGGCCCAACAGAACGACACGGCCATGCGTGCTTCCGCCGCCTATGCCCTTGGAAAGGCGACCAAGGCCAATGCGCCCGGTGCGATTTCTCTGTTAACGAGTTTGACGGCTGACCCGCTTCCCGGTCCGAAGATTGTGGCGTTGCGCTCTCTCGGCCATGTGGGAGATCGCGAGTTGGTCCCTCTCATGAAGGAGGCCCTCCACGATACGAACGATGCGGTGCGGGCGACCGCGGCAGGGGCGTTGTTGCATCTTCTTCAGTTGAAAAAATAGGGTGCGCTTCTGCCGTGATACCCTCTTGTTTCAGATTGACAGGGTAGGGTAGAGTTTTGTATACAGACTCGTTCTAAGGCAGGTCTCGCGAAGGCGAATTTGAATGGCGATCGAGTCAGCAGGGCGGAATACGTTCCCGTTTCCCCTCATGGCTGGTGGTAGGCGATAAGGGAACGAGAGCATAAATTCAGCGGTTGTTTGTTCATCACAAGGAGGCAGTTATATGAAGAGTGCGTTGTCAGTCGTATTGGGCGTGGCAGCCGTCGCGTTTGTCGCGGCGCCTTTCACGGCGTTTGCAGGCGGGAGCATCTCCGGCAAGGTGACTTATGCGGGAAAGGCCGAGCAAAAGGAGTTTTCCTTCGCGAAGTTCCCGAACCCGAAGTTTTGCGTGAAGAACCCCAACAAGGCGTTGATGGATGGCGACAAGCGCTTCCTCAAGACCATCGAAGTGGGCAAGGATGGCGGCCTCAAGGGCGCCGTCGTGGCCGTTGTCGATATTGAAGACAAAGCGTTCATGGATGCCTACAAGGGCACGGATGTCGTGGCGGAGTTCTGCGAGTTCCTGCCTTTTGCCGGCGTGGTTGTGAACAATAAGTCCTTCAAGGTTGAGAACCATGATGCCGATCCGGATGACCCAAAGTCGGTTCAAGGCGTGCTCCACAATCCGCACAGCTTTGTGGTGAAGGGTTCAAGCTCGGCAACCGGTTTCAACATCGGTTTGGCCAAGAAGGGTGACAAACTTGATAAGCCGGTGGTGTTCCGTGGCGGCGCGGAAAAGGACGGCTTCTATCGCTTACAGTGCGACCAGCATGAGTTCATGCAGTCCTTCTTCCTCCCGGTGTCGAGCGCACATTTCGCCGTGGTGAAGGACGATGGTTCGTTCGAGATCAAGGATGTGCCGGCCGGCAAGCACAAAGTTGTGGCCTGGCATCCGTTCGCGGCCAAAGGCAAGAGGGTTGAGTTTGACGTGGATGTGACTGAGGGTGGAACTGCCAACCTCAAGGCTGAAATCAAGTAAGCCTACGTGTCGTTCGGCGGGGTGACCCGCAATCGAGGGGCAGCGGAGCAATCCGCTGCCCCTCGTGTTTTTAGTGGCGCGAGAGCCTCGTGCCTTACCTTGCCTTTCACTTTCTGAACTGGGTAATATGCCAGGATTTCTACGCAAAATAGCTTGAGGGGATTGGTGTGTCACGAGAACTGTCGCTCGCAGAAATCTTCCAGCTTGGGTACTACTGGGAGACCAAAATCCTGCTCACGGCTGTCCGGTTAGATGTATTTTCTGCCTTGGATGGGAAGCGGAAAACCCTCCCGGAAGTGGCTGGCCGTCTCGGCGTCCATGAGCAGACGTTGGGATTGCTGCTGAATGCCCTCGTCGCGATGCGATTGTTGGATAAAGACGGGGATTCTTACGGGAATTCAACGGCCGCTTCCACACATCTGGTCCGCAATTCTCCCCAATATATCGGTCACCTTCTTCTGCTTCATGATGCGGAATGGGATAATTGGGGCAAGTTGGAGCAGACGATTCGCACGGGACAGAGGTCGGTCGATCGGCATGTCTTCGAGACCGATCCTGAACTAGGCAGCAACGTGCTGGCGGTCCTCCATCGGATCGGACAGCAGAGTGGGCCTGATTTTGCCAAACGGTTGCAATTGAGCGGGCCGGTTCGATTCCTGGATTTAGGGGGCGGAGCCGGAACGAATGCGATTGCCTTCTGCCGGGCCTATCCGGAGCTGACCGCGACGGTGTTCGATTTGCCTGCGACGCTCCGACTGACGGAACGAACGGTGAAAGAGGCAGGATTGGAATCGAGAATTACGTTGCTTCCCGGCGATTTTAATCAGGATGGACTCGGCGGACCCTACGATGTGGCATTGATGTCCGACATCCTGCACTATCAAGACTTTGCAACGAATGCCGCATTGGTGAAGAGGGTGCTAGCCCATTTGGCGCCAGGCGGCCGGTTAGTCATCAAGGATCGATTCTTAAATGAAGCAGGAACCGGTCCTGCCTGGACCACCGCCTTTGCGGTCCATATTCTGGTCAATACCCAGCAGGGCGGCTGCTACAAGACGACAGATGCGATGCAGTGGATGAGGGACGCAGGCTTTTCATCCGTGACAGAGTTGGAGCCGACAGCGGTCGTGCAGGGCGTGAAATCTTGTGAAGTGTGAGCGAGACAAGCAGGACGAGCGCGATAAGCGCGACTCGCGGAGAGGAAACTTCCGGCCCGTCCCGCGTTTCTCGCAACTCTCGCGAGTCTCGCGCAAACGATAAGGAATCTCATGATTGAATGGCTAAAACAGCCTGGTTTTTTTGGCACCCACGCCACGGTCGGGGCGGACATGAGCCAGCTTATGGCGACGTTCTTTACGGGGCTCTTCGTGATCGGTTGGATCCAGGCGCGCAGGCGTCGAGCCGATGCGCACCATTGGATGATGCTGGGCGGGATGATCGCCATGGTGGCTTTTTTCATGAGCTACTATCTGTTCCGTCAATTGGGTGTGTTGGCCTTTGAAGGGAAAGAGGGGTTTGGCGGGTCTCAAGCCCTTTACGATTATGTCTTTATTCCGGTTCTCACGCTGCATATCGTGCTGGTGATTCTCGGATTGATCATGGCGATTTACATGATCGTGCTGGGCTTCCGATCCCAGCAAGTGATCAATGGGGCCAGATCGCTCAAGGAGACGCTGCTACTGACGACCTGGAGGAAGGTCGGGCTGATCTTCGGCAGTCTGACGGCTTTAGTCATGTTGCTGTTCTTCTCGCGCGTGGCCACTGCCGGCTTCTCCATGCGGAAATTCGAAGTGTATCTCAGTCTGCTGCTGCTGATTGCCATTGTGTTCTCGGTCGAGATGACGATCCAGCGAATCTGGCCGAACGGCGCACGCCGCCACCGGGCACTTGGCCTGTTCACGATGATCGTGTATTGCGTTCTCTTCGTAACCGGTACGACCACGTACACGATGCTCTATCTTTTGTATCCGGGAAAGATCGGATAAGTGATGGGTGATCTGTGATGAGTGATGAGTGCGCCATACGGAGATCTCGGATGGATACAGGCTCCGAAGCTCATCACCCATCACGCATCACTGATCACGAGGTTCAGTCATGCTGACCTGCGGTTGTGGCCGGTGGATGCATACTGAGGGGGTTGAAGAGCGGTCCTATGATGATGGGATGCCCCAGTGGTTTATTCGGACGGAATGCCGCGGTTGCGGTTTGAAGGTCGGAGTCGATGTCCCTGCCGGTCAAGCCGGTGGGCTCGTCGATCGAACCATGTGGACTGATGATGCGCTGCATCGGCTGGATCGCATGCCTCCGTATCTCGCTCCGTTATTCCGTGCGGAGGTCGAGCAGGATGTGCGTATACGTGGTGAGCGCGTGATTACCTATGACGCGCTGCTTCGCCCAAGAACCGGCGAACGGATTGAGTGGGAGCCTGAAGCGGAGCGTCGTTTGGAGAGGGTGCCAGCACCGGTCCGTGCCATGGCCCGCATTGAACTGGAACGGACCGTGGCAGATCGCGGTGAGACGCGCATTACCGTTGCACTGATGGAAGAAGTGAAGGCGCGTTATTTCGGAATGGCCGCTCGGAAGAGTGATGGGTGATCGGTGATGCGTGAGGAGCGAAGAGGGTCGCGCGTTCCCCGATACTGTTCACGGTTCACCCATCACCCGTCACTGGAGTTGTAATGTTGCATCGAATGGCATTACGAGTGTTGCCCAGCCTCAGTCTGGTTGTTACGGAAGACGCTGTGCGCAAGCAAAAGCGGGTCGTCATGTTTGTGCCAGGGTTGGTGGCGTTCGTCGTCTATCGGTTAGCCAAGCTGCTGTTGCCGCTGTCGGAACCGATGGTTTTATTGATGGTCAGCGGCCTTGTCTCATTAGTGACGGCGTTGTTGGCCTATCGCGTCGGTCGTGCCGCTGTTTGGGGAACGATTTTTCGAGAGGATGGGAGCCGTCTGCTGCTTTGGCTGAGCGGTTGGATCGGGTTTGTCTACGGAGTGCAGCTGTCCCTCCTGGTGTTGGCGCTGCTCTGGCTCGTCGGCTACGGCTATCTCCAACATCCGGATGGGCCGGCTATGATGGCCATCATTATTTCCTGTACGGCTGTGGCGCGCGACGCCTTTGAGATCGGGCATGTGAAGAAAGTGGCTCTCATGGGCCGCCCTTTTCCGACGTTTCCCGATGGGGCAGCGCTCCGCACGATGGTGGGAAGCCATGCAATGGAAATTGGTCCCTGGGTTGCGGTCGGTCTCGTCGTCGGATCGTTAGGCGGGCTACTGGGGCAGATGGTCGAGGCAAGCCAGGGCGCGGCGCTGGTTCAGTTGGCCTCTGTGTCGGTGCTAGGAGGGCTGGTCGCGCTCTGTGCCTACTTTGGCGGGCTTCGTCCCAAAGCGTCATGGACCCAAGGGCTGTTCCAGACGAAGACGAGCGAATTGCTGAAATATTGGTGGTGGCCGGGACTTGCCTTTGCCGCGACCTACTATCTGGTGGTGGCGGGGTTTGTGTTGTTTCTCTTGAAGCAGCCTGGCATTTCCACTGTCTATGCCATGGCCAGCGGTGGATTCGTGACCGGCATGATGGCACTGTATTGTTACTATCTTGGGTTTCGTCGGCAGGTTGAAGAACAGCAGGGACAGACGATGTCGAGTGCCTTGCTCCGCTGTCCCTTCGTCATGGGAATTCTCGGCAAGTCATCTGGTGCAGGCGTCTCAATGACGGCTGGTTCGAAGGTCTAACGCTATGGTCATGAAGCAGAGCGCGTGTCGAGCGGTTTGGTGTTCGGTCTTGCTGTTGCTTGTGGTGGCGGTTTTCGGGATTGGTTGGGGCCTCCAGAGCCCATCCTTTGCCGAGGAGAGCACCGATCTCTACTTTAGGACGCCAGGGACCCCTCAGGGGCCGGCAGCCCCTTCCCCGCAAGAGACCGTCTATTCGCGCATCGGGTCCTTTGACAGTCGATTGCTGGTGTGGTTCGTCACGCAGCAACACACCTATTTTGGAGGGTTTGTTCTCGCGCTGCCTATTTTCTGTGTCTTGCTGGAGTTCCTGGGACTGAGCAGTAGAAAGCCCGCGCTCGCTCTTCGCTATGATGGCCTCGCGCGGGATTTGGCCAAGGTCGCTCTCCTTGCCCTGTCGGTGACAGCCGTGGTCGGGAGCCTCATGCTCGGGATGTTTATCTTTTTCTATCCCAGCTTCATGAAGTATATGGGCGGGACGTTCAAAGCCTTCATGCCGCTCTATGCAGTCGTGTTCGTCGGAGAATCGCTGCTGCTTATCCTCTATTACTACAGCTGGAATCGCATGGCTGAGCCGGCGTTAAAGTGGGCACACGCATCGATCGGCGTCTTGACCAACCTGTTCGGGGCGGTATTGCTGTTCCTGGCGAACTCCTGGTCGGCCTTCATGATGGCGCCGTCCGGTGTCGATGCGCAGGGGCGGTTTCTGGGAAACGGATGGCATTTGCTCCATTCGGCCCTCTGGAATCCCTTGAATGTCCATCGGTTCCTGGCCGATATCATGTCCGGCGGCGCGGTGGTTTTGGCCTATGCCTGTTATCGTTTTTTCACCAGCAAGACCGACGAAGAGCGCGCCTATTTCGATTGGGTGGGATACATCTTTTTGTTTGTTACGGTCTGCGCGCTCTTGCCGATGCCCTTTGCCGGCTATTGGCTGATGCGATCGGTCTATGCCTTTAGCCAGAGCATGGGCGTGACGATGATGGGCGGATTGCTTACCTGGCTCTTTGTGGTGCAGGCCCTCTTGATCGGCGCCCTGTTTCTTGGTGTGAACTATTATCTCTGGCAGAGTATGGCGCGTCTGCGCGGAGGGGAACGCTATCAGCCGTATTACCAGTCGCTGCTCGGGGTGTTGATGTTGGCCCTGTTCATTTGGCTGACGCCGCACACGGTTATGATGTCAGGCAGTGAAGTGAAGGCGATGGGCGGCGCGTCACATCCCGTGGTTGGCAACTATGGCGTGATGTCGGCGAAGAACGGTGCGGTCAATATCCTGATTCTGGTGACCACCCTGAGCTTCATCTACTACCGCCGGGCCAACCGAACGATGGTCGTGTCCTGGGCCAAGAAAGGGAACTTTCTCATCGGCGCGCTATTCCTTCTTGGAGCCCTCAACATTATCTGTCTCTCGGTCTATGGGTTCTATCTCCCGGCGAAGATTCGCGTTGGGTTGTCGTCCCCTCAGGCCGTGACGACGTTGACGGTTTTGGTGGCCGGACTGCTGGTCAATCGCATGATGCTCAAAGGGGCGCTCGTTCATGGGCCGGTCCAATGGGGGAAAATTTCCGTCAGGGGTATGGTGGGCCTGTTTGGATTAGCGGCTGCGTTTTCGTGGGTGATGGGTCTCATGGGCTATATCCGTTCTTCCGGGCGGTTGGCGTGGCATGTGAATGAGGTCATGGCCGATGTCTCCCCCTGGGCCTTTACCCCCGACTTCGCGTTTGCGGCGAAGATGGTGACGCTCAATATGGTGGTTTTTTGGGGTGCGGTGTTCGCGCTCTTCTGGATGTGTCAACGCGATCAGTTGCCTGTGATGGGGGAAGAGTTGGCCGAGGGGGCTGCGCCGGTCCTGGCGCCGTCGTCGTCGCAAGAGGCGTGAATATCGAAAGGGTTTGGCGTATGAATCGAGGAGTGATCGCTCTGAGCTGTCTCACGGTCGGGCTGGCGCTATGTGGAGGCTTTGTGATGGATGGCGCCGTCTCGGCGCAAGGCCAGTCCCTGGTCCTGGAAGATTTTCAAGCGAAAGAGGCGGACGGGTTTCCCGCAAATTGGGACCATGAGAATCAACGAAGCCAGTCGAAGGGGCGGGATGCCTATAAGGTTCAGACCGAGAACGGCGTGAACTTTGTGGCGGCGAAGGACGCGGGACAACGGATTAAGAAGAAGAAGATCGATTGGGACCCGAAGGCCTTCCCTGTCCTGACCTGGCGTTGGCGCCTACACAAAGCCGCGACGGGAATTGAACCGATAGCTGCGATCTATGCCTCGCTGGATACGGATCTCATGTTCATCCCCGTCTTCACGAAGTATGTTTGGAGCGCCAGCAAGCCCGAGGGGACTCTGACCGAGGGCGGCATGTTCAGTGGCGCAGAGATTGTGGTGCAAAGCGGCACGAAGGATGTCGGTCAGTGGTTTGAGGAACGTGTGAACGTGTACGAAGATTTCAAACGGATTCATCAGCATGAACCAGCGGCCAAGGCCTGGGGCATTTCGATCATTGCCGGGCCTGGCGTAGAAATCGATTTTGGTTCGATGGTTGCGAGTACAGGACGTTAGAGCAATGGATCGGTGGTAGCATGACCGAGTCTGGCGCAGAGCAAGCTGCCCCTTCGAAGGTGATCGATATCCTGTTCGGTATAGCCGTAATGGGAACGGTCGGGACACTCATCGGGGTCATTATGGGTGGCGGCATGATGCCGATCGCGAGCGGGGCAGGACTTCTGCTTGGCGGAGTCATTGGTTTTATGGGTGGGCGACGTTTCCTGGTGAGTATTTTGGTGGGAACCCTGTTAGGCGGAGCGCTGGCCTGGTTCATCGCCGGTCCTGAGCGAATATCCGTGGGTGCTGGGGCCGGCGCCGCCATGGGTGGATTTCTCGGGGTGCAGATCTCCATGTTGCTGGATATGCGCGCGGCAAAGAAGGCTGCGTCCGAGCCAGCGAATTCCTCCGTGTCACGCACAATTGAAGGAGCCTGAGACGCGATGGAGAATAGGAAAGTACTCATTGGCTCAATCATTTTTGTTTTTGGGTCGTTCATTCTGTTGATCGGTTTGCTGGTCTATGAGTCCTACAAGGCCAAGAAGATGAAAGAGCTGGTCCTCTCGATCAAGACCGAGGCTCGTCCTGCGCCGAGCAGTGTCCTCTCGCAGGATTACTCCATGTATAAAACGAAGATAGGGGATGAGGGCCGAGAGATGGTGCAAGTCCCCGAAGGTCCGTTCATCATGGGCAGCAAGGATGGCGATCCCGATGAAGCGCCGGAGCGGCAAGTATTTCTCAAGGCCTTCTATCTCGACAAGAAAGAGGTGTCGCAAGAGGAATATGCCCGGTTCGCCAAAATGACGAAGCGGCCGTTGCCCAAGATCGAGGTGTTCGAAGACGATCAATCCAAGTTGCTGAAACCTGAGTTCGCGGCGATGAGCGTGTCGTGGGACGAGGCGGGGGCCTATTGCAAGTGGGCGGGAAAGCGCCTTCCTACGGAAGCAGAATGGGAAAAGGCTGGCCGTGGCGAGGGAAGGCGGAAGTACGCCTGGGGCGACACCTTCATGAACGGTCGTGCGAATGCCAATGTAGATGGGAGTGAAGATGGTTATCGGTATCTCGCACCTTCTGGATCGTTCGAGTCCGGGCGAAGCCCTTATGGAATTTATGATATGACCGGGAATGTCGCGGAATGGGTTGCGGATTCGTACGACGAGCACTATTACCAGAAAGCGCCCTACCGTGATCCGAAGGGGCCTGAGTCTGCGGAAGATTTGAAGGTCGTGCGCGGAGGATCATGGCGGGAGACCGAGCATAATGCTCGGCTATCCAAACGATTTGCGGCAAAGCATTGGCGGACGGATATTACGATTGGGTTCCGCTGCGCGAGCGATTTGGAGGCTGGAGACAGCCCCGCGGTGCCATAACAGACATGCTCGAAACCAAATTCAAAGTTCTGTTTCTTCTTGCCATCCTCGCCTTTGCTGCGCTCCCTATTATGGGAATCATTCGCGGCACCACGTTGACGCCATTTGAAGAGCCAGCTGCTGATTCTACGGATGCGCCCTCGTCCGCGCCGCTCGATCCCTCGCGGGTTTCCCATGAAGATCCGGTTCCAGAAGAAATGCTCTCGATCCCAGCGGGACCTTTCATCCGTGGAACCGATCATGGCGGATTCGATGAGCGGCCTCAGCGTACGCTGGTGCTCGATGCATTTGCGATTGATCGGTACGAGGTGACAAATTCTCAGTATCAGCAATTTGTCGAGGCGACCGGACACCGCAAGTCCGGTCCTCCGTCTCGCTATGCCAAGAACATGAGCAAGATGCGCGGTGTCAATCAGCCTGTGGTTTACGTGTCATGGGAGGACGCAGAGGCCTATTGTCAGTGGAAAGGAGCCCGGCTTCCAACTGAGGCGGAGTGGGAGAAGGCCATGCGAGGAACGGATGGCCGCCTCTGGCCATGGGGGAACGTGGAGCAGCCTGGCGGAGCGAACTGGGCCAGGGTGCAGGATGGCCACGATGTCACCGCATCTGTCGGTGCCGTTTTGACCGATAAGAGTCCCTATGGCGTCATGGATGGGGCGGGAAATGTGATGGAGTGGGTGGCGGACTGGTACGCAGAAAGCTATTTCGGGGAGGCTCCCGAACGAAACCCGCCGAGTCCTGAAAGTGGCACGTTTCGGGTGCTTCGTGGAGGGGGCTATGCGACGACGGGAGCCGATATTCGCATCACCAGTCGGAGCAAAATGGTTCCTGATTTTCGCGACGAAACAATTGGGTTCCGCTGTGCGGTTTCAGGCGCAAAATGAGAGAGGATCTGAAGGGGGAAACGCCAAGAAAACTACAAGAAATCAAAGTAGTAGAGAATGAGGAAGACGGCCAAAATTATATTGACAACCATACCGGCCAAAACTATAATGTCGAACACTTTTGAGTTCTTAATCATCGATTTTCCCCTGATTTTTCATGTGCGGCAAAGAATTTTGAATAACATTATGGGCATCTCTGTGTCAAGAAATTCGCTGATACGATCCAGGTAGTTATTTCCCCTTATCAGGAGAAGGAGACACGATGGCAACGGCAACGGTGGATAGCGAGTTTAAGGTCAGAGTTGGTCGGATGATTTTCTACATCACCTGCGCGGTGGGTTTGTGGTTTTTTTATTGGTTCGCAGGAATTCAGTGCCCCTGCTAAGTTAGGGCCACTTTAGTCCTGGGATTTCTTGAACGTCTGCAAGTTGCGAGGAGGGAGTCCGATGGGTCAGACAATTGTCTATGTGGTTGTGTCGCTGGTCGTGTGCATCGCCTATTTCACGGCAGTTGACCACTTTTTGATGGATTCGCAGGGACTGGACTTCTGGTATCTGTTCCGGAAGTAGGCCTTGGGATCATTCTGAGTTGAGTTTGTAGGGAATTGCGATGAGTCTTTTCCGGAATGCATTAAGGAGGTATCCCATGGGTTTAGTAGCCGGGAAGAAGTTGTTCTCAATCATGGCGCTTTGCGCAATGATTGGCCTTCTCCTGCTCCCCATCGCTGTATCGCTTCCGTCACTGGCTATGGGCGCAGATGCGCCTGATGAGGTGAAGAAGGAGGGTGAGGCGAAGGTCGAGAAAGGGAGAGACGTCTATTATAAGACGGAAGGTATCGTTGCCGGTGCCCCCGCCCCGAAGACCGTCGATGGTCCTCGGGATTATCCGCGGTACAACTTCGAGAGTCGCGTGTTGCTCTGGTTTGCGAATCAGCAGCACCTCTATTACGGAAGTTTCGTGCTGGCGGTTCCGATTTTCTGCATGGTGATTGAGTTCATGGGGGTGGTAACGAAGGATAAGGCGATGGCGAAGCGCTATGATCAGCTCGCCTATGACTTCATCAAGATCAGTTTGACGGCCTATTCGCTGACCGCGGTTCTCGGCGGCATTCTGATCTTCACCTTCTTGACGCTCTATCCTGCATTCTTTGGCTACCTGTCCAGTATCTTCCGCCCGGTCATGCATATCTATGCGTTGATGTTCGTGGCGGAGAGCGGGACCCTCTACATTTATTATTACGGCTGGGACAAGATGAGGGAGGGATTCCTCAAGTGGATCCACTTGAGCTTGTCCGTCATTTTGAACGTGATCGGTACTCTGCTCATGTTCCTGGCGAATTCCTGGATCGGCTTCATGATGTCGCCCGCCGGCGTCGATGAGCAGGGCCGGTATCTGGGGAATATCTGGCATGTCGTTCATACCGCACTCTGGAATCCGCTCAACGTGCATCGCATTTTGGGTAACATGGCGTTCGGCGGCGGTGTCGTGGCAGCCTACGCGGCCTATAAGTTCCTGGCGTCCAAGACCGATGAAGATCGTGCGCATTATGATTGGATGGGTTATATCGCCATGGCGCTCGGCGTGGCGTTTTTGATCCCCTTGCCATTCGCCGGTTACTGGCTGATGCGCGAAGTCTATGCCTATCGTCAGCAGATGGGCATCACGCTCATGGGTGGTCTCCTGGCGTGGCTCTTCATCATTCAAGCCACTATGATCGGGATTCTGTTCCTGAGCACCAACTATTATCTCTGGCAGGCGCTCGGTCGGATGCGCGGTGCCGAGAAGTATCAACGCTACATCAAGTATCTCGTGTTTGTGCTGTGCTGCGGCTACCTGGTGTTCATTACCCCCCATACGATCGTCATGACTCCCGCTGAGCTCAAGGCGATGGGTGGTCAACAGCACCCGGTGTTGGGTAACTATGGCGTCATGTCGGCCAAGAATGGTGGAATCAACGTCATTATCACCACCACCATTCTGAGTTTCGTCTGGTACATGCGCGGCAATAAGGTCTCGACGGTGTCCTGGTCGAAGTTCGGCAATATTTTCATGGGCGTCTTTTTCGGTTGCGCCTATTTCAATATTATCGGGCTCGCTGTCCTTGGATATTACATCCCGGCAAATGTGCGAGTCGGTCTGTCGGTGCCTCAGGTGGCGACGACGCTGTCCTGTCTCTTCTTCATGTTTGCGCTCAACAGCTTCATGATGAAGGGCGCCAAGCAGATGGGGCCCATCGAGTGGGGGAAGATCTCCGCTCGATCGCAATATGCCTTGATCATGCTCGCAACGGCCTTTACCTGGATGATGGGATTGATGGGGTACATCCGCTCCTCGGTCCGATTGTTCTGGCATGTGAATGAGATCATGCGCGATAACTCGCCCTGGGCCTATACCCATACGGTGGGATTTGCCGCGAACATGATTTCGTTCAATGTGTTGTTCTTCTGGATCAGTATCCTATTTGTCTTCTGGCTTGGTAGCCTCGGGATAAAGAAGGCGCCAGTTGAAGCGAAGGCAGGGGTTCCAGGCGGTGCACCGCAGCCAGCCGGGGGCCACTAATCATCTTTAGGATCTTGGTTGGGGGAGCGGGGGCGCGGTAGACGTGCCTCCCTCCTACCCAAACCTCAGGAGGTTAAAACCGTGGGCGATCTGATAAATGAAGCTCTATCGATAGGATGGCCGCTACTCGCGCTTCTCGCGGGTCTCCTCGTGTATTCCCAGGTATCCATTAGCGATCCTGCTGCAAAGAAGCGCGCCTCGTTCAAGCTCTTCATTGGGATGTTGGGCGCGTGTCTGTTGCTGCTGGCGATTGCGCATTACAAGGCGAGCTTCTATGAAGCGAACCGGATGCTGCCGGTTTCTTTAGTTCTCATCACCGCGATGTGTTTCATGATGGGGATTTACTTCCCTAATCAAGCCGCATTGCTCAAGATCGGTGGCTTCATGTTTTTTGTCGCCGCAGGCTTGTCGGGGTATGGGAACTGGTTGCCGCAGGTTGAGGGTGGGTTTCCTCCCAAGGAGGAAAAGATCCAGTTTGAGTCGATGACCGCGCAACAGTTGGCGGATGAAGGCGAGAAGATTATTTTTGGCGGCATTGGGCAAAACAAAGTTCAGGGCGCGATTGGAAAGGGCCAGTGTCCTCTCTGCCATGCGTTCCATAAGGGAATGTTGGGCGAGCGCGCGCCAAACCTCGATGGTCTTCCTGAGCGCGCAGGCAAAGAACGGCTAGAAGATCCGAAGTATAGCAAGGGCAAGCCGGCAGGTAGAGACTATGCCCAAAAGGAGGCATTCCCTGGAGCCGGGACCGCAGAGAACGGTCAGGAATATATCGCTGAGTCTCACTCCTGTCCGAGTTGCTATGTGGTAGCTGGTTATGGCGTGAAGGGTACGAACGATAAAGAGAGCCCGATGCCTGCCATTCACAAGCCACCGATCTCATTAAGTCTTGCTGAGTTGGCGGCTGTCGATACCTGGTTGTATGTCCGCGAAGGGCGCGACGCTCCGACATACGAGGAGATCATCAAGTCGTATGAGAAGTTTATTCCCGAAGCCGATCGTCCTAAGCAGCAAGATGATAAGGCTGCTGGACCGCCCAGTGCTTTGATGGCGGATGGAACGGAGCCGGTCGATCAGATTTTTGCGAAGGCCCAGTGCGTGGCTTGTCATACAATCCCTGGCATCCCGGGCGCGGTCGGCACCATCGGTCCTAAGCTTGAAGAGGGGACGAATGCCCCGCTTCGCATAAAGGATGCAGACTATAAGGGAACGGCGAAGACGGTTCCTGACTACATTATGGAGTCGATCGTTTCACCGAGTGCCTATGTGGTGAAGCCATTCCCCGATAATACGATGCCGAAGGTATTCGGCCAGAAGCTAAGCGCAGGCGCTATCAAGAAGATCGTCGATTATCTGTCGCAGGTGAAGGCGGGATCGCCGCCACCGAAGATTTCATAATCTTGTCTGTCTACCTCTTTTGTTGAGCAAAGGGAGTTCGCCGATGAAAGCATTAATGTCAGTCGGGGCACTCATAGGAGCAATTGGAATACTCCTGCTTGCCGGAATGATTCTGGATATCGTTCCGTCAAATACCGTGCGCCTGGTCGAAGGTTACATGCCAATGCAAGTGCTCTTTGAGCTCACGCTGTTTGTCGCGGGCTTTACGGGGCTTAGCTATATGATGGCCTCCATGGGAATGGCGCTTCCTCGCTTCTGGCAGGGGATTTCCTTTTGGTCGTTCATCCTCCTGTATCTGAAGTTTCGTGTCTATCCGCCGATTCCGTTCAGCGTTCGTGCCATGTACGGGACCGTCTCTCTCATCGCGGTCTTTATGTGGGTTTCTGCGAACGAAGAGGATTGGAAGAAGTTCAAGCAGCCGATCATGAACGTCTTGGATGCCCAGAGTGGGGTGAACAAGCTGCTACGATACGCCTATCTGGTTATTTTGCCGATTTTAATCGGCGGGTTCTCCTACAACGCGATGGTTCCGAAATCGGAGGAGCCGATCGAGTTGCGGACGGTGCATCCTGCGCCGCCAGCCAGCACCAAGGTGCATGGGAAGACCTACACGCTCCAAACGTCGCAGAACCCCTACCGTGTCAATCTTGAAGGAAAGTTCGATCAAGAGTATAGCAACGCGAATATTGTGGAGCAGGGCATGGGCCGGTTGATGAAGCCGAATGCCAATCCTTGGGATAAAGATGCGCAAGGGTACCTTAAGTATGTGCGTGAAGGCGGAGAGATCTTCTTCCAGAATTGCCACTTCTGCCACGGCGATAACCTGAACGGTCGTGGTCTCCACGCGTTTGCATTCAATCCGATCCCGGCAAACTTCACAGATCCGGGAACGATCGCGCAGCTGCAGGAGACCTTCATTTTCTGGCGCGTATCCAAGGGTGGAATCGGGTTGCCGAACGAAGGATTTCCCTGGGCCTCCGTGATGCCGCCATGGGAACAACATTTGACTGTGGATGAAATTTGGAAAGTTATTTTGTTCGAGTATTGGCACACGGGGTATTATCCCCGGACCTGGGACTAATCGTTCACGGGAACCTATAGCCAACCTGGATTTACGACATGAGGGAAACCATGAAGAATTCGTTTAGTCTGAAGGCGGGAGCGCTCCTCACGACTGCCTTTGGAATCATCCTGGTCACCGGAAGCACCGGGGGCTTAACCTTTGCCCAAGATGCCCTTCCTGAGGGTTTCAAGAAAGGCGAGTTAGCGCCTGAGCCTGCTGCCGATATGATCGAAGCAGGGAAACGGGTCTATTTCACCAAGTGTGTATGGTGTCACGGGGTCGATGGCGCAGGCGACGGACCTGGTGCCGACCGACTCTGGCCGCGCCCCCGCAATTTCAACCAGGGGACGTTCAAAATTCGGCGTACGGCCAGCGGCGAGTTGCCGTTGTTCGATGCCAAGAAGCCAATTCCTGGCCAGAACGACCTGTTCGAGACTGTTACGCACGGTCTGCCTGGATCGGCGATGCCGTCCTGGGAGGGTATTCTGACGGAAGAGCAGCGGCTCCAAGTGTTGGCCTTCGTCACCACTCAGCTGGTGAAAGACCGGAAATTTACCGACAAGCAGTCCGAGGCACAGACCGTCTTGCAGTTGGACGATCTGAAGCCGGTTGCCGTCTCTGAGGAAAGTCTCAAGAGAGGCTCGGAGCTCATTGTTGAAAAGAAGTGTGTCGAGTGTCATGGAGCTGAAGGCCGTGGAGACGGCAACGCGTTCAATCTAAAAGACGACTGGGGCTTCTCGATCCAGCCAGCCGACTGGCACAAGTGCTGGAACTTTAGGGGCAGCCGCCAGGACCCCTATAACATTAAGAATATTTTCCGGACGTTTTCGACTGGAATCAACGGCACCCCGATGCCTTCGTTTGCTGACAACAGCACGGTTGAAGAACGTTGGCACATTGCGAACTTCGTGAACTCGCTGTGTGAGCGCGAAGCAGATGGGAAGCCTCTCTCAATCGATCCGTTGACAGACAAGCCAAAGATCAACTTTGTGGTGTCTTCAGGGGTAGTCGAAGGAGAGATTCCTGCAGATCCCGAACATGAATTGTGGAAGAACCGGGCTCGCCGGTATGTTGCGATGGGTGGTCAAATCACCCACAAGCCCAGAAACTTTGTAAATCGGATCGACGATATTTGGGTGAAGTCGCTCTACAACGACAAGCATGTCGTGTTCATGTTCCAGTGGGACGACCGGACGAAGAGCGTCGCCGAAGGAAAGTTGCCTTGGGCTCCGACAGAAGTCAACATTGATGTGAAGGAACAGGACCCGAAGACCGGCGAAGAGGGCTCCATTGCCGCGCATCAGAACAACTACACGGTGTACAACGATGCGATCGCCATGCAGACTGCCGTGAAGTGGAAGGAACTTCCCGCGCCGATCAAGCCGCGGTATTTGTTCGGAAGCAACGAACAGTTCCCGGTCGATATTGTGAAGTGGGAGGCAGACGGATCGATCCGTGCCTTTGAAGGTACCGGCTGGGATAAGGATTTTGGAGAGCGGGACAACTACCAAGAGAATATTAAGCTTCTGTATTCGGAGTGGAAGAACGGCCGATGGACGGTGATGATTCAGCGTCCGTTGGGGAATAAGAAGGATCAGGATTACGACGAAGATACCTTCTTCGAAATGGGACAGTATATTCCCACCGTATTCTTCGCCTGGGATGGCCATAACGGCGACGCAGGACGGAAGATGGCCGTGTCGGCCTTCTATTACACCTTCCTGGAGCCGCCGACGCCTCGCGAAGCCTACATCTATCCGGTTGTGATCGCCTTTGGTGTGGTCCTGCTGGAAGGCTGGGTTCTCACAAGACGCTCCAACAAGCGGAAGGGAAAGACCCTCTAACGTTCACTTGAACGCGAGAGTCTGAAGGGAAGCATGAGGGGGTGGGGTAACCCACCCCCTCTTTCTTTTGGGGCTGTTACATTGAAGGGCATGATGGAGATCGATGTAACCGGCGTCCTGCTTGCCGGGGGCAAAAGCCGGAGAATGGGCGAAGATAAGCGGTATCTCGTCCTGGGTGAACAGACTCTCCTTGAACGAGGATTGACGGTGCTTCGCTCAATCTTTCAGAACGTCCTGGTGGTGATTGCGCAGGACAGTCCTCCGCTCGACGTCGAGGCTCATGTTGTGCGAGATCTGGTGCCTGACTGTGGCAGCCTCGGCGGGTTATATACCGGGCTTACGCTGGCAACAACGCCCTACATATTCGTAGTGGCGTGCGACATGCCATTTCTCGACCCGGCGGTCATTGCGCAGTTTACGAGTCGAAGGGCCAGCGCAGATATTGTGATGGCGACACTTGCGGGCCGCGTACATCCGATGCATGCTTTGTATGGCAAACGATGCCTGCCTGTCGTTGAGCAGATGATCCAGGCTCGACAACTCAAGATTCAAGAGATGGTGTCGCACCCGTCCCTCCATGTGCGGTATGTCACCGAGAAGGACTTGCTCACGCTCGACTCATCAGGCCGCTCCTTTCAGAATGTGAATACACCGGCGGATCTTAAGTTGGCTCGGGCTCTGCTGGCTCAGTTGCCTCCCACAGGTCAATCATAGTGCCTGCCCTGCCAAGGGTGATCGTGATGATCCATCCCGGCGGCCTTGGCGACGTGCTCTTGGCAGTGCCTGCCATGGCTCGGTTGCGGACCCGTTTCCCCAATCATCGGCTTGCACTCTGTGCGGAGGATCAGGTTGCGAGACTGCTTCTCGCTTGTGGCATCATTGATGACTGGACCTCTGTGCGGGGGCGGACCTGTGCGGATTTATTTGCCGGTGCTGCGTCGGTCTCAGATCCGGTCCGGACATGGCTGGAAAACTGCGATCTTGCCGTTGGCTGGACGGAGGATCGTGATGGCACGTTGCGCGGGACATTTAAATCGTCCGGCGCCGGAGAGGTGACCCTAGGGTCTCCCTTCTCGGCTACAATTCAGGCGACCCATCAACGTGACCGGTTTCTTGAAGTAATTCATGAAGCACAGTCTGGTAGTGAGGGGAGTCACCCATTGGCTGTGCCGGAGCCGTTCTTCCGTCTTGGACTAGCCAGCCTTCAGGCCGCAGGGGTATCGATCGAATCGCCTTACGTTGTCATCCATCCTGGGAGCGGGAGTGCCCATAAGTGCGCGGCGCCTGAGACGTTCTCAGCGGTAGTTGCCGCCATTCAGGATTTCGGTGCGACTCCGGTGATTTTAGAAGGGCCTGCAGATCGGGAGCCGGTCGAGCATCTCCTCCAGTCCTGCGTCAACCGGCCGGTTGTCCTGAAGGACCTCGATCTTCTCACCGTCGCTGCGGTGCTTGCTCGCGCAAGGCTCTTTGTCGGGCAGGACTCAGGGGTTACGCATCTGGCCGGGCTGATCGGGATTCGTACGGTCGCGTTATTTGGGCCGACCGATCCAGCTCGTTGGGCTCCCAGTGGTGCTCATGTCACGGTCGTGCAGGGTGCACCCTGCCATTGCCGATCATGGGGTGACGTCAGCCGGTGTGAGCAAAAGCCTTGTCTCAAGATTTCCCAGCCCCGTCTTGTCGCCCTCTGTCTCGCCGGTCTCACTGAGGCAGGGGCCTAAGGGAGAGTCCCTTTCGGCCGCCTTGTCACTGCCTATCTCGTATGCTACAGTGGCAAGTTCGTTTTTCCTTTCATTGGTAAGGACTTAGGAGTTTTTTCTTGTCTAGCGGAGTCGTTCAGGAAAAGGTCACCAGCGCGCTCCTTGGAGCGCTCAATGGAGCCAAAAAGAAGGGGCAATTGAAGACGGAGTCTTGGCCTCAATTGAGCCTGGATGCGCCCAAGCGACCTGAATGGGGGGACCTTGCTTCAACGGTTGCCATGTCTCTTGCTGCCTCCGAGCAACGAGCGCCGCATGACATCGCTCAAATCATCATCGACAATCTTTCTCAGGACGGGCAACTGTTCGACCGGGTCGAAATCGCCAGGCCCGGGTTCCTCAACCTCACGCTCAAGCCTTCCGTGTGGCAAGAAGTACTCAGAGAAATCGAGACTCAAGGGTCGGCCTACGGGTGCGCTTTATTGGGGGAGCGCCGTCGCGTGTTAGTGGAATATGTGAGCGCGAATCCGACTGGTCCCTTGCATGTGGGCCATGGTCGTGGCGCGGCGGTCGGGCAGGCGGTCGCCAATATGCTCAAGGCGATCGGGTACGACGTCGTGAGCGAGTACTATATCAACGACGCAGGCCGGCAGATGAAATTGCTGGGGACTTCCGTATACGCGCGGTACGAGGAGTTGTCCGATCGGCCGGTAGAGTTTCCGTCAGAGGGCTATCATGGAGCCTACATTACGGCCGTGGCTGAGCGCGTGAAGCAACAGCTTGGGGCCGAACTGGCCGGGCGTCCAGCCGTAGAGGTTGAGGAGCGTTGCCGAACGTTTGCCTATCAGGAACTGCTGGGTTTGATTCGCGAGGATTTGAAGTCCTTCGGGATCGAGTTCGAGTCCTGGTTCAGCGAAGCCTCCCTCGTGGATTCAGGGGCGGTTCAGCGGGTCTTGGATGAATTGAAGGTACAGCAGTTTCTATTTGAGGAGGAAGGGGCCTGGTGGTTCCGGTCCTCGGCTTTTGGCGACGAGAAGGATCGTGTCGTCCGGAAGCAGGATGGCGAATACACCTACCTGGCTTCCGATATCGCCTATCATCAAGACAAGTTGCGGCGCGGCTACGATTTGCTGATCGACGTCTGGGGCGCGGATCACCATGGCTATATTCCCCGCATGCAAGCGGTCGTGCAGGCCTATGGGCATCCGAAAGAGCGTCTCCAGGTCGTGCTGGTTCAGATGGTGAATCTGTTGCGCGGCGGGAAAAAAGTGGAAATGTCGAAGCGCGCCGGCGAGTTCATCACGATGCGGGAAGTCATCGATGAAGTCGGGGCCGATGCCGCCAAGTTCTTTTTTCTCATGCGCGACTCCAATTCGCATCTCGACTTCGATTTGGAGCTGGCCAAGCAGCGGTCTTCCGATAACCCCGTCTACTATGTGCAGTATGCCCATGCCAGGATCGCCAGCCTCTGGCGCGTCGCGGCTGCCAGAGGCATCGTCTGTCCTCTGCCGAGCGAGGCCGATTTGACGGTCTTGACGGACCCGGATGAGCTGGGGCTGATTCGCAAGCTCTCCGCCTATCCCTCTGTCTTGCAGGGCAGCGCCATAGCCTATGAGCCTCACCGGATGACCTATTACCTTCAGCAATTGGCCGGGCTGCTCCATACGTTCTACAACAAGCACCGGATTCTGCCTCCCGCCGCGGATCGCGACCTTCTTGCCGTCACGCCTGATGCATTGGTTCCGGGAGAGGGATTGCCGAAAGAGGTGCTGACTCCCGAACGGACTGCGGCGAGATTGGCGCTGATGCGCGGCATCCAGCAGGTCTTGAAGAACGGACTCGCTGTGCTTGGAATTTCCGCACCGGATCAGATGTAGGGAGCAAGAGGGACTGTGGATTTTTCCGTGCAGCAGGCAGACCGCGAGACGAGTGCGCGACTGGGGAGACTCAGCACCGCCCATGGCGCCATTGATACGCCAGCCTTCATGCCGGTCGGCACCTTGGGGCCGGTGAAGGGGATTGACCCGACCGACCTGGAACAGCTCGGCTTCGGTCTCATGCTGAACAACGCCTACCACCTCTATCTGCGGCCAGGGCATAAGGTCGTGGCTGAGTTGGGTGGCTTGCATCGGTTCACCGGCTGGCCCGGAGCGATTCTGACTGATAGCGGTGGATTTCAGATTTTCAGTCTTGCGAAACTGTGTAAGGTGACGGACGATGGCGTGAGCTTTCAGTCGCATCTCGATGGGTCGGCTCATTTCATTACGCCGGAGACGGCGATCGAGATCGAAGAAGCGTTGGGGGCCGATATCATGATGGCCTTCGACCACTGCGTGGCTTTGCCGGCAGAAAAAGAAGTGGTGCGCGATGCGGTGCGCCGGACCACCCTCTGGGCCAAACGTTGCCAGGATAGCCGGCGTCGCACGGATCAAGCCCTTTTCGGAATCGTGCAGGGCGGGCTGGATGCGGATCTCCGCGTGACGTCGGCGCGCGACCTCGTAGGGCTCGGCTTCGAAGGTTATGCGGTCGGGGGGCTGTCGGTGGGGGAGTCGAAGCCTGAGATGTATGCGATGCTGGATGTGACCGTGCCGGAGCTGCCGGCTTCGAAGCCGCGGTATTTGATGGGTGTGGGGATGCCGGAGGATTTGGTCGAAGGCGTGGCCAGGGGGATTGATCTTTTCGATTGCGTCGTGCCCTCCCGCCACGGACGGACCGGCTCGCTCTTTACGAGTTTTGGGCGGGTGGTGATCAAGCAAGCGAGGTATGTGCGGGATGAACAGCCGATCGATCCGGCCTGTGGTTGTCCGGTCTGCGCGCGCTATTCCCGTGCCTATCTGCATCACCTTTTTCAAGTGAAAGAGATGTTGTCGTCAAGGCTGAATACGATTCACAATCTCTGGTATTTTGCCGATCTGATGGGCCAGGTGCGGTCAGCGATCGCACGGGGGACATTACGGTCGTTCCGGGAGGAGTTTTACCGATCCCGGGACCAGGCTGTATCGGACATTTCAGCTGCAGCGGCGGCTGAAGTCGATGCGCCACGGCATGCCAGATGGGACTAACCCTGTCGAGGAGGAATCTGTTCGTATGGTAATGCAATCGGTCGCATGGGCTCAAGGAATCGGTGGCGGGAGTTCGGGTTCGAGTTACGGGACACTCTTGTCCCTCGTGCCGTTCGTGCTGATTTTCGTTATTTTCTATTTCCTGCTCATCCTGCCGCAGCAAAAACGCCAGAAGCAGCAGAAGGCGCTGTTGGAGGCGCTGAAGAAGGGCGACAAGGTGATCACGGGGTCCGGTATCTGGGGCACTGTGACGAATCTCGGGAAAGAGACCGTGACATTGCAGATTGCCGACAGTGCGAAGATCCGGATACAACGGGAACATATCGCGCGATTACGCGCTGACGATGAAGATAAGGATAAGGACTCGTAGACCGCGAGTGACAAAGGGGTTACAGACAACATGAAAAAAGTGGGTGGGCGGTTAACATTGTTGGCGTTGGTGGTGGTGGTGTCGGTGATCTTTTTTATCCCGTCCTATCAGCCGTTCTATCAGGCGCTGCCAGCCTGGCTGAAGGCGGTGATGCCGAGCAAAGGCATTACGCTGGGATTGGATCTCCAAGGCGGGATTCACCTCGTCATGGAAGTGGACGAAGATCGCGCGGTTGAGATTGCCGTCGATCGTTCGGTCGTGTCCCTCCAAGACTTGTTGGTCGACAAGAAAATCCCCGTCGAGTCTGTGGCGCGCACGGGGCCGACCCAGGTCACGATCCAATTTCAAAACGCCGAGCTCAAGGCGCAGATCCAGAAGATGCTCGATGACTACCCGACCTTCATTGAGACCGAGTCTGCCGGATCGGCGAATCAGCTGGTGTGGGAGCTGCGGGAGCTGGAGGTCAAGCGGATCAAGGACTCCGCGATCAACCAAGCGCTGGAAACGATCCGGAACCGCATCGACCAGTTTGGCGTAGCGGAGCCGATGGTGCAACGGCAGGGGTTGAAGCAGATCGTCGTGCAGTTGCCCGGCGTCAAAGAGCCCAAGCGCGCCAAGGATCTGATCAAAGAGACGGCGTTGCTCGAGTTTAAGATGCTGGACGAGGACAACCAGGTGAAGCTCGACCTGCCAGCCCGTATTCCGAAAGAAAAAGAAGCGGATATTCTGAAAGAGGCTGAGGCGAAGCTGCCGGTCGGCGACCAGATCCTCTTCGAGCGAGCGATCGATAAAGACACGGGCCGCGAATATCGGATTCCCTATCTCGTCAAAAAACGGGTGATGTTGACCGGCGATGTGTTGAGCGATGCACGGGTTTCAATCGGTCAATTCAACGATCCCTACGTGTCGATCACCTTCGATGCCAAGGGCGGCCGGGAATTCGAACGGATCACGGGCGACAACGTCAAGAAGCGCATGGCCGTCGTGCTCGACAACACGATCTACTCGGCGCCGGTGATCCAGGAGCGCATTACCGGGGGACGCGCGCAAATCACCGGGACCTTCTCGACGCAAGAGGCGAACGACTTGGCGATCGTCCTCCGGGCCGGCGCCTTGCCGGCTCCGCTCAAGATCATTCAGGACCTCACGGTCGGGCCGTCGCTGGGGAAGGACTCGATCGACAAGGGTGTGCAGGCCACGTTGTTTGCCGGCGCCTTGGTGGTGCTGTTTATGATGGTCTATTACCGGACGTCCGGGGTGATTGCGGACTTTGCGCTGGCGCTGAATCTGCTCTGTTTGATGGGGGCGCTCTCGGCGCTGAACGCAACTTTGACCCTGCCGGGGATCGCCGGAATCGTGCTCACGATCGGGATGGGCGTCGATTCGAACGTCCTGATTTTCGAGCGTATCCGTGAAGAATTACGGCTCGGGAAAGCGGTCCGGCTGGCGGTGGATGGAGGCTACGACAAGGCGCTGCTGACGATTATCGACTCTCACGTGACGACGCTGATCACGGGGGTGGCGCTGTTCCTCTTCGGCACAGGGCCGATCAAAGGGTTTGCCGTGACCTTGTGCCTCGGCATCGGGATCAATCTGTTTACGGCGATGGTGGGCACCAAGGTCATCTTCGACCTCATGAATCAACGACACAAAGTCGAACAGTTAAGCATCTAGTCCGAAGGAGCCGGCATGTTAGAGATTCTCGGAAAAACCAATATCGATTTCATGGGAAAGCGCCGCTGGGCTTTCCTGTTTTCCGGCATCATGGTGATGCTGGGGCTTGTGGCGGTCGTGCAGATTGCCAGGGGGGCGGCGAACCTCGGCATCGATTTCGCTGGCGGGACCGCGGTCCAGTTGAAATTCGACCAAGCGATCCGGATCGACGAAGCCAGGAAAACATTGGAGGCGAACGGCTTGGGTAGCGCCGAGCTGCAAGAGTTCGGTCAGGAAAACAAACTCCTGATTCGCCTGAAGGCTTCGACGACTATTGAGGAAAAGGTCGCCGAACGGGTCGTGGCGGTCTTTGCGAAGGAGTTTCCCTCGAACCATTTCGTGGTCGATTCCAGTACGGAAATTGGGCCGACCATCGGGCAGAAACTGCAACAGGATGCCCTCATTGCGATTCTCGTTTCCTTTGCCGGCATTATTCTCTACGTGGCGGCGCGATTTGAATTTCGATTCGGCATCGCTGCGGCCCTGGCGACCTTTCATGACGTGTTGGCAGTGTTGGGCGCCTTTTACATCCTGGACAAGGAAATCACCCTGCTGGTGGTGACGGCATTGTTGACGTTAGCAGGCTACTCGATGACGGACACGGTCGTCGTGTTCGACCGGATCAGGGAAAATCTCCGGATGCGGCGGCGGGACAGTGAGGAAACGATCATTAATAATGCGGTGAACCAAGTACTAAGCCGCACGATCGTGACCAGTTTGACGGTCGTGTTGGTGCTGATTCCTCTGACGCTGGCAGGAGGCGAGGTGTTGCACGACTTCTCTCTCGCGCTCTTGTGGGGCGTGATCTTCGGAACCTATTCGTCTATTTTCGTCGCAAGTCCGTTGCTGTTGCTCTGGCCTGGAACATCGGGGCGGCTGTTGAAACGGAGCTAGGCGGATCATGCAGAACCCACCGTGCTCGTGAAGCGTCGCTCGCTGTGAAAGAGCGTTTCTGACGCTTCACGAGACACGCGTCACGGGTTATCGCAACCTGCTTGGGGCACATCCATGACACTCTGGAGTCGGGCTCACAGTCTCCAGCACAAGATCATCACGGCGATCGTGATGGTCGGACTTCTGCCCCTGACCCTCCTGCTCGCGCTCACCTACGTCGAGGAACGGCGTGCACTTCGTGAAATGACCGGCGCGAACTTCAAGGAAGTCGCTGTCGAAGCCGCTCGCCGCATTGAAATGCAGGTTGGCCGCGGGATGAGCGAAGCCCAGCAGCTCGCCACGACTCCGTTTCTTCGTACTGCCGTGACGGAGTCCAATCGCACCTACGAGGGGAAGGATGCGCAAGGCATCCAGGACATGATTAAGGACTGGCAGCAGCGATGGCGTCAGCGGGATAAGCGCAGCGAGTTTCCTCTCTTCATCAATCGTATCGTCACCAATTACCTCATCCGGTGGCACGATATCCGCAAATCAGACTATGTCGGGATTCTGGTGACCGATCAGCAGGGAGCGCTGGTAGTCAGTTCTATCCCGCAGGTGGAGTACTTTTACGGGAAGATGCCGTGGTGGCAAGCGGTGAAGAAAGGGGTCGGTTCCAGGGGCTATGTGAGCGAGATCGCGTTTGATCCTGGCTTTGGGACTCACGTGGTCGTGGTGGCGGTTCCCATTCTGGACGATACGAAGGGGGCGGTAATCGGTGCAGTGACGATCCTCCTGCGCCGGGACACGATTTTTCAAGCCATTGCCGATGTCACCGTTGGGGTGACCGGCCATGCGATGTTGTTCAGTTCCGATGGCGTTCCTGTGATCTGTCCGGTCCTGGCTCCGGAAGAGCATTCGATAAAGCCCGAGTTCATCAGCGCCCTCGGCGGGTTGAAAGCCGGTTGGTCCGTTGTGGCAGACGATTCGCATGGGAGTCCGAATGCCTTGATCGGATTCGCTCCGGTTCGATTCGGCGAAAGCTTGGCTCCGGGAAGTCTCGGAGGCAAACAGTGGGTCACCGTGGTGCGGCAGGATTCCCAGGAGACCTATGCGCCACTGGCTGAACTGGTGGCGAAGGTGCTGCTTTACGGATTGCTGGTCCTCGCCGTGCTGTGGGGGACGGGGATGCTCGTTGCACGCCGGATTGCCCGCCCGATTCAGCTGTTGCACGACGGGGTGCGGGAAATCGGGAGCGGACGATTGGACCGGCGACTGGAACTGAAGACCGGCGATGAAATTGAAGGACTCGCCGAGGCATTCAATCACATGGCCGCCAATCTTCAGCAGTCGTTCGGGCAGATCGAGCAACGCATGGAGGATGTGCGTCAGCTGGAAGAGAAGTATCGCGATTTAATCGAGCATTCTCCCGAGATGATCTATCAACTGAACCGGAGCGGCCGCTTCGTTCATGTGAACAAGACGGGGCTTGAGAAATTGAAGTACACCCTTGATGAGATGCTGGCGATGCGGTTGTGGGATTTGGTGCCACGGGGTCAGGAGCCGCTCGTCTTGCAATACCTGGAGCGGTTGGTGGCGCAGGGGCGCAGCTCGATCGAGACGGTGTTTCTGGCCAAGGACGGTCGCCCGATCGATGTAGAGATTCATGCCACGGCACTGATCGATCAAGCACGGGGCGGGTTAGTTCACTCGCGCGCGTTTGTGCGCGATGTGACCGAACGGCGACGGCTTGAGCAGCAGCTGCAAGAATATACGACAAAACTCGAAGCGGCTGTGTCGGAGCGGACACAACAGTTGCTGGCCTCGCAGGCGCGGTACAAGGCGTTGTTCGATTTGGTGGCGGACTCCGTGTTCATGGTGAATGAGTCCGGGACGATCGTGGCCGTCAATAAACGTGAGGAGCAAGCCTTGGGCTATACAGAGGCGACAGTGGTCGGCCGCAGCCTGTTCGAGGTCGTGCTCCCCGGGCATCATGATGCCTTGCGCGGGTGGTTTGGCGATATCATCACGGGCCGGAGAAAAGTGCCGACGCAAGAGATCACGGTTCACCATGCCGACGGTCTGGAAACTCCGGTCGAAATGGATTTGATTCGAGTCGGAGCGGACGACCAATTGTCGGTGATGGTGCAGTTGCGCGATATTACCGACCGGAAAAAGCTTGAACGGCAGTTGCAGAATTATCGGGAAGAATTGGAGCAGAAAGTGCGAGAGCGCACGAGGGAAATTGAGGAGACCAAGCAGTATTTGGAGAATTTGCTCGAGAACGCGAACGATGTCATCTATACCCTCGACACCGAGCAGCGGTTTACCTATGTGAATAGCAAGGTCGAAGCCTGGGGCTATCGGAAAGAGGATCTGATCGGGCGTCCCTACCTGGCCCTTCTGTCCAAGCGGCATCGGGGGAGGCGGTTGAAGAGCACATTAGATATCGGGGCGAAGCAGGTCTACGAGGTCGAAGTCGTGACGCGCACGGGGGAGCCTAGGGCTGTTATGGTGAGTGTCTCTCCCCTGCATGCGGTCGAGGGGACGCTCGCCGGGGTGTTGGGTATTGCGCGGGACATGACCGAGACGAAGAAGTTGGAGCAGCAGATTAGGAATTCGGAGAAGCTGGCATCGGTCGGCAGGCTTGCCGCAGGGGTCGCCCATGAAATCAACAATCCCCTTGGAGGCATCCTCAACTGCCTCTACAACTTGCGGAAGGGGACGCTGTCGCCGAGCCGGCAAGAGGAATATCGTGCATCGATGGAAGACGGTGTGCGGCGTGTGCAAAAGATCGTTCGGCAGCTTCTCGACTTTTCGCAACAGCATGAGCCGGAGTTCGCATTGACAGACATTAATCACGTTGTCGATCGTGTGCTGGTCTTAACGACGCACCTCTTTGCCCCGAATCGCATCGTATTGGAAACGGTTCTCGGACATGGGCTGCCACAGGTCATGGTCGATCGACATATGATCGAGCAGGTACTGATGAATTTGGTACTGAATGCGGTGCAAGCGATGAAGGACGGGGGGGCGCTGACGATTCGAACCTTCGTCATCGAAGGGGTCTGTTTGGTTGAAGTGCGCGATACAGGGTCAGGTATTCCTCCGGCGGTCTTGCCGCGCATCTTCGACCCGTTCTTTACTACGAAGAGCGAAGGCGAAGGGACCGGCCTTGGTCTGTCGGTCAGTCTCGGCATCGTGGAGCGCCACGGAGGAAAGATCGTGGTGGACAGCGAGGTGGGGAAGGGGACGACGTTCACCCTCTATCTTCCTGTCTCGCGAGAACGTTCGTTGATGGAAAGGGTGTCATGAAGGGGCTCAGGATTCTGCTCGTGGATGATGAGCCGCTGATGCGGCTTTCGATGGTCGATGCGCTGGAGGCTGTCGGCCATGAGGTTGACGCGGCGGCATCCGGGACGGAAGGCATCGAAGCCGTCCGCCGGCGGCCCTTCGACCTCGTCATTACGGATCTTCGGCTGCCCGGCGCGGATGGGCTCACGGTGCTCGCTGCGGCCAAAGAGCAAGCGCCCCAGACAGAGGTCGTGGTGATTACCGCTCACGGATCAGTCGAGACGGCGGTCGGCGCGATGAAGCTTGGTGCGTTCGACTACATCACCAAACCGTTCCAGATGGACGAATTGCTGTTGATCGTGGAGCGGGTGGGCCGTGTGGTGGCGTTGCGGCGTGAGAATCAAGACCTCAAGGAAGCGCTAGAAGACAAGTTCAGCTTTGGCGGTATTCTCGGCACGAATAATCAAATGCGCGCGGTGCTCGATAAGATTAAGTTGGTGGCAGGAACGGATTCGACCACGTTGATTCTGGGCGAGAGCGGTACCGGCAAGGAGCTGGTTGCGAACGCCATCCATCAGAACAGCGCCAGAAGCCAGTATCCCCTGATCAAGGTGAGCTGTGCGGCGTTGCCGGAAACTTTGTTGGAGGCGGAACTCTTCGGCCATGAGAAGGGGGCTTTCACGGGAGCGATGAGGCAGCGGCGCGGACGATTCGAGCTGGCGCACCGAGGCACGCTGTTTCTTGATGAGATCGGCGAAATCTCACCGGTCATCCAGGTGAAGTTGCTGCGGGTACTTCAGGAAAGGCAGTTCGAACGAGTCGGAGGGAGCGACACCATCGACGTTGACGTGCGCCTGGTGTGCGCAACCCAGAAAGATTTACGGAAGGAAGTTTCGCAAGGGCGGTTTCGGGAAGATCTGTTTTACCGGCTCAATGTCGTGCATATCGTCATTCCGCCGTTGCGCCAGCGGCAGGAAGACATCATGGTCATTGCGGAGCATGTGCTGAAGACCTGCTCCAGCAAGATGAATAAGACGGTGAAAGGGTTTTCTTCCGTGGCGCGTGAGCTCTTCTTGCGCTATTCATTCCCCGGAAACGTGCGGGAGCTGGAGAACATGGTCGAGCGGGCGGTGGCGCTGGGGCGGGACCGTGACGCGATTCAACCGTCCGATCTGTGCGGTTTCCAGTCTTGTCCCTATACGGGCGGGCTGCCGCAAGAGTCTTGCGGATTTTGCAGCGAAGGGCTGACGGGGCAGAAGCGCGAGGAGCGTCCGCTCACCTCGCTGGCGACGGCGCGGGAACAGTTTGAGCGTGAGTATATTGTGTCGGTCCTCGGGCGGGTAGAGGGCAGCAGGACGACGGCCTCGAAGATTCTCGGCCTCTCGCGCAAAGCCCTGTGGGAAAAGTGTAAACGCTACGGCATTCCGTCCGCTAAGGATGAACCGGGCGACGCGTAAGGTCTACTCGGTTGGCTCTGCTCCCCCGGCCCAAAGTTTCACCGTGCGATCCCATGACGCACTGGCCAGTGTCATCCCGTCCGGGGACAGCGTAATCCCGCGAATACCTCCGGCATGGGCCTTGAGCGTTCTGAAGGGTCGGCCGTTGGACAAATCCCAAAACCGAATAGTCTCGTCGTCGCTGGCGCTGATGAGCACTTTGCTGTCCGGTGTGACGGCGAGTGCGCGTATCCAGGCGGTGTGGCCTTTCAGGGTCCGTTGTTCTGTCATGTGCGGCATGTCGAACAGCTTGATCGTCTGATCTCGGCTTCCGGTGATGAGCAGTTTGGCGTTGGGGGTAAACGTCATTGCGCCGATCCAGTAGTCCATCGGCTTTTGGAATCCACCATCGTCTTCGACGAAGTACCCGCGTGTTTCGCTGCTATCATCGGCATCCTGCTTCCAATGTCCGTTGTGCAGGATTTTTTCCTCTCCGCTGGGTAGCACTTCCCAGAGCTTGATCTTGCCGATATCCGTTCCGCTGGCGAGGTGCATGCCGTCCGGCGAAAAGGCGACGCAGACAGACCAATGGTGGTCGTATTGGTCTTTGCCGAGGAGGGTCATGAGCTCAGTGCCGGTGGTGACCTCCCAAATCTTGATGTCTTTGTTGTGGCTGCCGCGCGCCAGCATGAGGCCGTCTGGCGAGAGCGAGAGGCTGACGACGTTGTGGTCGTAGCGCGTGAAGAGGAGCTTCTTTGATTCGCCGGTCTTCGGGTTCCAGAGCCGGATGGTGCGGTCCTCGCTGGCCGTGGCCAACGTCTGGCCGTCCGGTGTGAAGACGACGGATCGGATGTCCGCCGTATGGCCCCTGAGCGAGCGCAGCAAACGTCCTGTTTCAATGTCCCAAATGCGGACGAGCCGGTCGACTCCTCCGCTGGCAAGGGTCAAGCCGTCCGGTGAGAACGCGACCGACCAGACACCATGCGAATGGCCGCGAAAGGTGGTGAGTTCCCGTGCCCCGGTCTTCCAGTATTCGAGAAAATCGACTGGGACGCTGCCTGCGCTCGGTGATGGCGCGAGCGGGGAAGGCGACGGGGCCAGTTGCGGCGCAGTTTGATCAGCCATGGTTCATAATCCTTACGATCGGAACAAGATGAAGCGGCCCACGACGACCGGCTTGATTGCAAATCGGCGATTCGGGCCAGTATAATTCGCGTCGGCTTGAGGTGATCGTAAGAGAAGCCCAGTCATCAAGTCAAGCTGCTATGAGAGCCGGTTCGCATCCCTCAGCGGGGTGTGCCGGCGCCGCCAGTCCGGATTGGACGATCAAGGACTATTTATGGAACTTCGTTTTCAGCCCGCATTGTTGCAAGAGGTGATCGACTCATTCGTTGAAAAGACGGAACGGGAAGGCGACCCGACCTACTACAAGGAATTTCACGAGCTGGCCGATCCGATCTATGAGAAGTTTACGCTCGACGATCGGGAAAGCGAGTTCAAGAAACTGTACCAGTATATGTTTGGCACCTGGGGATTCTCCGACATCATTCGCGATGCCTTTAACGAATATCCCCTACTGAAAGAACGAGTCGGAATCGTGTTGGTCAAGGGGGTGCTCAAGGAAGATCAGGAAGGCGTCGATATTCTCAGGAAGTGGGGGTCCGTCGAGCACGAGATGGCTCGGGAGTTCGAAGAGAAGGGATTGAAGGGCGTCGGGATTAAGCTTATCCCGCGCCGATTCTACGACCCCGCGCTCACACGCTATTGCCGCCATGAGTTGCTGCATATCTCGGACATGCTGGACCCGGTCTTTGGGTACGATCCGGATACCAAGGTCGGGCAGAATCCCGGCGAAGAAACCCTCATCCTCCATCGCTACCGCATCTTATGGAGTCTCACGGTGGACAGTCGGCTGACGGCAGCCGGCAAAGAGCCGATGCTTAGAAAAGAGGATCGGTTCAAAGAGTTTCGCTCCTGGTATCGCAAAATTCCCGCGCCACAATTGAAATCGGTGTTCGAAGGTCTGTGGCAGACGAGTTTCTTTACGCACTCTGAGTTGATCGAAATGGCCTCCGATACCTTGCGCGTGATGGATCGCGCCGTGGATGTTGAGGGAGGCGAGGTTCCCGAGACAGAAAACAAAGTCATGCTGATGCCGGGGTTCCCTTGCCCCTTGTGCCGATTCCCGACTTATTCGTGGGTCGAGGATATGGGCAACAAGATCGAGTCCTACGTGCTCGATTTTATCCGCGAGAATCATCCAGGCTGGGATATTGAGTTCGGGGCCTGCGACCGGTGTGTCGAGGTCTATAAGTTGCGCGCTGACGGCGTCATGTAAGGGTACTCTTGTGGCGAACGATCCGACATATGGCCGGCGCGATTTCCTGAAGGACTCGGTTGTCTCCGTTGCCAAGGCGGCACAGGAATTTTCCAAACAACAAGAAGTTGTGCCGGAACGATCGGCTCCGCTGGTGCGGACGGATTGGCTGCGTCCTCCCGGTGCAGTTGACGAGCCGCTGTTTTTAGAGCGGTGTACGAAGTGCGGTGACTGCGCCACGGTTTGCCCTCACGGGTCGATCACGTTCCACCAGCAGGATGGAACCCCGGTCATTTTTGCGGATCAGATCCCGTGCTATCTCTGTGATGATGTTCCCTGCATCGCGGCGTGCGAGACGGAGGCGTTGCTCGCTGTCGGCGGTCCCGAGCAGATACGAATGGGCCTCGCTGTCGTCTCGCATCGCATCTGCACCGCAGGGCAGGGATGTCATGCGTGCGCCTCTAAATGCCCCACGGATGCCTTGTCGATGGATTTTGATACGCAGCGGTTAGGCGTGGCGACTGAGCGTTGTGTGGGGTGTGGCTTGTGCGAGCAAGTCTGTCGAACAGTAAACGATCACGTGGCTATTCGAGTCACACCGTTCAGGGTACTCTCGCAGGCACTCTCGTGACAGGCAAAAACGTGAGTCAAAAGCAAGCGAGAAAATCGGGCAGAAATTGTGCGAGTAAAGATGAGGAATAACTTGATAAATCATCGCGTTATGCCATCCACTCACGAGAGCGAGATCGCGCTTGACAACCCCTGGGCCTTTACCTATCATACGCGAGCCTGTGCCAAAGGTTCGATCCCCGATGCCCAAGAAACTCAGGCGGGTAACAGGGGAAACCGAGGAGCTGATTCTCATGACGAGTAAACAGCCGGTGCAAACGACTTCTTCAGCCGTAGCCGCGGTCATCCCGACTCCGCCGGCCATTAAAGACTCACCCGCAGTCGAACGCGCGCTCAATCGCAGCAAGCTATACCTGCTCGTGTCCTGGAGTCTGCTGTATCCAGAAGACGAGGAATTCCTTGATTACGTGCAATGCGGTGAGTTCGTCGAGGATGGGCGAGCGGCGGTCGATGCCTTGGATTTGGTCCTTGATGGGATCGGAGGCGAGCGAGCCAAACAAAAACTGGTGCTATTGCGCAAGCAGTTCGATCAGCTCGAAAAAGTTGTTGCGTCAGAATGTGTCAATTGGCAGCTCAGCGACCTGCAGTCCGAACATCGCCGCGTGTTCAGTAACGTCATCACCCTTGATTGCCCTCCCTACGAAACACTGTTTGGAAACGACCATGTCTTTGCCCAATCGCAGGTCATGGGCGATATCGCCGGATTCTACCGGGCGTTTGGCGTGGAACTGTCCAAAGACATCCATGAGCGCCTGGACCATTTGAGTGTCGAGTTCGAGTTCATGCATTTCCTGGCCTACAAAGAGTCCTATGCCCGCTGTCATGACGGGGCAGACAAGACGCAGATTGTTCTGGATGCGCAGAAGAAGTTTGTCAAGAATCACATCGGGCGATGGGTTCCGCTGTTTTGCCGGATGCTGGTCAAAAAAGCCGATACCGGCTTGTACAAGCACGTAGCGGACTTGATGGCGGAATGGATGGATTTTGAAACGGCGTTTCTGGGCGTCATTCCGCAGCCCTACTCTGAAACGGATTATCGTCCGGCGACGTTTAATGCGCCGGAAGGCCAGACGTATGAGTGTGGCGCGCAAGATCAGGGAAATGAATTGAGCCTGTTGTTAAATGAGGTCGGCGCCGAATCATTTTTGGATAAGAAGGATCAAGGAAAAGACAAGGAGGAGGGAGGGCCGGTCGGAACCGCCTAACCACTTGTCCGTATTCATGAGGGTTTCTATTTTTTGTTTGTTCGCAGTTATCTTGGGCCACCGTTCTTAATCTTTTAATCGAGAGGAGGAGTAGTCCTATGAGAGTAGTGCAGACACACAGTAAGCGTGTGGTGTTTGGCATTCTTCTCTCTGCGTTGATCGTCGGCGTGATGCTGACGATCGGGCAGGTGCCGTTGGCTGTCAGCCAGCCGGTCACGATTCCGGCGAAGGCCATCAAGGGAGCGATCCCCATGGACGGCGCGAACCCAGTCTGGGAGAGCGTGCCTGGCGTGATCATTCCGTTGAGCGGACAGCTGATCACCACACCGATGCATCCGAACATTTCGGTGAAGTCGGTGTTCGTGAAAGCCATGACCAACGGCAAAGAAGTGGGCATGCGTCTGGAGTGGAACGACCAGACCAAGAACGATACGACCATCGGTCCCCAGGATTTCCGGGACCAGGTCGCCATCATGTTCCCGGTCAACACGGCTGGGGCGCCCCCGTTCCAGTGCATGGGCCAGTCCGGCGGCACCACCAACATTTGGCGGTGGAATGCAGAGTGGCAGAAGGACCTCGGCAAGGATAGCGCTGGTATCTGGGATGTGGACGATCAATACCCAGGCATTTTCTGGGACTACTATTTTGAAGAGCCGGCGGGCGGCGTGACCTATCCGGACCGGATCGGTCGGAGCCTTGGGCCCTTCAATCCTGGTATCTGGTCTGGCAACATCATGTCTGACCCGACGTTGCGCGTGAGCTCGGTTGAGGATCTGAATGCCAACGGCTTCAGCACCTTGACGACGCAAGCGCATCAGGATGTCATCGGGAACGGCGTGTGGGAGCCATCAGGTTCCGTCAAGGGTGGCGGATATTCCGGTCCAACCTGGCGCGTGGTGGTGAAGCGCTCGTTGGAAACCGGTGATGCCAACGATACGCAGTTCAAGTCAGGAGCGTCTGTGCCTGTCGCCTTTGCAGTGTGGGACGGCAACAACGTGGAACGTAACGGTATGAAGGCCCTCTCCACCTGGTTCACCCTGAAGCTTCAGTAGGGGAACCGGTCTCTGGAGAGACCACCTCCTGCCTCTAGCGGCAGGAGCAAGAGGCTCACGAGAAAACCCCAGTCCGGCGTCAGGCCGGGCTGGGGTTTCTCTTTTTCTGCGGCAGGCACCGCATACGATTATCATTCTGGTTGCTGTATCTGTCATGATTAAAGATCGGCTCCCATGGTTGCATTTGGCCGATGGCGGAGTGTATAAAAACACGTGGATTTTCTTGAGATATCGTCTTAATTCTTCACCTAGTTGGTAGCGATTCAGCATGAAAGTCTCACTGCTTTTTCCTCCAACCTGGCACCCATCGCAGCCCTATCTGAGCCTCCCATCCTTGACGGGGTTTTTGGCTCAAGGTGGCGTCACCAACGTCTCCCAGCGCGATCTCGGGATCGAACTCCTAGATGGAGTCGTCACCCATTCCTATGGGGTGGAGCTTTATCAGGAGTTGGTCGATAAACAGCGGGCCCTTGAGCGGGAGCGAACCGGCGAAACAGGGCCGGGAAGTGCCGAGCACTTGGCGAGAGTCGTCGAGTCGTTGGACCGGTTCCCGTATCTCATTGACCGGATCGAGCCGGCCAAGGAGACTCTTCGGGGGGAGGGCTTCTACGACCTTGAATCATACAAGGAAAGCCTTTTTCTAATCGATAAATGGCTGGAGGTGCTCTCCACGCTCTATTTCCCGACCAGACTGACGGTCGTTGATAATCAGTTCGGCAACTGCTCCATCTATTCGTCCAAAGACCTGATGAAGATCATCAGGGATGAAGCCCAGAATCCCTATATCAAGCTGTTCCGTGAGCGATTTCTGCAATCGATTGTCGGTGACCGGCCGGACTTAATCGGCGTCTCGATCACGGCCACTTCGCAGATCATCCCCGGCCTGACCCTGTGTCGTTTGATCAAGGAAGCAGCCCCCGACATCCATCTGACCATCGGCGGCAGCATTTTCACCAGACTGGTCGATAACTTGCGCCGCTGTCCGAGTCTCTTCGAGCTGACCGACGATATCATCGTGTTCGAGGGCGAGACGGCGTTGCTCGAACTGGTCAATCAATTGGCTGGGAAAAAAGACTTCAGTAAAGTTCCCAACCTGATCTATCGCCAAAACGGAAAGATTACCGTCAACCAGCCGTTTTATTCTGAAAATATCAACCAGTTGCCGGCCCCCAATTACGATGGCTTCCCGTTGGGTCTGTACCTGTCACCGGAGCCGGTGTTGCCCGTGCAGTTTTCGCGGGGCTGCTATTACAAGGATTGCGCGTTCTGCGCCCTGACGTTGGATCACCAGAATTTCAGGCAGAAAGAGCCGGGCCGAACCGTCGAGGAATTGGAATGGCTCAAGCAGCGCTATGGCGCCCAACGCTTCTTCTTTACCGACGAGTGTTTCGCCCTCTCGCCGACCAAACGGTTGTGCCAGCAGATCATCGACAAGAAGCTGGACATCAAATGGACCTGCGAAATGCGATTCGAGAAGCACCTGACGCGGGAGCTTCTGGCGTCGATGCGGGATGCCGGCTGTCTGAAGATCGTATTTGGATTGGAGTCCTTCAACCAGCGCGTGATGGATTTCATGAAGAAGGGGATCAAGCAGGAATGGGTGCGCCGCATCGCCGACGATTGCGTCGATCTGGGGATCGCCGTGCATTGTTACATTATCGTGGGGTTCCCGACCGAGAAGGAAGAGGAAGCGCGAGAGACGATGAATTTCATCGTCGAGAACAAGCGGCTTCATAGCTCCTACGGATTTTCTTGCCAGCCCTGCCTCTTCGATTTGGAAAAAGAAGCGCCGATCATGAGCGATCCCGGCAGCTACGGCATCAGGCGCATCATGCGCCCCTCTGCGGAAGACTTGAGTCTGGGATTTTTCTATGAAGTGTCGGAAGGCATGACGCCGGATGAGTCAGAGCGGCTATATCAGCATGTCTATGAAAAGATCAGTGAGGTGGTGTGCGAGTTGCCGTTCAACTACTCGATGGCGGACGGGTTGTTGTACATCGCCAGGGCCAAGGCGCAGGAAGTGGGCGAGCCGCAGCCGGCACAGCCGTGATGGGGCAGCGCGCCGCGACGTTGACCCTGCCTTTTTCCGATCGGTATAATTTGGGCTTCCTTCAAGGGTGGACTGCATGATTGCCGCTGGCTCCATGATCGATCGGATGACGGGGAGGATCAACGATCAATCCCTGCTGTTTCAGTACACGATTAAGCTCGTCCTGATCGTCTCCTTCTCGGAACTGATCCTGTATCGGCTCGTGTCGCGTTTAGGGATGCATCTCAGCAAGCTAGCGCAGACGCATGCGTGGATTGTCCCGACCTTTACGGCGTTGACGGAGATCGGGCAGTGGCTGCTCAACGTCGTGGCGATCCTCTTGTTTCTGGCCCTGGGTGTGGGCGTGGTCAACCGGTTGGCCGGTCGCGGATTTGTGGGGTCGAACAGGATCGTCATTCCCTGTGTGGGGCTCCTGCTGCTCCTTACGGCTGGCTTTTTATTGGTCCCGCCCGCATTCCTGGGATCGGCGATTTATAACTCCGTGGCTCTGGTCGCATTGATTTGTCTGATGGCGGAGTACCTTTCCACCCACACAGAGTGGTCGCATCGCGCGATGGGTCTCACCTATCTCCTGGGGATCGGGGGCTGGCTCTATTACCAGATCGTGTCTACGACCTATAGTTTTATCGGGACCGTGGCGGCTCCGCCATTCGTGTACGAGGCCCATCGCGGGGGCGAGGCGTTGATGGTCTTGTCCAGCATCCTGGTGTTTTGGGCCTATGGGCGGGGCGTCTCCTTTCGGACGCGCAATCAGCGACAACGCCGTCGCGCCATCTGGTTTTGGGGGACTGCCGGGTCCATTTTTACGCTGATGCTATTTTTAGATTATCTGCTCAATCGGTATGACCCTGGGATGGCCAATAACATTCGCAAGGCGGCGGACGGCATCGGGTGGATTTTTCAGTTCGGCATGGGCTACACGTTTTTCCTCCCCTTTGCGCTCTATATGACGGGCTTGTTGTGCTGGTCGTACACGGTCATTAAGTTGCTGACGATGGGGCGCCTCGCCGGGTATGGTCTCGGGTTGATGTTTATCGCCGGCTATGCGCTTCTGTATTCGAATCTGACTCTCATGGTGGTGCTGGGCGTCATGCTCCTGACCATGGACCGGTATCGGCGGGACGCGACGGATTCCGCGCCGGCGACGAACGCACCTGTGATCGGCACGCCGGACTCATTGGTGGGCGGGCATATCTAACGAACCTTTTTACTGATAGGGAATCGTATGAACGAACCAACCTCTTCTGTTTCTGAGCAAGGCCAGACCAGCATCGATCCCGGCGATCAGCCGCTGAACCCGGACGAAGAAATCGTCGAGATTGAAAAGCTCTTGGCGGCTGAGCCGGACGACTTCCAGGCCCGCTGCCGGTTGGGAGAGCTGTATTTCAGCAAAGGCCGGATGGACGATGCGCTCGTGGAGGTCAAGAAGTCGATTGAGATGGCGGAGGGCCTCCGCGCCGAAATGAACCGCTCGCTCGCGATGTACTATTCGAACTTGGGCACGATCTACGCGACGAAGGCCATGACAGACGAAGCGGAAACCGAGTTCAAGCATGCGCTTGACGTATTCCCTCACGATGTTCTCGCGCTCTTCAATCTTGGGCGGGTCTATGCCGACAAAAAGAAGTTCATGGAAGCCAAGGATTATTACGAGCGTCTCGTGGAAATCACGCCGGACGATCCCATGGCCTGGTACAATCTCGCCGGAGTCTATGTCGAACTCGATAATCCCCAGGTTTCTGACTACAACACCATCGATATGGCCATCCAGTGCTATATCCGTACGCTCGAACTGGACCCGAAGCATCTGGAGGGCAGTTTCAAGCTGATGGAGCTGGCGATGAATCACAAGAAGACAGACCTCGCCATCAAGGTCATGGAAGATGCCGTCGAGCAGAATCCCGAGGAGCCGCTGGCCTATTACAACTTGATCAGCGTTTACGACAAGGCCAAGATGTTCGAACAGGCAGAGCAGGCGCGGAATCGGCTGAAGGAGCGGTTTTCAAAGCGGGCCAAAGAGACCAGCGCATCCTGATTTACCCATTCGTACGGAGGAACACACCATGTTTGGGAGTCTTGGTTTTACAGAGTTGATCCTGATCCTGTTCATCGTGCTGATCATCTTCGGCGCAGGTAAGTTGCCGCAGCTGGGCGAGGGGATCGGCAAGGCGATCAAGGGGTTTAAGAAGTCCGTGCATGAGGCGGACCAGATCGAAGCTGACGCGCTAGCCGCTCAAGCAGCCCAGCAACAGACGACCGCGCCGCAGCAAGCGATCTCTCAGCCGACAGTGCAAGCAACCGCGCCCGTGGTGCAGCCGGTCGAGACCGTTCAATCAGTTTCACGCGGCTAACCAGCCGGGATTAAGGCGACAGGTATATGGAAACCGAACTCCAGCTCGCGGTCGGCTATATCGAGACCTTCGCAGGCAACGGGAAGGCCCGGAGCACCGGCGATGGAAAGCGGGCGGTCAAGTCGGGGATTCCACTGCCCCATCACGCCGCGCTCGACAAGGACGAAACCTGGTTTTATTTTGCCGAGTCCGGGTCCGATCGCATCCGACGGGTCAATCTCCGGGAAGGCACCCTCCATAATTTCGCCGGCATCGGTGAAACATGCTACAGCGGCGACGAAGGCCCTTGCGGGGAAGCCGGCCTCTACTTGCCGCTCGACGTCGCGTTCGACTCCCGCAACGATCTCTATGTCTGCGATTCCGGCAGTAACCGCATCAGGAAAGTTGACCATGAGACCGGCATCATCACCACGATCATCGGCACCGGGCAACATGGGTTCAACGGAGATGGTCCGGCCCTTGAGACCAATCTCACCTGGCCTGCCGCCATCGCCTTCGACCCCAACGACGTGATGTACATCGCCGATACTCAGGCGCACCGAATCCGTCGCTACGATCCGAAGACCGGCATGGTCACGACCGTGGCCGGGACCTGGACGGCCGAGGACGAGGCCCGTGAGCAGCCGCTCGTGGCGCGGAATCTGGTCGTGCTTTCCGGCGATGCGATCGGCATCGATTTCAGCGACGACCATGGCTGGCTCATGCCGGTTTGTTCAGACGGGCTCGACATGTCCATGTACCTCGACGATGGAAAACCCGCGCTGGATGCCCGCATCTACGATGTCGTCGGGCTTACGGTGAACGGGAAGGGCGATATCATTTTCGTCGACAAGGGCAGCAACCGCGTGCGCAGCATCGATCACAACAGCGGTATCATCTCGACCGTGGCCGGCGTGTGCCGGTACGGCTATGACGGTGACGACAAGCCGGCGATCAGGGCCATGCTCCATGCGCCGGAAGCCGTCGTGGTCGATCAGCAGGACAATCTCTACATCTCCGATACGATGAACCACCGCGTGCGCAAAGTGGACGTCGCCACTGGCGTGATCACGACGGTCGCGGGCAACGGAGACAGCGGTTACGAAGACAAGAATATGGGCGGCTGCGGCGCCGCGCGCTTCGTGGCGAAAGAATCGTCCGGGACCGTGAAGCATGGAGACGGACTCCTCGGCATCGAGGCGGTCGTTAATTCTCCCGTCGGGCTCTCGCTGGACTCCCAGGGCTATCTCTACATCTGCGAGCGAGGCGAAAATAAAATTCGCCGCGTGAAACTCTGGTAGCCATTCGCGCGCGGTTGGATTGGTCTCGCTCGGGCTTTGTGGTATTCTGAGCCCCTCACGATGTGCTCGCGCCGGTCACCCGAGGACCTTGCATGGTGCGTACGACGAAGATGGCTTCCCGCCCGTTACTGCTACTGCTCATCATCCTGGTTATTGCCGGTGTCTTCGTCGGCTTCGGCGTGCCTCTCGTCAGTTCCGAGGGGATGATTATCCGCGCGCGTCTCGTCGACGGGGACCTGCCGATCGGGCCGGAGGATGCCGCGTGGGGCAAGATCGCGCCGATGACCCTTCCGTTGAGCGGTCAGGTCATTACCAGGCCGGTCTGGCCTGAGCCGACCGCGCGGGCCTTGACGGTGCGGTCGCTCCATAACGGCACCGAGATCGCGTTTCTCCTGGAATGGCAGGACAACACGAAGAACGACCGTTTGACGCCAGGGACCTTTCGCGATGGCGTCGCGATCGGCCTGCCGCTCGGCGATGCTCCCGCATTCTTCTGCATGGGCCAACTCGATCACTACATCAACATTTGGCATTGGAAGGCTGACTGGCAGAGCGATATCGATCGCCGGGCTGCCAGGGCATCCGAGAAAGCCCGTGAGGGCGTACGGACGTTCGAAGTCATTCCGCGCCGGGTCTCTTCGGTCGAGGACCTGATTGGCGGGGGCTTCAGCACCCTGACGACCAAAGAAAAGCAGGGCCGGGTCCAGGGGAAGGCTGTATGGAAAGACGGGGTGTGGCATGTCGTCATGCGCAGACCCCTGGTGAGCGACGAGCAAGAGAATGAAGCCAAGCTGATTCCAGGCCGGGTGCAAACCGTGTCCTTTGCCGTGTGGAACGGCGAGAACAAAGAGCGGAACGGGCAGAAAGCTGTCGCGCCCTGGTTTCAGCTGGTGATCGACCCGGTCGCGAAGCTCTAGGCAGAATGCTGAAAAGGGAGGCGGGGTAGCTGGGACGATCCCCGTGCTCGCGCAACGCGCGGCTTGAGAAAGCCCTCGTTGGACGCGCGCAGTAGGGATCATCCCAGCCACCCCTTATATAGTGATGGTTCGCTGCGGCCTTGCTGACGAACTGTTTGAGCATCCTGCGGGAAAAGTGTTTTGGTTGCGATGACCGTATCTGTGCCGTAGAAAGGTGTACACGTTGGAGGATGCTCGTGTCGGCTCAGTGATCGCTCGCACAAAGGCCCTTCGGAGTGGAAGGGCTTTTCTTTTGTGTGTCGGTCTCTGCCTGGGGATTGTAGACGGTCTCGCGCCGGCGCCGGTGTATGCGGTTGATCAGGAGCCGATGACCGTGGATGAAGCGGCGCGGTTGGGTGAAGAGTTCGGCGTGATCGTCGGAGATGTGGATGAGGACATCAAGAAAGAATTGAAACTGGAACGGGCGCAGGGCGTCGCGGTGTTCGAAGTGATCGGGAACTCGCGCGCCGACTATGCCGGCATCAAGGTCCGGTCCGTCATCAAGGAAGTCGACAAGACCGAGATCAGAAACATGCTCGATTTTGGGAAGGCGATCAAGCGCGGGATGAAAGAGTGTAATTTCACCGTTGGCACCTATGAACCAGCCGATCCGGGCGATCCGGTCGGGTGGGGTGTGAATTTCCATTTTGTCGGATGCAAACGGGACTGATGATGTCACGACGCAGACTGTACGCACAGCGAATCGCCGCAGGCCTCTTCCTCTTGCTCATCATGGTGGGAGGCATCGGCCTGTATGGTGGCCGCGCCATTGCCCAGAAGGCAGAGGCTCCGGCTCCGGCCGATTGGGTGGAGGAAATCGAGAAGATTTTCATCCGATCGGAAGACTGCAAACAATGCCACGATCGGCACTATGAAGAGTGGAAAGGCGTGCGCGAACAGACGCCGGACCTCAAAACATTTGGCCGGGTCGATGCGGCGCTCTTGCATGGCACCTCGCTGGAATCGCCGGTCTTCCGCACGGTGCTGGGCGTCTGGCTCCAGACCAATCCGACGGCCGACGAGCGCCGCCGCTGTCTCTCCTGTCATGTGCCCTCGACCACTGTGTTTCCGCAACATGCCGAAAAGATCGTGGCCCAGGTGTTGTCCGGCAAGCCGCAAGTGGAAGGCATCGGCTGTGCCTCCTGCCATCTGATCAAGCAGGTCGAGCAGACGCCGAACTCTCCGCCGTCCTTCAAAATCGACCCTGGCAAGATGATCTACGGCCCCTACGCAGACCCGGAGGAAAATCTTGTCCATCCTGCGACGCAGTCCGACCTGTTCCGCGGCGCGAACTATTGCGCCTCCTGCCATTTCGACAAGGTGAAGGATGTTACGCAAAAGGATCTGGCCGGGGAGATTTTGCAGGGGACAATTTGCCAGGATTGCCACATGGAGCCTTCGACCGGCAGTTCCACCTCGCGGCGCGGCTCCATGACCCGTGCCATCGGTCGCCATTGGTTCCGCGGCGTGGTCATCCCCGGCACCCTCCTCAAGAATCGCAATCTCCAGGCTGAATGGATGCCCCGCGTGGATCTTGAGACCAGCAAGTCTGCCACTGCGGTAGAGGGGACGGCGCTGGTGAAAATCGGCAGCCTCCCTCATAGCTTTCCCGACGGCGACCCGGTGCTCAAGCAGTTCTATCTGGTCCTGACCGCCAAGGATGCGCAGGGCAAGGTGCTGAAGGAAGAGACCAAGCAGTTTGGCTTGCCCTATGACAAGATTCTCCGGGGCCCGATTCCCGACCCCTTCATCAAGGGAGGGCATACGAGAAAAGTGCCGTTCTCCCTGGCGATCCCGGCCGGCACGACTGCCGCGTCGATTGAAGCGGTGTTGAACTATGCATTGATCCCGACGCCGGAGCCGGCGCTCAAGGAACGGTATCTCGCCACCTTGGCGACGGACAAAGAGCGGGAGAGTGCGAAGAAGATTTTTGACGAATATACGCAGCCCCGTTTGCTGACCTATCGAGCCAAAACACTTTGAGCGGTCGAAGCGGAAGGACCAGCATGATGGTGCGACAGTCAGTCGGTGTGAAGATCGGGATCGGCGCGGTGATCGTGGCGGCGTTGTGCCTTTCGCACTGGCTCGCCAGCGGCGCCGTCGCGCAAGAAGCGGTCAAATCCCAGAGCACCATCGAAAAGGCCTTCCCGAGTTCCAGTAAGTGCAAGCGCTGTCATGAGCGCGTGTTTGAAGAGTGGGAAACCTCGCCTCTGTCGAAGTCCATCCATTCCCCGGCCTTCCGCGCCTCCCTCGATGCGTTCCTGGCTTCTCCGGCAGGGAAAGACAAGGCCCTCTGCTTCCGCTGTCATGCGCCGCATGTGCGCGAATTCCCCGAGCAGGCCCAGCTCTTCATCGATCAGGCCAAGGCCGGCGATCCCTCGCTGGACGGGGTGGCCTGCGCACAATGCCACCTGATTAAGCAGGTCGATCGGACGAAGCAGCCGCCGGAGCCCAAGTACGAATTAGGGAGTAAGACGCTCTACGGCCCCTATAAGGATTTCGTGCAGAACCTGGCTCACCAGTCGATGGAGCTGGGGCTGTTTCAAAAATCCGACCTCTGCCTCAATTGCCACCAGTCTGTGCCTTCTGCGGTCAACTTAGGCAAGAGCAACGATCTGCTGGGCAACTGGGATCAGAGCAAGGCGGTGAAGTCTGGTAAGGAATGCCAGACCTGTCACATGCCGGAGCAAATCGGCGAGTCGGCGAACGGGGAGAAGAAGCGCAAGGTGGCGAACCATACCTTCCCAGGACGGATCGGCAAACTCCGCCAGGAAGCGGCCAAGCTGGACGTCCAGACGAAAATCGAGGGCGAGAAAACCATCGTCACGGTGAAGGTGCAGAGTCTCGTCCCGCATAGTCTGCCGACCACCCATCCGGCCTGGGCGACGGTGGTGCTGGATCTGGATATCAAGGGGAAGAATCTGAAGACCGTTTTTACCGACAAGCGGGTTTATGGGCGGGTTTACCAGGATGCCAAGGGACAGAAGACGAGCTTCGACTTTGAGGCGGTCAAGGTCCTTGACGATACGGTCTTGAAGCCGGAAGAACTACGAGTCGAGACCTTCACCTTCCCCACGCCGAAGGACACCAAGTCATTCGATGTTGAAGTGACCCTTAACTATGCGCCAATCACCGGCCCAGCCTCCTTCCTACAGCGAGTCGAAGCGGAGTCCTCCAAGGGCTCCCAAGACCCGGTCTTCCAGCCGATCGAGATTGTCAAGTTCGCGGAGAATGTCTCGACTGCGAAGTAGTCGAGAGGCAAGGGGCTTAGAGTACGAAGGCTTGGCCTATCGCCTCTAGCTTAGTACCGTTCGTCCGGCTTAGGAGGTGGGGCTAGTCGTAGTGGGTCCACAGACGCAGGACTTTGACGATTTTTTCTTGTTCAAGGATTTGATAGACGAGCCTATGCTGGATGGTGATTCTTCGAGAGTAGGCGCCGGCTAAATCACCAACCAGCTTCTCGTAAGGCGGAGGGGTTTGGAACGGATTCTTGCGCAACACGTCGAGCAAGCGCTCGGTTTTATCTCGTAAGCCTGCCGCTGCGTTTTTCTTCGAGTCCTTCTGCGCCTGTTTGGTAAAGACCAGCTCCCATTTCACCAGGGGAGTTCTTTCGCGCATTTCCCAACTGGGGTCGCGAGGCCTTTGCGAATGGATTGCCTCATGCGGGGGACGGAAAGCAGATAGACCGTTTCCTGGATGGCTCGCCAATCATCCTCGGAGACAAGCACCGCACTCGAGCGTTTCCCCGCAATCATGATTGGCTCATGAGATGAAGCCGTTTCGTCAATGAGACGGTATAATTTCGACCGTGCCGCACTCGCTTTCAGGGTTGTCATGTCGCCCGCTCCTTATCTAGCCGGTTAGTACGTGCAGCTACGGTACGTGATAACGTACGTTCTGTCAAGGGAGCAAAGGGAAGTTGGTGCTGGTGAGTAGCAGCTGGTTGCGAATGGCGCTTCACGAGATACGCTTCAGGAAGGGTGGTCAAAAAGCCTGTCCAGCAAGGCCGCAGCGAGTGAAGGGCCGAGGCATACCCGGAGGGTATGTTGAGGGTCTGAACGAAGCGAGAACGAAGCTGGCGGGATTTTTCAACACCCGCTAATCGGAGATGACGCTGGAGCCCGGCGACTTCATCTTAAAGATCTGCACGGCATTGTACATGCCCTTGGCCGGGTGGTTGAGGATGAGGCGGGAATTGGTAATGTGGGTGTCGAGCAGCTCGTATTGTCCCCCGCTGAAGTAGATGTCGCAGTCGTCAATCGCGCAGTTCTTGTACACATGGTTGTCGAGCGACAGCTTCGCCTTGCTGAACGTCTGCCCATCGATCAAGATATAACTCGGTTCCATTCCCATACGGCCCTCCACTTGCGCGGACTATAACAACTCTCTTTTTGATCCGCAAACAGAGGGGGGGTGGGATGCCTTCTGGCTTCGCTCCCGGACCTCCCGGAGCGATCCGCGCGGGCTGTGCCTGGCGGAAGCCTTCTGGAATTCCCTCCGTCACGGTGTGCCCACCGTGCACGTCGGTCAGTTCCAGCTTTCCTTCCCGGCCCAGCACCGGCGGATTTCTCGCTCCTCCGGTCACGTCCGCGAAAGCCAAAGGCATCCCTGTAGGGGGTGATTGGTCGGCAGGAAAAGGGAGAGAGGAGGAGATGCCGTCCCATCTCCGCACCGCACGTTTTACCGTTCACGCCCTCTGCCCCAGGACCCAACGCTTGGCGAGTACCGCTTGTCAGGATGTGGGTAAATCGGTATCCTTCAAGAGCGAGGGACTGTTGAGGGGAGTGCAGAATGGGTATCGCGGACTTACTCAAACTCAAACGACCGGAAATCCTGCGCCTCGCGCAGGCACATGGAGCCCACAACGTGCGGATCTTCGGGTCCGTGGCGAGGGGGGAGGCGTGCGCAGACAGCGATGTCGACTTCCTCGTCGAAATGAATAGCGACCGCAGTTTGCTCGATCTTATTGAGCTTAGCCAAGACCTCGAAACATTGCCGCAACGTAAAGTCGACGTCCTGACCGATCAGGGCCTCAGTCCCTACCTCGATCAGAAAATCCATGCTGAAGCCGTCCGCCTATGAAGGACGATCGCGGTATCCCTTGAGATTCTCGGCTTAGGATCGTCCGTCGAGTATGCGCCGTTTGCGCGAGAGGGTGAGGGAGACAACGGGCATCGGTTGTTTCCATGGGGATCTCGGACCATAATATAAAGCGGTGAATATGGCCTTGGTGGCCAAAGAGAGGATGGGCGATATGTCGACAGCCGAACGAATCTTCAAGGAAGCGCAAAAGCTCCCGGACACACTCGCGCAGGAAGTGTTGGATTTCATCGAGTACATTGAAATCAAACATGGACTGAGAGATCGCCTCACCGAAGAATTAAAGCAGGCGCAAGAGCCGGTCATGCGCCACGTATGGGACAACCAGGACGATGAGGTCTGGAATGCCGTGTAAACCCGGCGACCTTGTCCTTATTCCGTTTCCCTTCTCGGATCTGCAGTCAACCAAGAAACGGCCTGTGATGGTTCTGACTTCACCAGATCGTCACGCCGACTTCGTCGGATTGGCCGTCACCTCCGTCGCCCAGCCTAGTTTTTCGATGCCAATTGAGGCAACGGACTTGGTGGAAGGCACACTCCCCAAAGTCTGCTGGATCAGATTCGACAAAGTCTTTACTCTGTCCGAAAGCAGCATCGTGAAAACCTTCGGCACCGTATCTCCACTGACGCTTCAACGTGTGTTGCAGGGCCTCTGTTCAGTCGTCGGGTACGCCAGGACCTGAGTGACGCATCTCGGGGTGGGGTTTCACGCGACTTCCTGCGCAATGTCCGAAGAACCGTTGGCCGCGTCAAAATCTGCAGGAGAGCCCGCTGGCGCTCGTCCTTTTGGTTCATTCGGTCTATCGGGTTTCTCTGGTGGGGATTTCGATCTAGCAACCAGACAGACCTTCTCCTGTCCGATCAACCAGACAAGCGAGCCAAACCAGATAGACTCTTCCCTCATCTCGCCTTTCCCGCTCCTCGCGCTCTCTGTCCGGCCAACCAGACAGACCAAATGAACCAGACCAACCAGATAGACCAGCCCAGCGTCTCGCTCCTCCGGTCATGTTCGCGAAGCCCAAAGGCGTCCCCGTATGGGGCGTGATTTATTACTGGGAAAGGGGTAAGCTGCGGCGGCAAAGCCTTTAGCAGCTGGAGTTTTCTTGCATGGCAGGGCCCGACAAAAAAACTTTCACTGAGCGCGATATCTGCACCAAGTTCATCACGCCTGCACTGGTCGGTTCCGACGGTACTAAGTGGAATGTGATGACACAGCTTCGGGAGGAGTTCTACTTCACCAAAGGCCGAGTTATTGTTCGTGGAAAGACGGTGAAGCGCGGTGAGGCGAAGAAAGCCGACTATCTCCTCTTCTATAGACCGAACATCCCCATTGCCGTCATCGAAGCCAAGGACAACAACCACTCGGTGGGTGCTGGGATGCAACAGGCACTAGAGTATGCAGTGACCTTCCCCCAATTCCGTGGACACCTGGTTAAGCTACTGCCGTCCTCGCTTCATACTCGGCTGGGGAGTGATAGCCAAGGGTTGAGTGGCGGCGCTGCCGATTATAGAACACCTCGA
>JBEGVJ010000091.1:0-37587 GCA_041178465.1 Nitrospirota bacterium
AAAGCCTGTATCGACCCCGTAAGCTGCGCACCAACGAGTGCTGGGTAAGCGGTGAATTGGTTATGACGGCATAGCGATTCCTTTTATTTATTAGACTATCATTTCGCTTGCCCATCGCTCATCACCCGTCACCCATCACACTTGACCGACAACTATGGCGACCACTCCACGCGACTACTACCAGGTTCTCGGCCTTCCCAGATCCGCCTCGGCGGACGACATCAAGAAGGCCTATCGCCGCCTCGCGCGCCAGGTCCATCCCGATCTCCACAGCGGTTCCAAGAAATCGGAAATGGAGAAGAAGTTCAAGGAATTGAACGAAGCGCACGAGGTCCTGAGCGATCCTGGCAAGCGCAAAAAATACGATCAACATGGAGCCAACTGGGAGCAGGCCGAGGCCTACGAACAAGCACGCCGGCAAGCCGCTGCCCGCGGGGAGCAGGGCGCTGAAGCTTCGTTCGAAGGGGAAGGCTTTTCCGACATCTTCGAAAATCTGTTCAAGGGACGAGGGCGAGCCGGCAATGGTCGTGGATTTGCCATGCAGGGCGAAGACCTTGAAACGGAAGTACAACTGACGCTGGCCGAGGTGTTGACCGGTGTCACAAAACGCATGACCCTGCAAGAACCGGTGCCCTGTTCGACCTGCCACGGAAGCGGAGCCCTGCGCGGACGAACCTGTCCAACCTGCCAGGGACACGGGGCGACGCTGCATCCCAACACGATCGAAGTGCGAATCCCCGCCGGGGTCCAAGATGGTAGCAGGGTTCGCGTGGCCGGCAAGGGACAAGCCGGCGCCAACGGCGGGAAGCCTGGCGATTTATACCTGCGCGTATCGATCGCTCCGGACAAAGTCTTTCGCCGGCAGGGGAGCGACATCCATGTCTCCCTCCCCGTCTTTCCCTGGGAAGCGGCCTTGGGCGCCGATGTGATGGCCCCCACACTGATGGAACCGGTCAGGGTGAAGGTTCCTGCGGGAAGCCGGGCTGAAAGCAAGCTTCGGCTGAAGGGCAAGGGCCTCCCTGCTGCAGCCGGCGGCCACGGCGATCTCTTTCTCACGATCCAGATCGTGATGCCCCCCTCCTTGACCGACGAGGAACGCACACTCTACGACCAACTCGGGGCCATCACACATCCGGACCCGCGTGCCGAACTGCTCGCCCAGGCCAAACGCCGATCACACCTATGACGCTCACGGAATACGCAGTCCTGGCGTTCAGCTCCCTCTTTGTCATCGTCGACCCGATCGCCACAGTCCCGGCCTTCCTGGCCATGACGGCCCGCGATACGATCAGCCAGAGGCTACGGATGGCTCGCACCGCCTGCCTGGTCGCAGCCGGGATCTTGACAGTCTTTGCCCTCATCGGCCAATGGCTCTTTACCCTCTTGGGCATCACGCTTCCTGCTATCCAGGTCGCCGGGGCACTTGTTCTCCTCTTGGTCGCCCTCGATATGTTGCGGGCTCAACGGTCTCCGGTCCAAGAAACTGCGGCAGAAACAGCCGAGGGGACCACCAAAGACGACATCGCCATCACGCCGCTGGCCATCCCGATGCTAGCCGGGCCCGCAGCCATTTCCACGGTAATTCTGTTGGAAGCGCAGGCCGTTTCATGGGCGCAGCGAGGGGTGTTGCTGGCTTGCGTTGCGTTGGTCGGTCTGGCAAGCTATGTGACCTTGGCGCTCGGGGCCTCCGGCGCCAAATGGATGAGCCCGATTGCAGAAAAAATCATTACCCGGCTGATGGGGCTGTTGCTGGCTGCGCTCGCCGTACAATTCCTGTTCAATGGACTGAAGGGCGAGCAGGGTTTACTGGGGCCATAGGCATTAGAAATTTCATGCGTTTTCATCTCGGTTCAACCTAGGGAGGTATTCATGAAGCAGGGAACACACACCATCGTGACGCTCGGCATCGCATTCGTATTTGCACTGAGCATGGGGATTTCCGGAGCCTGGGCCAATGAGCCAGGTTACGGCAAAGAAGGGCACGGGAGCGGCGGGCATGGCGCAATGCGCGAGCATGGCGCTGGCATGATGCACAACAGCACCGGCCACCTGATCCGGCATCTCCTCAAACACGAAAAAGAGATCGGACTCACCGCGGAACAAGTGACAAAACTCAAGGACATGCAACTCAACATGGACAAGCTTCGCATCAAGAGCGAAGCCGACATCCAGGTCGCTGAGCGCGAGTTCAAAGCCTTGATTGACGATGAAACATCCGACCTGGGAGCAATCGAAGCCAAGTTGAAACAGAGCGGGGATCTGCAAGCCGGCTTGCGCCTCGCCTCCGTCAAAGCTCGCCGTGAGGTGCTGGCCCTGTTGACGCCCGAACAACGTGCCAAAGAAAAGGCTGAGCATGAGAAGATGATGCAGCAACACAAGGATGGCGGTAAAAGTCACGGCGGCAGCCATCATGGCGGCGCCATGAAGAGCAACCCGCACAAAAGCGGCGACACAACCGCGCCGACCGCGCCATCAAGCATGAAAGTGCAGTAGTACGGCTCCAGGACGCGCGAGTACACAAACCGGGCCATCCAGCCAGGAGGTGCACCATGAGAACAGTGGAAATCATCACAGCGGGCGTCGTCGGGGTACTCATCGCCGTGGGTTCCAGCGCCTGGGCCGATGATAAGGAAAGCAAGATCACGGACCTCGTCAAAGACGCCAAGGTCACCATCGATCAGGCGATCAAGACTGCGTCCGAGAAGGTACCCGGGACGGTCGTCGAAGCGGAACTCGAAAAGAAACATGGCAAGACAGTCTGGGAAGTCGAGGTCCTCGGCGCGGATGGAAACGTCACGGAAGTCCACATCGACAGCGCCACCGGCGCCGTGATCGACACGGAAGCGAAGAAGGACGAAAAGAAAAAAGAAGGCAAGAAAGGAAAGTAGTCACGTCATGCCGAAAGAGTTGAAACTGATAAGCCGCGATTTGCTAGCCGGTCCCGATCGGGCGCCGGCCCGTGCGATGTTGAAAGCCGTGGGATTCACCGACGAGGACTTGTCCCGTCCGATCATCGGCGTCGCCAATACCTGGATCGAAGTCATGCCCTGCAACTTCCACCTGCGCCGCCTGTCGGAACGGGTAAAAGCCGGCATCAGAGCCGCGGGCGGCACCCCCATCGAGTACAACACCATCGCGGTGTCGGACGGCATTTCGATGGGGACCGAGGGGATGAAGGCATCGTTGATCAGTCGGGAGGTGATTGCCGATTCGATCGAGCTCGTGGCTCGCGGGCACCTGTTTGACGGGGTGGTGGCCTTATCCGGCTGCGACAAGACCATTCCCGGCACCGTGATGGCCCTCGCTCGCCTGAACCTGCCATCGGTGATGCTCTATGGCGGCTCGATCATGCCTGGCCGGTTCCAAGGCCACGACGTGACCATTCAAGACGTCTTTGAAGCAGTCGGGAAACATGCAGCCGGCACGATGAGCAGCGCCGACCTCAAAGATCTGGAAGACCATGCCTGTCCTGGCCCTGGTGCCTGCGGCGGCCAGTTCACGGCCAACACCATGGCGATCGCATTCGAGTTCCTCGGTATCTCGCCGATGGGGCGCAACGGGGTACCGGCCATGGATCAGAAGAAAGACGACGTGGCATTCGAGTGCGGAAAGATGGTCATGGAGCTGCTGAAACGAGACCTGCGCCCCAAGCAGATCATCACGCGGAAATCCCTAGAGAACGCGATCGCCGCAGTCGCCACTACCGGCGGCTCGACGAATGCCGTGCTGCATCTGCTTGCCATTGCGCGTGAAGCCAACATCAAACTGAGCATCGACGACTTTGACAAGATCAATCGGAAGGTACCGCTGCTCGCAGACCTCAAGCCCGGCGGACGATTTACCGCATCGGATCTCTATGCCGCCGGAGGAACCACGTTGGTCGCCAAACGGCTGCTCGACGCCGGGCTCTTGCACGCCAACCAGCCGACCGTGACAGGCAGGACGATCGGCGAAGAGGCTAAGGATGCCAAGGAAACTCCTGGACAGCAAGTTCTCCGGCCTCTGTCGAATCCGATCAAGAAAACCGGCGGGCTCGTCATCTTGAAGGGAAACCTGGCTCCCGACGGCTGCGTCGTGAAGGTGGCGGGCCACTCGATCATGACGTTCCGCGGCCCTGCAAAGGTCTACAACCGGGAAGAGGATGCCTTTGCCGCCGTGCAATCCCACAAAATTAAAGCGGGCGATGTCGTGGTGATTCGCTATGAAGGCCCCTCCGGCGGCCCCGGCATGAGAGAAATGCTGGGTGTGACCGCGGCCATCGTCGGCGCGGGCCTGGGCGACTCAGTCGCGCTGCTCACCGACGGACGCTTCTCCGGTGCCACCCATGGGCTGATGGCAGGCCATGTCGCACCGGAAGCCATCAAGGGCGGTCCAATCGGCGCTGTGAAGAACGGCGACATGATCGTCTTCGATATCGCCAAACGGACGCTGACCGTGGAACTTTCGCAGAAAGAAATCAAAGCCAGGCTCAAGAAGGTCAAACAGCCGGCGCCCCGCTACACCTCAGGCGTGATGGGCAAATACGCCCGGCATGTCTCGTCTGCCTCTGAAGGGGCGATTACAACGTAGCCGATGCTAGAGGAAACGTAACTACTCAGGTAGATAGACCGAAGGCTTTTAGCCTTCGGTCTTCGGTCTTCAGCCTAAACACCTGAGTAGGCACCTCGATTCTATCGTCCCTTCATCCGCCCACGCATCTCCGACATCATGCTGTCGAGATCGGCTTCCGCTTTCGCACGATCGCTGATCAACTGATCCAGATTGTAGGGACGAACCGGCGCAGGCTGGGCCACCTCCGGCTTCAGCGTCTGCGTAAGCGACGAATCGGACTGAGGAGGTGAAACTGGTTTGGTTTGTGGCTGTACCGACGGGGCAGACGGTTGGTCGATCAGGTCTGTCTGGTCTATCCGGCCTACCCCTCTTACCCCCGTACCTACTCCCTGCCCCCCTACCCTCACACCTTGCTCCCGCAACCATTGTATGGCAACGCTCGACTTGAGCGAGAAACTGATACTCGTAATCGCAAGGCCATCAGAAGCCACGCGGGCAATCGCCGTGTTGACCCCGACCATATGCCCCTCGCCATCCAGTAATGGACCGCCGGAGTTGCCACGATTGAGCCCTGTCTCCGTTTGAAAGACGTGCTTGCCCTTGACGCCGTTGAAATTGTCGGCCTCGGCACTGATCACGCCGGTAGTGAGGGTCCACAATCCACCCTGTTCAGGATGGCCGATGGCGACCACTCGATCTCCGATCCCTGCCCGCCCCGATTCACTCACATCGACGATTGGCAGCGATTCAGTGACATCATCGAGTTTCAACAGGGCGAGGTCCAACGGTTGCGAATAGGCCAAAACCTTGGCGCGGACCATACGGGAAAGATCGCGCTTCGACTCGCCCGTGACCCTGGCCGGCTTGAGAAACACAGACAGACGGGTGAAGGGTCTCCCTGTCTGTTCTTCGATCACCACATGGGCATTCGTAAGCACCAATCCGTCCGCCTGAATGATCGAGCCGGTTCCGCCACTCCCCTTTCTGCCGCCATCCGCATAGCCCATCACCATGACGACGCCTGGAGCCACCTGTTCGTAAATTTCACGAGGCGAGAGCTCTTTACCCGTGGCAACCGCGCTCCACATCACAGAAAGCGCAAACAGGATTCCCCACGTCAGCGACCTCATCATGGCCTCCTTCTTCTGGCAGAATAGCCGAGCGAGACTGGCGGGACGGGCGAGACGAGGCGGAGATCCAATCTATCCGTGTCGCTCCTTTCTCGCAGGATGCTCAAAAAGTCCATCCAGCAAGGCCACAGGCGGAGCAAGAACCGGAGGCGTACCCTCAGGGGTACGTTGAGGATTCTTGCGAACCGAGAACGCAGCTGGTGGACTTTTTCAGCATCCTGCTAGGCGCGCCGATAGAACTCCGCGATCATCTCCACCACATAGACCTGCTGCGCTTCTGTCAGCTCGGCATAAATCGGGATGGACGTCACTTCTTCGGCCGCGCGTTCTGACAGAGGGAAGGACCCCTTCTCATGCCCTAAATCGCGATAGCAGTTTTGGAGATGCATCGGGAGCGGATAGTACACTTCCGTGCCGACCCCTTTCTCTTTGAGGAAGGCGCGCAACTCGTCGCGCTTCGGCGCTCGCACAGTGAACTGGTTATACACATGGAAATTGCCAGGCACCGTTGGCGGTAAGGTGACGCGATCGGCATGTTTCGTCCCGGCAAACAGCTGCTGATACCGTTCGGCATTCCGACGTCGCCCCTCGGTCCACTGGTCGAGGTACTTCAACTTAATATGGAGCACCGCAGCCTGGAGCGCATCCAACCGGCTATTGATCCCCACCGCCTCGTGGAGGTAGCGAACCTGGCTTCCATGAACACGGAGCATGGCCATGGAATCCGCAAGGGCTTTGTCGTTGGTCGTAATGAGCCCTCCATCGCCAAAGCCGCCCAAATTCTTAGTGGGGAAAAAACTAAAACACCCGGTGTCTCCAAGGACCCCGGCGCGCGTCCCCTCTTGTGCCGCACCAATCGCTTGGCAGGCATCCTCAATGACGTAAATATTTTTCCGCCTGGCAATCCCGTTGATCGCAGCCATGTCCGCACATTGCCCGAAGAGGTGAACGGGCATGATCGCTTTTGTGCGAGGCGTGATCGCGTGCTCAATCAGCTTGGGATCGATGTTAAACGTATCCGGCTGAATGTCCACAAACACAGGCTTCGCGCCCAATCGTGAAATCGCCCCCGCCGTGGCAAAAAATGTGAACGGGACGGTAATGACCTCATCGCCGGCCTTCACGCCCATGGCCATGAGGGAGAGCAACAGCGCATCGCTCCCGGAGGCGCAACCGATCGCGTAGCGGCTGCCGATATACTGTGCCGTGGCTTCCTCAAACGCCGAGACGCGCGGTCCGAGCACAAACCCCTGCTCGTCGCAGACCGCCTCGATGGCCGACAGCACTTCCGCCTTAATTACGCGATATTGGGCTTTGAGATCCAAGAGAGGAACGTTCACGACAAGCTCCGTGGGCTACAAGTGTGAGGCTGACCAGGCTGAACGAGGATCCTTTCCACCTCGTCGATCATTTAAAAACCTATCATACAGAGATTCATACTGTTTGACCATTTCCTCAAGATGGAATTCTTTCGGAAGCGCCTCCACAGACGGCGAACGGCCATGTGGTTGGCCGTTTCGGCTCTGCAAGACCCGGACGAGCTGCGCCGATAAACCGGCAATGTCCCCCGCGTCGCTCAACCACCCATGGCGGCCCTGGACAATCACTTCCTCGACGCCCCCGACCCTTGTGGCCACGACTGGCAGACCGATGGTTCGCGCCTCCAAGAGGACACGCGGCAATCCTTCCCAATGAGAGGTGAGTAGAAACGCATCGAATGCTTTCATAACAGTCGAGATATCCCGTCTCCATCCGGCAAGGTGCAATCGCTTGCAAAGCCCGTTCACTTCAATAAGCGATTCAATCCATGGACGCAAATCTCCATCTCCAATCAAGACAAACCTGGCCTCAGGCACTACATCGCACACCTGTTTGGCCACAGCCACAAAATCTTCCGGCGCTTTCTGAGGCTTTAAACAGGCGACCGTTCCAACCAAGTAGTCAGCGGGCCCCGCCCCGAATTCTGCCCGTATCGCATGCCGCGTGGTCACGTCGATTGCAGCTTGAAATGGCTGCGGATCGATGCCGGGCCTGACGACCGACACCTGTGTCCGGTCGAACAACCCCCACTCGATCCCTTTCTCGATATCGGCCTGAGCGACGGCAATCCAATGGGTTGTGATCCACCCCGTCATACGCTCAAGCAGGATCAAGACACGGCGCAGCCAGCGTGGCTGGGCCGGCGTGATGCCGTACCCATGAATGGTATGAACAATCACCGGCACTCGCGCACACCATGCCGCCCACCGACCGAGAATGCCTGCCTTCGAACTATGGGTATGGACTATCGCCGGGCGGAGACGCCGAAACAGGCGTATCAGTTCGACGAACGCAACAAGGTCTGCCAGGGCATGAACGCGGCGGGCGAGCGAGGACAGGATATGGACCTCGACACCGTGGAGGGATTTGGCTTCATCCGTGAGGAGGCCCCCTGGACCCGCGACAAGGAGGGGACGGAACTTGCTCCGGTCAAGATGCGCCACGGCATACAACGCGACTTCCTGTGCGCCCCCCAACTCCAGCTTGGTGATGACATGACAAACGGTCTCCACGCCGCATTCCTCAGGCTGATGTTTGATGCGCGGATTGGGCTCTCAGGCGCTCAGCGACTTGCTTGCCTTGCCCGATGGCATCTTCCATCGACGTATGTTCCCACCGCCCGTAGCGACCGACTGAATAAATTCCCCGACGCTCAAGCTCGGCGAGGATGGCCGGCACCGCCTGAGCACGGTGGCGATCGAAATAGACGTAGGCATAGTGGAGATCTTTAACATCCGACACCACCAACTCGTCGTCCGGACGAAGGATGCCAGCCTGTTCCAGGCCTGTGCGCACCCGACCGATCAATTGCTCCGCAGATTGATGCTCGTTCGGCTTGTGTGACATCTCCACATACATCGAGCTGCAACCGGAACGTCCCAATGACGGAGAAAAGTTCATGGGAAATCCGGCGCGGTAGAAGGGATACTCCACCTCGGGGAAATAAATCCAATGCTTATCCGACACCTGCTCACGGCCAATCCCCAAATTGATGTTATAGACCGAGACCCAGCGTAACGAGGCAGCCGCGTCTTTCAATGGAGCAGGAAAATCGAGACAGCGACGGACCAATTCCGGGATCGGAATCGTCGAGACCAGCGACTCGTACCGTTCCTCTCTCGTTCCGCCCCGCGCATGATCGCGGAAGACGGCACAACGGCGCTTGCTGTCCACCTCCACCAGCTCCGCGCCATGGGTGACGCCGTCGATACCGGGCACAAACGATTCCGGAAGCACGTTGATGCCGCCGCTTGCAGGATAAAGAAACGACGGGTTATAGCCGAACGTTTTGTCTTTGATCCCCAAGGCGCCGTTGACTACATCCTTGAGCTCTGGCTTCGGCACCAGCCAGGACACCCAATCCGACGTCAGTTCATCCAGCGAGACTTGCCAGAGCTTTTCATTAAACGGCACCATGAAATGCTTGGCCATGCCTTCCCCGAGATTGTCAAGAATCCATTCTTTGAACGATCGATCCGCCGGCGGAGGGCCTGCTTGCTGATTCGTGAGCGTGGCGATAAATCCCATCAAGCATTCTCGAACCACCTCGGGCGGAAGGCCAAATGTATTGACCTGAAAGGGATACTCCGTATAGGTCCGGTGGGAGTAGATGAACGATTGACGGGCATGTTTCTGGAGTTTCCCGGCCAAGAGCTTTTCCACCAAAGCCTTAATTTCGGCTTGGCGAAAATGGAGCAAGTGCCCGGTGTAGTCGAAGGTAAAACCGTCCTTCTTGTACGAGCGGCATAACCCACCCACCTCCTGCTCCCGCTCATAGAGACGGTAGGGAATTCCGGAGAGATGATAGGCCGTGCTGAGACCGGCCAAGCCGGCGCCGACGATGAGGATCATGAGACCTTCGTTCCTCCGCCGTTAGGGGATGAGACGACAGCCTCCCCAGGCCTGCGAACATCGATTTTCTTGAGCATCGCGGTGACGAGCAACAGCGTGCCAACCGTCCCGGCACAAAGCCCCCATGCCACGTCCTGGCTGACTGACAGCATCGCAAGGCCGATCACACCCACAACCGCCGTGGCCACATAGCTCGTGATCACAATCTGCGGAACTGACATCCCCCAATAGCGCAGGCGAATCGCGATGTGATCAGGGCTCCCCCAAAAGATGGGCAGTCCACGCCTATAGCGGATGTACATCACGAACAGCGTATCGAAAATCGGAATTCCTACAATAAACACCGGGGTGAGAAGCGAGAGGGGATGGTCGCTGGGATATTTCCCGATCATCGCCATCGCCCCAAGAAGCAGCCCGATAAACATCGCGCCCGTATCGCCCATATAGATCCGCGCCGGATGCCAGTTGTACCGGAGAAATCCCAAGAGACTGCCGATCAATGCGGCCAACATGAAGGCAATAGTCTGATCCCCTTGGAGCAGTGCCACGACGAGCAGGCAACCCGCACTAACCGCCCCCACGCCGGCCGAGAGACCGTCCATGATATCGAGCAGATTGAAGGCATTGATCAACCCCACCATCCAGAACACCGTCAGAACCAGGTCGAGCCATTCAGGAAAAGCTGCAATCTCAATTCTAATCCCACTCTTGATCAAGACGAAGACAGCGAGGAGTTGCCCCGTCAATTTTATCCAAGGCGTCAGCACACCGAAGTCGTCAATGAGTCCAAGCATCACGACGATCGTTCCGCCAAGAATAATACCCAGCACGTCATGGCGAAATTCGAAGGTAAAGGCCAAGCTCATCAGAAAGGCCAGATAGATCGCCAGTCCGCCAAAATATGGAACCGGCTCACGTTGATGCTTCAGTCTCCCATCCGGCGCATCGACGATGCCATACTTCAGAGCCGCTTCCCTCGCAATCGGCACACCATACAATGCGAATAAAAAGGCTAATCCGCACGTTAGCAGGAGAATGAGCATGATTAGAAATGTCCGATGAGCGTTCGAACCACTGGATCTCCAACGTTCATCGGTCTCGATTGATTTACTATGGCTTGGTACTGACTAACCAGCCGAGGCCCCCAGACATGCAACGAATAGCGCTCTTCAACAGTTCTTCTGGCAGCTTCACCCATACGACGCCTTAACCCTGCGTCACGGCACAGGCTGAGAAGATGCGTACACCACTCGTCTGGTGTCGTGGCGAGAAAACCGTTTTCTCCCGACTTGATGATCTCTCGGTTTACCCCGACAGATGACGCCACGGACGGGATTCCAACGGCCATATATTGCAAGAGCTTGAGTCCACACTTTCCCCTTGCCCACTCTGAGTCGGGAAGTGGCATCACCCCAATGTGACATTCTTGAAGGTCCCGAACTTCGTTGCGCAGAGCCCAGGGCCTGAATTCCACCTCCACCCCAGCCAATATCGGCGGGCGGGAACTGATGACTCGAAATCGAGCATGCATTTCATTCTGCACCAGCCGTAGGGCAGGAGCCAGAATTTCAAGATAAGAGAAGTTGTAGGCTAAGCCAATCCACACGATCGTAATAGGCCCATCTAGCCCTTCAGTCGCGTTCCCGCTGATTCCTGCCTGAGGAGTAAATCTCTCAGTATCCACAACGGTGGGAATCACCGTGACCTCGGCGGCATTGCGTCGAGCGTACTCCAATAAAGTAGCATTCCCCACGATGGTAGCGGCAGACATCTTCAAAAGGGCTGGCATTTTGCGCCGATGAAAACGTGTGAGATAGATGGCATCGTCGAACTCCAGCACGATCCTCTTGCCCAACAAAACCAGCACTCGCTCGACCCATGGCGGCCAGTAGGGGAATAATTGCCCTTCTATGACCACAATATCAGGCCTCCCGATCCTGACAAGATCCCAGAAGCGCCTCAGAAATCTGGCACCGACATAGACCGTCTTCCCAATCGTACGTAATGCCGCGTTCCTGACCTCCAGCAACGTGAAGTAGGTTGGTCCCATGAGCGGACGTATTGAGCAGTGAATCCCCGCTTTCTCTAAATACGGCAGGAACTGATAAATTCTATAGCGGCTACTCGGCCCCTCTTCCGAGCTTTTAGAGAAATAAACGATTCTCACCGTCTCTTCCACCAGCGGATAGTTTGAGCGATGAGGCCGTGCAATCCCGCAGCACGGTAATAGTGCGCCGCCCGGCGCAAGTAATAGACCCATTGTGGTCTCGCGCCGAGCGGAGATAGCTCTACGGAGGAACGCCACAGTGCCGCATACTCCTTATCTTTCGCCGGACTCGGGGCGCGACACCATGCGACGACCGGTTCAAACACACGATTCCAGCTGAACTCTTCCGCAATCGTGCGACAATTATTTTTCCAGACCAGGCGGGTCTCAGGCGCATCGGCGGCTTGGACAATGGCTTCAGCGAGCAACTCTACATTGCCGCAGGGAACAGTCATCCCCAACCGGTTCTGTTCGACGAGGTCGCTAAGGGGGTCTCCCTCGGTCGTAATAACAGGAAGGCCGGCCCAGATGTAATCCATCATGCGTGTTCGGAACGAGAATCTGGTTTCCAGATTGTGCCGGTGGATATTCAGGCCCAAGTCCGCCTCAAGCAGGAAGTTTTCACGGTCTTCGTACGGAGCCCACTCGTTAAAAAACACACAGCAATTCGCCAGGCCAAGATCCTCTGCCCGTTTAATGGTTTCCATCGCAGTATGGGAAGTGGTTACCGCGGCATTGGGCCGTTTCACTCCCATGAAAAACAGCTTAATGTCAGACCGCTTACGCTGAATGAGATTCATCGCTTCTACTGCGGCTATTGGATCGAACCATTCCCATAGCCCTCCTCCCCATAGCACCACCACATCGTCAATATCGATGCCAGGCCACACGCCCTTCAGAACCTTTCGTCGATGGGTAGGAGGGACAGAGGGCACCCCATAGGGAGCAACCACCAGAAGGTTTCGAAGCATCTTATCGTCGGCATAGACAGCCGGGTTGATCCTTCCTGCCGCCATCAGCATACCGGCCCAGAAATCCCACTGCCGTTCACTTGCGCACAGGAACACATCACCCGCACGCAAGTAGCCGATGTAATCTCGGACCAGAGAATGGTGGGTTTCCATTTGCGCGGGCAGGTCTCCGACAAGACTTGTTTCCAGAAATCCAATCGGCGCGGGATCGTACAAGTCAACCACCTTTACGATGGGATGTTGCGCCAGAAGCGGGTAACGCGAAAGAACCTGTCCTTGACCAATCATCACGTCGTGAACATTCGCGAATCGCGCGACCGATTCATGCGTCGCAAGAGCGATTGTCAGACGAGGATCCTGCAAGTCGGTCCGGGAAGGAGTAAGCAGTGTGACGCGATGCTCTGCCGAGAGCAACTTGGCCAATTCCCATGTGCGTATCCCAGGGCCAGCCATCTGCGCGCCAATGACATCATTGCTGATAATGAGCACCCGACTCACGAACGCCCCTCCCTCCAGAGCAGTGGCCCCCTGGTTGCCACTGTAATTCAAACCCTCAAACACCTATCGCACGAGAAATCCGCGCAACAAGAACTCGCGCGTAGCCCCGTCATACATTTAGATTCTCGACGCGGGATTTCCCGCTCGTTCATGCCTCACCTTGAAGGCCAACGTAAAACCATTCCCAACTTTTGTATCGACATCCTCCCGAGCTACCAATTCCCAGTCACAAAGCTTGCACTGACCCATCCACGTCACGACTTGAAGAAGAGAGTCCGCTGTGAAGGTATGGTAATGTCCCATCTTCCCTCCAGGAACCCCTTTCACAGGATGGGTTTCTATCGTCAGGCGCTGACGATAGTCGCCGAGGAAATGCTCGAAAGGCGTCAGCTCCCGATCTTTATCGGCGGGAAGCGCCCAAGGGAGGGGTACAATCATGAATACATAACCGCCACTTTTGACAATGCGATCCCATTCAACAAATGCCGCAATGACATTCGGCAGATGTTCTATGACATGACTGCTGAGGATGAAATCCTCGCTTTGATCCGGAACGGGAATGCTGTCCGCGGATGCCCAAATGTCCACAGAGGGGGGCGTCACCCCCATAATATTTTCCTGAACCGAAGCATAAAAGTCCCTCGATTCTATCAATTCGACATTGCGGGTCTTCAAGCCGAACGGGTTATGTGCCGCTGGTCCAATTTCCAGCCCGCTCAGTCCATCTAGTAAGAAATGCGCCAACCCATGCTCTTGAAAAATAATCGGAGACTGGGTGACTGCCGCATCCTTGCGGAGATCATTCTTGGACTTGTTACGATTCTTGATCGCATGAAAGGCGCCGACTAAGATTTTTTTCAACGCACCCCTGACGCCATGGTCAATAACCGACTTAACCCCCCGGCGCAAAACCCCGTAGCCTTTGGACCGCAAGGTATCGGGCGGAGCCACACGGTCTCTCACCCGCCTAATACTCTCCAGGGTTCTCCAGCCTGTCGACTGCAGATGAGCGCTGAGAGCGGCATTGAGAGCAACATTGGCCTTGATCGCCTCATCGTGCCTTTGTGCAAGCGACTCCAGATCTTGCCTCAAGCGGTCTCGCACATCGAGCAGCGTGTCAATGGGGGAGACCTTTGCCTCCGCTTTCCTGAACCGCAGGGCATGCGGGGCGATGGCCCTGGCATCAAATGCTGCATCCACATTGAATCCCTCTTCGAAGAACCGTTCGACCCAGTATGACCGAGGCCGAACGTTCACATGGGTCGGCTCGGTAAAATCGTCAGGGGAAGACGAAAATAAAACATCATTCGTACTCTTGCAGATGTTGGCAATGGCGAGCCTCCCCTCTTCCTCGCTCATGTGCTCAAGCACCTCGATGCACACGATCAGGTCATACCACGCACAAAAAGGCTCGGTGAGCGAACCCACACGACAGTAGGGCCGGATATCAGGACGAACCTCACTGATGGCATATTCCGAGAGATCAACCCCGAACGCCTCAATGCCGCGGTCCCGAAGAGCTTCCACCAAAAATCCCTTCGCACACCCGGCATCAAGAACCTTCTTAGGTCCAATGCTGATGTTAATGTACGCTGCCATAGCACGAAACAATGGAAGCCACGGGCCCTGCTCCCTGGCATATGGGACCGAACCCATGTCCGTGTGGTAATGATCGTAGTACCGCTTGTCATAGGGATGTGCCGGCGCAAGGTCTGGCTTGCGGTTTTCTATCAACGGCTCTTGCTCTTTACTCACAGCGTCCCCTGAGGTTCTGGTTAGCAGAATGCACTTGGCCATAAGTACTGGCTTCCATGCCGAGCATCGCCTGTTTGTATTGAGGCAGAATGAGATGAGGAGAGCCATCGCCAACCACTCGCCCACCCGCCAACCAAATTACTCGATCGCAGAGTCGCTCAATCTGTTCGATCGAGTGCGAAACAAGCACAATCGTGACTTGCCGCCGTTTAATCTCATCGATCTTATCGTTACATTTCAGCTGAAAATGCAAATCGCCGACCGATAGGATCTCGTCGATTAGAAGAACCTCCGGATCGAGATGAACGGCAATGGAAAAACCGAGCCGCGCGATCATGCCGGTGGAATAGGTCCGCAAAGGCTGATCCATAAACCGTTCGAGTTCGCTAAACGCAATGATCTCATCCAGCCGCGCAATGATTTCCCGCCGCGTCAAACCCAACAGCACTCCGTTTAAAATGATGTTTTCTCGACCGCTCAGATCGAAGGCGAACCCGGCGCCCAGCTCAAGCAAAGGACAAATGCGGCCCTCAACTTCGATACGGCCGATTTGAGGGAACAAGACGCCCGCAATCAATGCTAACGTCGTACTCTTTCCAGAGCCATTAGAACCGATCAGCCCGACCGTTTCCCCACGCTTGATTTCAAATGAAACGTCTTCTAACACCAACCGCCGTTCTTGCTTGAACGACCGGATAGCCTCAGGCATGTGCAGGAGCGCGGACTTGAAACCGGTTAAAACGTGCCGGTAGGTCGGATACCACTTCGACACCTGTGAGAATCGTATGACGGTCATACAACCTCGGCAAATCGTGGGGAGAGCTTTGCATAGATCAATGCCCCGAGCCCAACCGCGACTCCTCCATTGACGACAGAGATCCCAAGGAGCGGCCAATCGAGACTGCCCCCCAAGAATAGCTGCTGCCAACTCATGATCATCGGGGCAACGGGATTCAGATACCAGAGTTGACGGTACTCGGATGGGATCATGTCGCCCGAATAAGCAATGGGAGTCAAGAAGAAGAGAACCGTCACGAGAAGGGACGTGAGGCGATCAAGATCACGAAAGAAAAGGTTGAGCGACGCGATGGCCAAAGCGAGCCCACAGGCAGTCATAAACTGCGCGACAACCAGTAACGGAATTCCCACTACCCACGACCACGATGGAGCAAGGCCGTAAAAGAACAGAAAGGCGACAATGACCGGAATCGAGAGCACGAAATGCAGCCCATCATTGAGCACCGTTGACACCACCAGCACATATCGAGGGAATCGAACCCGCTTGATCAGGATGGCATTGGCTAAAAAAATAAGCGGCGACCCATTCATTGAACTGGCGATCCATTGCCAGGGGAATAGACCGGCGATCAGAAACAGTGGATAGTTTGCGATCTGGGTACGCATGACGAGCCCGAATGCGATGTAGTACACGAGTGCAAACAGCAATGGGTTGGCCACTGACCATGCATATCCCAGCCAACTGTTCTTGTACCGGACCTTGATCTCCTTTTGAGTCAGAACAACGATGAGGTCTTGAAGATGCTGGATCCCACTTGTGCGCCTCGCCTCAGGGCGGGACACCTCGGCAAGTGAAAGATCCCCTGTCATAATTCCTCACACATCCCGTGCACCCCTCTATCCTAGAAGTCCCGTCGCTGAAAAATAAGACAAGCCCCGGTCAACAAGAGCCCTGCATAGGCCAGCCCGTAAGCGGTCGCCGTCGCTTGATACCCCATCTCCACAAGAATCCCACTAGCCGCTTGCCCCTTGATATTCAACAGCTCAAGATTCGGGCAGACATAATACAATGCGGTCAGCACGGTCTCGGTCAACTGACTTTGGCTCTTCTCCGCGATGCCTTTGAGATCGCCCGTCAGATGCCCGATCACGTAGAGGCCAAGCGTCATGGTCGCGCTGAGAGTCGAGGAACTAAACGTCGAAAAGAACATGGCGATGGCCATCACAAGCAGCGTTTCCACAAGAATCAGCTCAACCGCCTGAAACAGGGAGCTGTAGATAACGTTGCCGCTGAGCCAGATCGTCGCCAAGAACATCGCGAACATGATCGCGATATTGACGACGACGATGAATCCTAATCCAAGATACTTGCCCAAGATGAACCGCACCCTGGTAATAGGCCGCGCCAGAATCGTATAGATCGTGCGCCGTTCAATCTCTTTGGTCACCAGCCCAATGCCCACAAAAATCGCGATGATCACCGCGACCAGATTGATGGCGGCTAACCCAAGATCGTTGATAATGCGCGACTGTTCACCAATCGTGAGGGTCCCCAGGAGAACCGACGCCCCGATAAGCAGGAGGGCGAAAAAGACAAGATTGTAGAGAATCTTGTCCCGAATCGTTTCCTTGAACGTATTGCCGGCCACGACCACAAGGCTCTGCATGTCACACCTTCCGGTTGGTCTGCTCAAGAAAAATCTCTTCCAGCGAACCCTTGTGGGGAATGACCGAGACGAGCTTGCCTCCCGCATGACGAAGGATGGCCAGCACCTCCTCCAGATGGTCCTGCCCGGGGAGGATCATCAAACAGCGCTCTCCTCTCTGCAAAATTCGAATCGCTTTGCACTTGATGGCAACCAGGCCATCGCCGACCACTCCATCACAGACAACCTCGACGGACTGAGCCTCGTGCTCGTTGACCAGATCCTCAATACGGCCCAAAGCCAGCATCTTGCCTTTCGCCAAAATACCCACTCGGTCGCAGATCATCTCGACATCGGACACGATATGCGTGCTGAAGAAAACGGTCTTGCCCTGATCCCGAAGGCTCAGAATCAAATCCCTGACCTCCTTGCGACCGATGGGATCGAGACCGGACATGGGCTCGTCGAGAATGATGAGCTCGGGATCATGGATGAGCGCCTGGGCAAGGCCGATTCGTTGGAGCATCCCCTTGGAAAACTTTCGCAGCTGCCTGTCCCGCGCCTCCGTTAAGCTCACACGTTCCAAGAGTTGAGGCACGCGCTGCCGCACAGTTTCACGAGGCAACCCGGCAAGTCTTCCATAAAAACACAGGAACTCGTCTGCCGTCAGATAATCGTAAAAATAGGGAGACTCCGGCAGATATCCGATGCGGGCATGCACCGCCACGTCGTCAGCAGGCGCACCTAAGAGTTCGACCCGGCCGCTCGTGGCTCGGAGCAAGCCCAGCAGAATTTTCATCGTGGTCGTTTTGCCTGCCCCGTTGGGCCCTAAGAATCCGAAGATCTCTCCCTGCCCAACCGACAACGAGACATCGGAAAGCACCGTTGTTTCCTTCTGCCAAGGCCACACCGGCTTATAGGTTTTAGTCAAACGATCAACGACTATTGCATCCATTGGTCACGCGCTCAGGACAAACGCCCATCCACGGGGAATGCCGCCCATCTCGGAATAAGTCTCATCGGCACGTTGCTCTCCCCGAGGGAATCTCGCATCCGTTCGATCATAACAACCTCATGGGAATGTTCAAGCTTTTCCGGCTTCAGCACGACAGGGAAATCCTCTACCCTTCCTATCCTGCGCCACAAACGCGGGAGGGCTTTTCTCCCGTCGCAGCGCAGTCCCAACCGCCAGCACTGCTACCGGCCTCGCCTGTGAACCGGAATTCGCATGCGCTCCGTCACTTCACTGCTTCGGACAATTCCCGTCGCAGGCTCATAGAGATAGCGCCCCCCGAACGGTTCCTGTGGCAGCTCACGGAGCAACCCCTCTCCCACCAAATTCTCCAGCCGCTCAGGTCGGCGTGAATAATTGAGCTGATATCGGCTGATCGCCTGCTCCAACATCTGGAGATCCCGTTCAACGATGGACTCCTTCAGACGAATCTCCAGCATCTTTCGAACATCCTCATCTGAAGTCTCTTCATAGACCTTGGCTAACAGCTCGACCGCCTGTTGCGGCGATTGGGCCGACACGAACAGCTTGGCTGCCAGACGCGCGAGGCCCGCCGGGGCTCCTGGCAGACGGGAGGCCCGAGCCATCGACTCTGCCGCCTTCTCATCGTCAGCCATCTCAAAGTAATAATTAATCCCCAACAAGAACGGCAGTTTCCATTCTTGGGGATTATGCTGTATGCCCTTCTCCAAGAGGCGATTACTCTCTTCAGGCAGCACGACAAGTATACAGAGGGCATGGCTTCCAGCCTCGTACGCGCGCACGAACTTGGGGTCGAGCGTCGTAATCCGATCCATCGCATGGTAAAGCCAGTGACCGGCTTCCTCCGAGAGTTTTCGCTCCCCCATCACCTGAATCGCTTGAAGCCAGAGCAGGTCGGCAGCCAACTCGCGATACCCCAACGAAGCCATCCGCAGATACTCCCCGCTTGGCAGGTACGTGAGCTGCTGAAGTTTCGGCCTGGAACTGCTCCAGTGGTGCAGCGGCACTTGAAGGATGCCCAGCAAAGACAGCAGCAAGACGCCAGTAGCCCAGAGCGCCAATGGTCGAGGCATCCCACTCATCGCTGAGACTCCAGCGCCAAGGCTCTCCCAAGCGGATAGAGATCGACGTCTAAAAATTGACGCTCTACGTCGTTCAAGGCCCACCCTTCGTATTTCTTTTTGATTCCGACGATCGTATCAACCTCCGATTGCGCGGCGTTGCGATCCCCGGCTTTGAGGGACAGTTCTGCCAGAAGCGCCCTGGCCGGCAAAAAGTTCGGTTCCGTGGCCGTGGCTCGCCGTAACCACAACGTGGCTTCGTCCAGCCGCCCTTGTGACAGCCGAATGTTCGCCAGGGCCATATAGCTCAGAGGAGAATAGGGATCGGCTTGGATGGCTTGTTCATACGCCTGCGCAGCCTGCTGCCATAAGAGGTTGCGCTGATCCTGTGACACCTTCTGTCCTGCAAGTAAACCATAGATCGTTCCCAGTCGATAGGGAAACCGTCCATCTAGCGGATTCAACTCGATGGCCTGCCCTTCCTCCTCAACCGCAGTCACCAGCCATTGCGGATCGCCCGACTGATGGAAGCGCTGAACCGATGCCCGTGCAACGGCATCATGATACCCGGTCGTGCCTGGGTCGATCAGCGCTGCCCGTCGAAACCAGTCCAATGCTGCATCCTGTCGCCCAACCTGAGCCTCGGCCTGCCCCCGCTCATGGGCGTACCACCCAGCTGCGGGCTGGATGGCGAGAGTCGCCAGCACAATGCCACAGACTACAACAAGGGAGAGCCGCACCGGATGGTACGGGAATGGCACATTCCGCGCTGTCCTGTCCGGTTTCTTGATTGATGAAAACGCAAGAACGAAACCTCCGCAGACAATCAGGAGAATGACCAGCGCTGGTTCATGGAACACAGAATCCACCGTGGCATGGACTAAGATGCCCAGCACGACGCCAGTCAACCCCGTCACGAGCGCTCGTTCCCATGGTTCCAGGGAGCTGCGCAAGACAGCCTTGACTTCCCTTCCCCACATCCCGATACCGAGCAGAAAGACGGCCAGCCCTCCCACCCCCAACTCGACCGCTATCTGTAAATATTCATTGTGAGCCGATTCTGCTCGCTTGCCATACCGTACGATGTTGCGCTCGATTGGAAACCGATATTGGAACGAGGCGTACTTATACATCCCCAACCCCATGCCCAAGGGTCGATCAACCACGCGCTCGATTGAGCTCTTCCACATATCGATTCGGCTGAACGCATAGGGGTCCTGCGCGGCAACGTCGATCATCCGCTGCTTGAGAGGATTGGGAATCACAACCCCTGCAACGAGACTCACGACGAGGATTATTAAGGCCACCTTCCCGAAACGATACCAGCCGATGAACGTCACCGCTGCGACCAATGCCAGCAAGGCTCCCCGTGACTGGGCCACCATGAATGCGAAAAACGTGATCGCGACGACGCTCCAGAGACAGATCCGCTGCCACCTGTTCATTGCGCTCCGCGGGATACCACTCAAGAGTCCGATCGCAATCGACAGCACCGCGACTTCATACGTTGCAAAGAAGTTCGGATTAAAGAACGTGCCCTTGGCCCTGGCTTCACCAAGCCAGACATACTGAGCGATGCCCAATATTCCTTCACAAAATCCCATTCCCAGCAATACCATGACAACCGGACGAACCTGCCGGCTTGTCCGGATCCCCTGGAGCACGACCCCGAATAACAGGGCATACATCAGGAAGCTGATGAACCATTGGACGGCCGGATTCTTATAGGGAGCCCACCACAAAGAAAGGCCCGCCCACCCCAGGAACAGTGCGACGAGGGGCACGAGGTGGCTCTGGGTGAGAACAATGGTTCCCACCCTCATCCGATGAATCATCCACAGAGCGAATGCGCCGAAAATGAGCAGCCGCATGATCAGCACAGGGACCTGCGTGGTCCCGCCTTCGATCAAGGGGGAGAAGATGATGAGGCTGCCGAGAAGAAGAACCGGCGCCGAAAGAGGCCCGGAGAACAGGCGCCGCTTGAGGGTCGCGACGAGATCGCCCTCATAGCCCACCAAGGGGCTGGAAGCCGCCCCTCCCGCGTTAGCGTTGAGAGATTGTGCTCTCTCTCCATGTTTGAGCATTGAGACCGCGACTCACATGCATGCTGTGGAGTTGCTGCTAGGACAGACCGGCCTTGCTGCTGCTCAGGCGGTCAGAACAGAACCAACGTAGAAGCTGCCTCAGATCCTGTCAAGATATTCTGTCGTTCTCTCTCCAAACGGAAAAGGGAGAGAGACCAGCATGGCCCCTCTCCCCCATTCCTACAACGGTGACTCCACCGCGTCAGCTTGAGATCGACCTGTTAGCTTGTTGCCGACACGTCGTTCTTGCCGTTGAGCAAGGTCCTTATGTCGTTCATGAACCACTCATCGCAAGCCACGTCACCATCGATGTTCCCGATCGCTCCAGCCGTAAACCCTATCACAGTCGCGGCAACAGTCGCACCGGTTGCGGGGGAAGCGTCCGTGTTACAAGAACCGCTCACCACGACAGGTTTGCCAGGGAAGAAGTCGGGGGTACCAGGTCCAGCACCAGTACCACCAGCATCAACTGCATACCAGAAGGAGTAACGAGGATTCCCTGACGGCATGTACCCGATCAGGCCGATGGCCACTGGTGCATAGGTCTGGGGATTCGATTCAGCCTGGAAGGCCACGGCTGAGGTGAAAATCGCACCGAGGGAGATCTTCGCCTCCGACTGCTTCGACTTCGCCTGATAGGCGATGAAGTTCGGAATGGCGATAGCCGCCAAGATTCCGATGATCGCCACAACGATCATCAACTCGATCAGGGTAAAACCCTTTTGGCTCTTCAACTGTTTAAACATCGGACTGCCTCCTTGTTGGTAGTTCACTCGTCTCTCCCCTATCTATACCCTTGCTTATTGCTCATCGGAACTCACATCCGACTTTTGTTACCTAGCCTTCTAGCAGGTTCAATGCCAGGCAGGCTCACAAACCATGATCAATTTAACAACCTGCAATATCAATGAGTTGCGACCATTCGCGCGTTCTCCGCGAGACCATGGCAATGAGTTTCCCCTTCCACTTTTGATCCAATCTACCAATATTTGTCACTCTCCGTACTGGATCTGACACTGAAAACAATTGGTTGTTATTGAGAATGAAAGGACTGAACCGAATCAGCCAGTCAGATGCCGAAAAGCTGACCCAGACTGCTGTTAGGAGGTGGGGGCTGTGTTACTGAGCCTGCATCTTCTCGGCTACACGCCGTTTAGCCTGTTGGATACGTTCCTCCTGCGTCGGGTCGCCCATCCCCAGGTCACGGAATCGGTCCATCAACTTGCTATTGGCAGGGTCAAGTTCCAGCGCATGGAGCCAGGCTTCACGAGCCTCTGATAAGTTTCGTTGCTTGGCGTAGATATCGCCCAGATGCTCATAGAGCACCGGGTCCTCGCCAACAAGCGCAACGGCACGCTTCATCTCCGTCAAGGCCTCTGGTAACAAGCCCGACTTAAACAAGGCCCAGGCAAGGCTATCGACATAGTATCCATTACTCGGCTTGAGCGCGACTGCCTGCCTGGTCAGAGAGAGCGCTTGGTCGATCTGAACCCCCCGCTCCGCATAGCTATAGCCAAGATAATTGAGCGCATCGGCATGATGGGGGTCCAGCTTGATCGCGGCTTCCATAACGCGCACTACGTCATCGAATCGATTGAGCTTGTCGTAGACCGTACCAAGGTTGAAATGCAAGTCGGCACTCGCGGGGTTCTGGCTGATACCCTCCTCCAGAACCCTTGCCGCATCGTCGAACTGGTCCTGCTGCAAGTAGGTCAGGCCCAGCACGATGTGGGCTTCGGGCTGCTTCGGATTAATCGTGATGGCCTTCGTCAAGTGGGTGATGGCCTCAGGAAATTGCTTCAACCGATAGCACAACACGCCGAGATGCAAATGCCCTTCAAAATAGGACGGCTCAAGTTGAACATTAAACGTGTAGGTCTCGAGAGCGCTCTTTGTATCCTTGGCTTCCTCATAGAGAAATCCAAGGTAATCTCTAATTTTAAGCTCCGTCGGACGCACCTTGAGAATCTGGATCAATTGATCGATGGCCTTGGGATAGTCCTTCTCTTCCCCATACACGAGCGCCAGCCGGAGCTGGGCATCGAGGTCCGAATGATCCTCCGTCAGCAAATCGCCCAACTCCTTCTTGGCACCCTGGAAATCCTTCGCCGCCACATAGAGTCGGACCAGCTGGTGCCGGATCTCCCGGTTCCGCGGGTTCACCGTCTGGAGATATTTCCGTAACACAGAGACCGCCCGATCCTGCTCCTGCCGAGATTCATAGAGCGAGGCGAGCGCAAGGTAGGCCGGTTCAAACGAGGCATTGGCCGCAATCGCCCGTTCCAAACTCACCGCCGCCTCTTCTCCCTTCCCCGCATCGAGGAGCAGGCGCCCCAGATGATAATGGCCGATGGCCGATTCAGGAGCCCGCGCCAAACCAGCTCGAATGGCCTGTTCCGCCTCGGGCTGCCGCTTCAAATTCAACAGCAACAAGCCCTTTGTGAAATACGGGTCGCCGGACGTTGGGTCGAGCTCGATCGCGCGATCCAGCAATGTCACGGCACGTTCCCCTTGCCCGGCACTCGCCAAAATGCCTGCCATCTTCGTGAGTAACTGGCCGTCCTGGCCCAGGCCCTCTACCGCTTGGTCCACATAGCGTAACGCGTTCGGCATATCGCCCAGCGAAAAATAGAGACCGGCCAGCCTGGCTTTCACAGCATGGGACGTCGGATCCGTTTTCAGCGCAGCCTGATATTCCTGAATCGCACGATCCATGTCCTGCGCAAGCTCAGCTTGATATCCAAGCATGAAATGATAGGAGGCTGCAGCATCGGGGGCGTGCATCAAGGGCGCAGCCTTCGGCATATCAGCAGGAGGACGCATCGATTCAGGCGCTTGAGGTGCCGCGGCGCAGGCCATGAGCGCCAAAGGCATCAGCGCGCACAGCACTCGCCGCAGCGACATAACGGACATCGTGGTCACGCGGATGATCCTCTCGGTGGGTTTAGAGTAACGACTCAGGTGTTCAGGCTGAAGACTGAAGGCTAAAATCATTCAGTCTTCGGCCTTCAGCCTATCTACCCGATCTGAGCGGCAGGGTCAAACGACTTCGCGATTGTCGAGGCTCTCGAACTTCGCGAAGCGGTCGTGGAAAAAAAGCTCTTTTCGCCCGATCGGGCCGTTGCGGTGCTTACTGATGAGGATATCGGCAATGCCCTTCCGCTCGGAGTTTTGATCATACACCTCCTCACGGTAAATGAACATGACGACGTCGGCATCCTGCTCGATCGCGCCGCTTTCACGAAGGTCTGCCAGCATCGGAACCGGCGGCTTCCTGGCTTCCACCGCGCGGCTGAGCTGCGACAGCGCGACGACCGGCACGTTAAGCTCCTTGGCCAAGGCTTTCAGCGAGCGGGAAATATCGGAAATTTCCTGCTGGCGGGATTCGGAATCGCTCCTGCCCTGCATCAGCTGGAGATAATCGACGATCAAAAGACCCAGCCCTTTCTCCGCTTTCAGCCGGCGAGCTTTACCCCTCATCTGTTGCACGGTGATGCCGCCGGTATCGTCGATATAGATCGGCGCCTGCTCCAGCCTGCCTGCAGCCTCCGCAAGACGCCACCAGTCTTCTTTCTGAAGCTTGCCGGTCCGAAGACCATGCGAGTCGACCTTCGCCTCCGAACTCAACATACGCAGCACGATCTGCGGCTTCGACATTTCCAGACTGAAAATTCCAACCACCGTGCCGGCATGAATGGCGGCATGCGTCGCCATCCCCAACGCCAGACTCGTCTTCCCCATGCTGGGCCGCCCGGCGATCACCACGAGGTCGGACGGTTGAAGCCCGGCCGTGATGTCGTCGAGGTCGTAAAAACCGGTGGGAACGCCCGTCACATGTTCTTTTCTCTTCGACAACTTGTCGACGAGGTCGAGGCTCTCCTTAATGATGGAATTAATCGGGGTGAACGACCGATCCAACTTCCCTTGGACGATGCCGAACACCGACCGCTCCGCAAAATCCAGCAGGTCGTCGACTGACGAACTCCCTTCGTACCCCCGCGTCAGAACTTCCGTGGAGGTATGGATCAACTCGCGCAGCAGCGCCTTGTCGCGCACGATCTTGCAGTGATAGCGAATATTGGCGGAACTGGCCACGCTCTGCACGAGCTCCGCTAAATACGCGGCCCCCCCGACGGCCTCGATTTCTCCCTGCGCCTTCAATCGTTCCGTCAACGTAATCTGATCGATCACCTCTCCGATCTCGGACAATTCCAGCATCGCGGCATAGATCTTCTTGTGCGACGTGCGGTAGAAGTTCTCTTCGGTCAGCAACTCCATCGCCTTGGCCATGGCGCTATTGTCGAGAAGGATGGCGCCGAGAACCGACTGCTCGGCCTCCACATTCTGAGGGGGCAGTTTAGGCTGGGACAAATCGACGGCTGACATAGATTTCACGAGCGTTCCTTTGCCTTGCGCTGAGAGCGACGAGCCACGGCCACCAAGTCGGCAAGCCCCATCTTCTTCGACAGACGGATCAGACCGCCCTGTCGGCGTCCAGAACTGTGCGCCGCAAGAGGTTCGATCACCAGCACATCGTCAGGGCCCATGCCCGGCGCACCCACCACGACCACCGCTGCCGCCTGCTGAGCCAAGCCAGCCGTGACGGCCGTGGACAACAGCGCCGTCTCGCTTCCCGTTAGCGTCTGTTGCACCACTCTGGCTCTCGTCCGACGCAACTGGGCTGCCACCTCCGCCAACCGCCGGGCGGCCCTGCGTGGCGCGGCCACAAGATAGTCCACCCGCGCTGACACCGATCCCTCCTCAGGGAAGGCCACCGTGCGGAAGAGCCGATCGACATCCAAGCCAAAACCGGTTGAGGGCAGCGGTCGTCCGAATCGGCCGATCAAGTGATCGTACCGTCCGCCGCCACCTAGCTCCGCCCCCATCCCTTCGGCAAACACGTCGAAGACGACACCGTCATAATAGTCGAAGCCGCGAAACTCCCCGAGATCCAGGAGCAATGAATCACGGTGGCCTGCCGCACAGAGCAACTGATAGACCTGGGCCAGCCGTTCGAGCGGAGCCGCCAATGCCGGATCGCCGGCCGCAAGGACCCGTCCCCGTGCCAGCACTTCCTCTTGACCGTACAGTTCAGGCGCTTCCCGAATGGCGCGCGCCGCCGCTTTGGAAATACGCTCACTCGCCAAGACCCCTTCGAGTCTCGGCAGATCTTTTCGCGCCGCCGCCTGCTCAGCCAACTTCTGCCCCTGCGCCGACAGCCCGGACTGCAGCAGGAGCCCCTTAATAAATCCCACATGCCCGAGCGACACTTTAAAGGACTGAAGACCGACCGTGTGGAGACACTCGATCATCAAACCGATGACTTCACTGTCGCTCGTCACGTCGTCCAGGCCAATGAGCTCAGCTCCGACCTGAAAAATTTCCCTGCCGCGCCCAGCATGTTCCTGCTCGTAACGAAAGACGGATGTTCGATAGGAAAGACGCAACGGCAACGTCGCGCCCGTGAGCCCCATTGCGACCGTCCTCGCGATCTGCGCCGTGGCATCGGGACGGAGGAGCAGCGTCCGCCCCGTCGTCCGATCGACGAATTGATAGCAATGTTCGATCAATTCCGGCTCAAGCCCCGGAGCCAGGACGTCGAGGTACTCGAATGTGGGCAGGATGATCTCGTCGTAACCCCAGCGGTTAATTTGCGCGAGCAACTGTTCTTCAAGGCGGCGAACCTGTTTCGCCGCATGGGGAAGAATCGTCGCCATGCCTACAGGCACAAGCGAACGCTCGCGGGACGACGCGACCTGTCCCGAAGAAGGGCGGGACTTCGGAGGAACAGAGGCCATAGCTGATCCGATGGATGGCGCGCGGAGTTAGGACAGAGCCGCGACTTTGACCGAGAGAATGTCTTTGCTGGATTTGATCGTCTCAAGCACCGTGCTCGGGAAGGCTGAGTCGGACCCGATGATGAGCAACGCATTCCCGCCCCGCTTCTCAAGCGCACATTGCATTCGAACGATATTGATCTTGTTGTCGCCGAGCACCTGTCCCACCATCCCGATCACCCCTGGGCGATCGACGTTGTGGATCAGGAGCATGTGCCCCTCCGGCACCACCTCGACATTGAACTGATCAATCTCGACGACGCGCGGATCTTTCTTGTGATAGAGCGTGCCGGCCACCTGGTACGATTTCTTCGCTGCTTCCACTCGCACACGAATCAAGCTGGTGAAATCGCCTGCGTCGGAACTCTTCACTTCCCTCACTTCAATGCCGCGTTCCTTCGCCACGATCGGCGCGTTCACGTAGTTCACGGGCGCTTGCATAATCGGGGTCAGCAAGCCCTTCAGCACGGCGATCGTGAGCGGCGCGATCGACAGGCTGGCCACCTCGCCGCTGTATTCAACCGTGACACGTTCAATCCCGCCTTCGCACAACTGCGTTTGCAACTTCCCGAGCTGCTCGGCCAACGAGAGGAACGGCTGAAGTCGCGGGAGCAATTCAGGAGACACGGACGGGATATTGACCGCCCCGCGGGCAATGCCTTTGGTGAAATAATCGACAACTTGCTCCGCAATCCCGACCGCCACGTTCTCTTGCGCTTCGGTCGTCTGGGCGCCGATGTGCGGGGTACAGATGAAGTTGTCCAGGGTCAGCAACGGATTGTCGGCCTTGACCGGCTCTTCCTCGAAGACGTCAAAGGCGGCTGCCGCCACACGCTTGGTCTTCAAGGCCTCAGCCAGATCAGCTTCATTGATGATGCCGCCTCGGGCACAATTCACGATCATCACACCGGGCTTCATCGTCGAAATCGCTTGCGCGTTGATGAGCCCCTTGGTCTCAGGCGTCAACGGCGTGTGCACAGAGATGATATCGGCACGCTTAAAAAGCTCGTCCAGCGGCAGCATGGTGACGCCCATCTTCTGCGCGCGCTCTTCGGCCAAATAGGGGTCGTAGGCGACTACGCTCATACCGATCCCCTGCGCCAACTTCGTGAGATGGCTGCCGATTTGCCCCACACCGACGATGCCCAGCACCTTGTTATAGAGTTCAACGCCCATGAATTTGTCTTTTTCCCACTTGCCGGCCTTCACAGACGCGGTGGCCTGGGGAATACGCCGGCTCATCGCACAAATCATCGACATCGTATGCTCAGCCGTGGTGACCGTATTGCCGCCAGGCGTATTCATGACCACGATGCCGCGACGGGTCGCCGCGGGGGTGTCGACATTGTCCAATCCTGACCCGGCCCGCCCGACAACTTTCAATTGCGGGGCTGCCTCGATCACCTCTGCCGTCACCTTCGTCCCGGACCGGACGATCAAGCCGTCGGCATCCTTGATCTCTTTGAACAATTCTTCCTTCGAGAGCTTGGATTTGACCACCACGGTAAATCCAGCCTTCTCGAGAAGCTCCACACCCTGCTTGGAAAGGCTATCGCTAATCAGAATTTTCATTACAATCCCGTCTCGTCTGCCATTATGAATTTGCCGATATCCGGCCCTATGCCAAGAGAATTTCTTGCGCCTTCGCCACGCCGCTCCCGAGCTTCACGGGATGCCCCAGCCCTTTGAGCACCATTTCAACCGCTGCCACACCGATAATGATATCGAAGCGGTCCATGTAGCCCATGTGGGAGAGCCTGAAAATCTTCCCCTTCAAATGGTCTTGCCCGCCGGCCGCCGTCACGCCGTACTGCACGCGCAGATTCTTGTAAATGGCCTGCCCGTCCACGCCTTCCGGCGCTAACACAGCCGTCAAGGCATCGCTGGGCGATTCCTTCGGAAACAATGCCAGCCCGGCGCCCTGCAACCCTTCGCGCATGGCCTTCGCCAGCTTGGCTTGGCGGCCGAACAGCCCTTCGAGCCCCTCCGCCTTCATCATCTTCAGCACTTCCTGCAACCCGACGATGAGAGACACGGCCGGGGTATAGGCCGTCTGATTCTTTTGCTGATTCTCGTGCTCTTTCTTGAAATTGAAATAGAACGCCGTGTTCTTCGCCTTCTCCGCCAACTTCCATGCCTTATCGCTGACGCTCACAAAGGCCAGGCCAGGCGGCAACATCAAAGCCTTTTGCGATCCCGTAATCACGACGTCGAGCCCCCACTCATCGGTCTTGATGTCGAACACGCCGAGGGCGGTAATCGCATCCACCACGAGAATGGTGTCGGGATAGGGCTTCACGATCGCGGCCAGCGCCTTAATGTCGTGCGACACGCCGGTGGAGGTCTCGCTCGCCTGCACGTAGACCGCTTTGATGGAGGGGTCCTTCTTGAGGGCATCGGCCACCAATTGCGGATCGACGGCCCGGCCCCATTCCACCTTGATTTCCGTCACTTCTGCGCCGAACGTCTTACAGAGCTTGGTCCAGCGCTCGCCGAACTTGCCCCCGTTGATGGTCAGGGCATGGTCGCCGGGAGAGAGGAAGTTCGACACAGACCCTTCCATGCCTCCGGTTCCGGACGCTGCCAGCATGAGTACGTTATTTTTCGTTTGGAACAGCCACTTGAGTCCATCACGGACTTCCGCAAACACCTTGTCGAACTCGGGGGCACGGTGATGGAACATGGGTCGCGCCATGGCCAGCAACACTTCGGGGGGCACAGGCGTCGGACCGGGGGCCAGCAAATACCGCTTCAGCATCGACGGATCCTCCTCCGGATGAAACGTGAAAAACCCTACGCGGGAAGGGGGGACGATACCATTGCCTCCCAAAAGCTGTCAAGGCAAGGAACCGTGCAGACACGCATGTTTTCAGACTGTTGCGACCTGCTGATGCCAGCGCGATCTCCATTCATAATTTTGCGCGAACGATGAGGCGCCTGACCTCCGTGGTACCAAGAGAGAGCGCCCGATCATTTTGCAATTCCTTGACAAGGGCGAGAGCCATCGATAGTCTAGCTTCACACGATATGACAAACTTTATGATACACAATGACAATTACCGCGGCGTTTCACTGACGCCGCTCAGTCCAGGCCGTGCCGTCCTCCCGATGGCGCTCTTCCTCGGGATATGGCTCAATCTCTTCACTCCTACTATTAGTATGGCCGCGCAGGCTGCAATTTCTTCCGAGCCAGCCCCGGCTGGCTCGTCTACCCTTGCGGACGAGAACGTAGCGGCGGAAGACGACCCAGACGCAAATCTGGTCCCGCTCGATACCGAAGGCCCGGCACTGGAGACCAGTATCTCTCACCCGGCAACCACGAGCAACGTCCCGCGGGCTGAAGACCTCTTGCAGCTGAACCCGGCTGTAAATTCACCGGCGACCGCGCGATTTTCAGACGCCTTGAACCCTCCGGCTGAAATGGCCCTGACACAAGACTCGCCTCGAACTACCACCGATCAGACGGAATATACAGCCTACGACGTTCCAATCGTCCTGGACCCCTCGGTCCAGGCGCACATTCGCTATTTCAATACAGCCATTCATGATCGCTTCGAACAGTGGCTCATCCGGCTCAGCCGCTACCGGCCGCTTGTCGACAGAATCTTTACCGAATTCCATCTCCCCAGCGATCTGGTATACCTCTCGCTGGTGGAAAGCGGATTCAACCCTTACGCCTACTCGAGAGCTAAAGCCACAGGTCCCTGGCAGTTCATGAAGGGCACGGCCAAGGCCTATGGGCTCCGCGTCGACAACTACGTTGACGAACGCCGGGACCCCATCAAGTCAACGGTCGCCGCGGCACGCTACCTCCGCGATCTCTACGACCTCTTCGGCGCCTGGCCTCTCGCGATGGCCGCCTACAATGCCGGAGAAGGCAAGGTGATGAGAGCCCTCCACAAAGCCCAGGCCGAAAGCTTTTCAGAGATTTCTAAAACACGATTGATTCGACAAGAGACGAAGGAGTATGTGCCGCGATTTATGGCCGCAACGATCATTGCAAGGAACCCCGATCGATACGGCTTTACTCAAGAGTCTGCCGCACCGCATCAATTTGATGAGGCCATCATCACACGCACCGTACATTTCCATGCGATCGCCAATGCCACCGGCATTCCCTATGAAGAACTCCGGCTCCTCAATCCTGAGCTGCGGCGAGACGCAACCCCTCCCGGCGACGAGATCTACCACCTGAAGGTTCCGGTGGGAACAAAAGCGAAAGTGGAGCAGCTGCTTGACCGCATCCCCACCTACAAATTCCCCCAGCTTCCAGCAAAGGCTCAGCTTGTCACCGCCGGACCCTCCCGCTGGTATAAAGTCCGTATGGGAGATACGCTGGAAACGCTTTCGAAACGGTTTCGCGTGCCGCTCAAAACACTCAAAGCGAAGAATAATCTTTCCGGCCCGACTATCCGACCTGGCGACTTTCTCGTCATCAGCCGCTAAACTCGAGCTCATCTTTCCGCCGATCCGCCGAACAGACCAAGGCGGACTTCTTCGTCCGTCGTTCGTATCTCGTCCGAAGACAAGAGCATATGGCCTATAGCCGATAGCGTATGGTCAGAAAGTGAGAGTGGGCGTCTTTGCTACCAGCTATACGCCATAAGCCATACGCTCTTATCCCCAGAGAGATACGCGTCACGAGCGACGGTTTTCTGAGATACGATTCACAGGTATGGAGAACGCTGCTGGCGGACTTTTTCAGCAGTCGGCTAGGGATTTTTCTTGTCTGTCGAGGCAGGAGGAGGCGCAGGAACATTCTGTGGCACAGGATCAGTCTGAGCCGCTGGTGCTGAGGCAGGTGTTGTCGCCTGTGATTTCTTGGCGTCCATGATTTTGGTCCGAATCGTCGCCTCGCTGGTGAAGGGAGAGTTCGGATAATTCTTGATCAATTCCTGATAGTGCGCTAACGCCCCTTCCGGCCGCGACTGCGACTCTTCCAGCCGCGCCAACTCAAACAACGCCTGATCTCGATTCAGCGTACCGGGAGTCTCCAGGATAGCGGTGAGTGCCTTGACTGCCTGGTCACGCTCTCCCTTGAGCAAGTAGACATAGGCCAGACGTTGTTGCACCAGCCCAACCATTGAGGGATTCGAACCATAGAATGCAAGAAACCGCTGATAGGCCTCGATGGCCGCACTCAAGTCATTGGCCTGGACCAACGTATTTCCCAAATGATACAACGCGAGTGGGGCGGTGGGGGTTCGTGGATATTGATCGACGACCTGGCGATATCGCGCGATCGCTTCCTTGAGCGCATGATCCGCCTGCTGAGGATCATTGGCGGAAGGAGCGGTCAAGAAGCGCATCGCCTCACGTTCGAGATCTTGAGCTTTCTGCGCGGCCTGGCGGTCAACATAAAAGACCCCTCCCACCACGGCAGCCGCAAGCACCAACACGCCCAGACCAACCAGCAGGGGGCGTCGATAGTTCTGTAACCGGTGCAATGCATGGTCGAGCCCGCTCAACATGTGGGCTTCATCGACCGGAAAAGTTTTCGCCGGGACCTTGATGTGGTAACTCATGGATAAATTCGCCGGAGAGGGCGGGCCCGTTTCCTCAAAGTGTGTTCGGCCTTATACTAAGGATGTTATAAGCTTGTCAATGAGGCGGCAGCTTCTTCTTGATTCTCAACAGACCGACAAGCCCCATGTTTGAAAAGCAGCTAGAGGAATTGGCCGCGCGTCATCTCACCAGACGGCTCACTCCGCTCCATTCCGGCGTCGGCCCGGTGGTTGCAATGGCAGGGCGTCAAATCATCCTACTCGCCTCGAACGATTACCTGGGGCTGGCCATGCACCCGGAAGTGATTCGGGCTGCCGTCGAGGCAACACAACGGTTTGGCGCCGGTGCCGGCGCCGCGCGATTGGTCTCAGGCACGCTGCCGCCGCATCAAGAGCTGGAATCTGCGCTGGCACAGTTCAAGGGGACAGAGGCCGCGCTGACCTTTAGCTCCGGTTATCTGGCCAACATCGGAAGCATCCCTGCATTGATCGGACAAGGCGGGTTGATCCTGGCCGATCGCCTGTGCCATGCCAGCCTGATCGACGGCTGCCGCCTGAGCGCAGCAGATTTCCGAATCTATCGCCACAACGATACCGCGCACCTACAGTCCCTTCTCGAGACAAGACGCCGGGGCCGGCGCACCCTGATTGTGACCGACGGCCTGTTCAGCATGGATGGAGACCTCGCACCGTTGCCCGAGCTCAGTCGGCTGGCCCAAGACTATGAGGCCGACCTCTACCTCGATGATGCCCACGGCACAGGCGTGATGGGACCGCATGGACGAGGCACCGCAGAGCATTTCGGCCTTGATGCGCAAATCCCGTTTCAGATGGGGACCTTGGGCAAAGCCTTCGGCAGCAGTGGGGCCTACCTCGCTGGCCCCTCAACGTTGATCCGCTATCTCATAAACACAAATAGATCCTTCATCTTTACGACGGCGCCCCCACCGGCTTCAGCTGCTGCCGCCACGGCAGCCTTGCGAATCGTACAACGAGAGCCGGAACGACGTGCGCGCTTGTGGGCCAACCGTGAACGGCTGTTCACGGGGCTGACACAATTGGGATTCAGCCTCTCCCCCAGCGTCAGTCCGATCATGCCGATTCTCGTCGGCAATGCCGAAACCGCACTCTCGTTTGCCGAACACCTGTTCACAGAAGGCGTATATGCTCCAGCGATTCGCCCCCCCACCGTTCCGGACGCCACCAGCCGCATCCGCGTCACGGTAACCTCCGAGCACACCCCCGGCCACATCGACCAGGCCCTTGCCGCATTTCAACGGGCAGGGCAATCGGTGAAACTGATCTGACCGAATCCGGCACTGACGGCACTGAACTGTGGAAACACTCACGCAGCCGCTTCCGGCTATTTCCTTGCTTTCTCATCACCCTATGGCATCATACTCTCACGCAGTACTGTAGTCCGAAAACATTGTTCTCTTCTTATCTCACCGAGGAGTCCTCTTCATGGATATTTCGCAGCTCCTAGCCTTTGCGGCAAAGGAGGGTGCGTCGGATTGTCACCTCAGCGCCGGCGAGCCACCCATGATCCGTCTAAACGGGGACCTCAAGAAACTGGATCATCCCCCGCTGACCACGGAAGAAACGCATGCCCTGATCTACGACATGATGAGCGACACCCAGCGGAAGAACTTCGAAGAAAAACGCGAGTGCGACTTTTCCTTTGAACTGGGCGATATCGCCCGATTCCGCGTCAACGTCTTCGTCCAAAACCGTGGGCTTGGCGCCTGCTTCCGAAACATTCCCACCACGATCATTCCGATGGAAAAGCTCGGAATGCCTCCGGTCGTGCGACAGCTCTGCGATCGGGAAAAAGGCCTGATCCTTGTGACCGGCCCAACGGGGTCCGGTAAATCGACGACGCTGGCCTCCATGGTTGATTATTTGAACAACACCTTCGAAGGCCACATCATCACGATTGAAGATCCGATCGAGTTCGTCCACAAAACGAAGAAATGCCTGGTCAACCAGCGGGAACTGGGCGTGCATACTCTGTCGTTCGCGAATGCGCTGAGGGCCGCGCTCCGCGAAGACCCTGACATCATCCTCGTAGGGGAAATGCGCGACCTGGAAACCATCCAGCTCGCGTTGACGGCTGCGGAAACGGGCCACTTGGTCTTTGGCACGCTCCACACCTCCAGCGCGCCCAAAACCATCGACCGCATCATCGACGCCTTTCCCCCCAACCAACAGTCCCAGATTCGCACACAAATCGCAGAAGCCTTGGAAGGCGTCATCACGCAGACCTTACTGAAGAAAAAATCAGGCGGTCGTGTCGCCGCCCTCGAAATCATGGTCGCCACGACCGCGGTTCGAAATCTCATTCGGGAGGGCAAGTTGCACCAAATCCCTGGCACCATGCAGGCCAGCCAGAAAGACGGCATGCAAACGATGGACATGGCGCTGATGGATTTAGTGACCCGTGGAATCGTCGCGAAAGCTGAAGCCCAATCGCGCAGTATGAATCCCAGTCTGTTTGGATCCGCCATGGGCGGCGCGGCCTAAAATATCACGCTGGAAAAACGGGGGCAGAGATGGATGTTCGCAGTCTCTTAAAAGTCATGGTGGATCAAGAAGCGTCAGACCTGTATCTGACCGTCGACTCGGCGCCGGCCTATCGCATCCATGGCGCGACGCAACAAACCACCGCGCCGCCGTTTACCAACGAACAACTCGAAGCCCTTGCATTGGCGCTGATGCGCGGCCAGCAGCGCGGGGAATTCGACGAAAAGATGGAAATGAACCTGGCCCTCTACTACAAAGAGCTCGGCCGTTTCCGTGTCAACATTTTCCGGCAGCGAGGGAACGTCGGCTTGGTCTTCCGGCATATCAAAGCCGAGATCCAGACCGTCGATCAGTTGGGCTTGCCCCAGATTATAAAAGACATCTCCATGACGAAACGTGGGTTGGTGCTCGTGGTCGGAGCCACCGGCTCTGGAAAATCGACCACCCTCGCAGCCATGATCGACCACCGCAATACCATCCATCCCGGCCATATCGTAACCGTGGAAGATCCGATCGAATTTGTCCACAATCATAAGCGATCGCTCATTACGCAACGAGAAGTAGGCTTCGACACGCTCTCATTTCAAAATGCACTCAAAAATACGTTACGGCAAGCGCCGGATGTGATTCTGATCGGCGAAATCAGGGACACGGAAACGATGGAAGCCGCGATCACATTCGCGGAAACCGGGCACCTCTGCATCTGTACGCTCCACTCGAACAACGCGAACCAAGCCATCGAGCGCATCATGAATTTCTTCACGGTAGAGCGGCATGCGCAGATCTACCTCCAGTTATCGCTCAATCTTCGCGCCATCATCTCTCAGCGACTTGTGCCCTCCGTGGACGGGAAGCGTGCTCCTGCACTGGAAATCATGCTCGACACGCCCCGCGTGAAAGATCTCATCAAGAAGGCCGAAGTCGATTCGCTCAAAGAGGCGATGGAGCAAGGGGTGGATGAAGGCTGTCAGACGTTCGACCAGGTCCTCTTCCAACTATACAAAGAAGAACGGATCACGCTGGAGCAAGCCTTGATCAATGCCGACAGCGCGAATAATCTCCGGCTCAAGATCAAGATCGAAGGCCTGAGAGGGGATGAAGCGGTCAACGTGCTCCTCGACAAAAAATCAGGCGACCCTGCAAGCAATGCCTTTAAGATTCAGCGGGGATCCTCAGGAAGCTTCCCCCCTCTTCGTAAACGGTAACCCCCTCACCACCCGTGAGCCTCGGCACCGATACGGCAAGGGTCATCGCACTGACTGAGCCGCACTCACGCCTTGACGCTCAAGGTACGACGCAATTTTCTCCAGCGCGAGGGCGCTGAGCTTCGCGCCATACCATGTCGGCATCGTGCCAGCCGGATATCCCGGCACGACAAACAACCCCGGCTCAATGACCGATTCAATCACATAATCATGCACCGTCTGCGCGTGGCCTCGGTAAGACGGATCGGCCAATCGCGTAGGCCCCGTGATACCTAATAGGAGGGGCGGCCCTACACGCCCATCGGCTCCCGAAATACCGGGAACGGTATGGCACACTGCGCAACCAGCTCTCGTAAAGATCTCTGCGATCGATTCGTCTCCCGTGACGAGCGGAACCCTCTCAGGCACCAGCGCCGCCACCGATGAGACAGACCCGGACGTCACCGGAGCAGAATCGGTGGAATGGAGGGCCCACAATGTCCCCAGGAGTAACACCATCATGATGAGGGGTGTGATCAATCGTTCAGACATGAAATTCGTCGGAGGAAAAGTCCGGCAGGATTGTGATGCGAGAAAGCAGCATGACCGGCGTCCTTCACTTCGTCACATTCATGGCGCAACGAAATCCGATCGTCCGATCCTCGAAGTCAGGCTCAGCTGAAAACCGCGCCGTCACACGCAAGGCAGACGGCAAGTCCGCCCACGACCCACCTCGGAGCACTCGCTTCTCACCAGTCGCTGGACCAGGCGGATTCCCCCCAGGACTTTTTTGATAATAGTCGCGGCCGTACCAGTCAGCCACCCATTCTGCCGCATTCCCCGCCATGTGGAAGAGGCCAAACGGGCTCTTCCCACCCTCTTTGAGCCCATGACGCACACTCATCCCTTCAAGGCCACTAGTGACCGCCACTAGCGTGATCGCGTCGCTAACCCACAAGCCTCGATTATAGTTGGCAATATCGACGAACGGCTGCATGTCTCCCCACGGATACCGGCGCCCGTCTGTCCCCCGCGCTGCCTTCTCCCACTCAGCTTCCGTCGGAAGCCGTTTCCCCGCCCAGTGGCAATAGGCAGCGGCTGCGGACCATCTCATCCCAATGGCTGGCCGATCTCCAACCGCCGCCGCCGCTTCATCGTCCCATGTCGGAGGAG
>JBEGVJ010000092.1:0-22164 GCA_041178465.1 Nitrospirota bacterium
AACATTCGTCGCCACTGCCTGCGGCAGACGCTACGGCTTAGCATGAGCGGTTACCCAACGGCGCTCTGATCACGCTACGAGAGCCTCCCAGCCCTGGCCCTAAGATTGAACACCGGCCCGAAGGGAGGAAAGTAAAAAAGGAAAGCAGTCAGGGACAGGCAGCAGGGCCGTTCCATTGCTCGCGCAACGCGCGGCCTCAGAAGGCCCTCGTTGGACGCGCGCAGTCTGGCCCAGCCCTGCTACCTGCCCGAAAAAAACTACCGGCCACCACAGGGAGAGACGATGGAAATAGCAACGCTCACAGAATGGCTCGAACAGCACAACACTACTGTCGACCTACCTAAGTGGACAGGCGTCCTTGTCGTTGCATGGGTAGTCGGGGCGTTCAGATTCATACGCGGACTGACTCGAAAGCCGAAAGCTGCATTGATTACACAGGTGAGCAGATGCTTGATCGAGGAATTTGATGAACTTAACGGCAAACGAATGGTTATGCGAGCAGCTTTCTTGATTAATGCCGAAGTAACGAATCCCTCAAATGAGAACGTCACTGTTAAGGGCTTCAAGTTATCATATCGACGTAACCGATCTTGGTTTCCACAATCGAAGGAACTCCTTTCACTCTCACTGCCTGCTCGCCCGCGACAGGAAATGGGTAGCGCTATCAAGGTCTCGAAAGTCTTTTTCTCAACGTTCGGCGATGGCTATGACGATCTCACTATGACCGGTGTTCTCAGGCCAAAGGACTTCCAAAGCGCTTACATTCTATTCATCAGCTTTACCTGGGGATCGTAGAATCCTCGGATTCGAAATGGCCGAGTGCGAGTGCGTCTCGCTGCAGAGATTACTACCGGAGAGACACTTCGGTCTGTCGCTGAAATCGCAGTAACGAAGGATAAAGAACAGTTCGAGAAGTGGGTTCCTGGCATAATCGATCAAATCAACCATCAAAGCACTTGGACCGCATTCGTCGAGTAATACACCTCTCAAATGGTTTCCTAAACACCTACCATCATTACGAACTAGACAATGGCGCTTCGACACATTTGGCAAAATCTTGGTGGGCTGTGGGTGCTGATTGCCCTGCTGGGGTGTGCCAAAGTTAGTGGAGATGCTTCGGACGGATGATGTGCAGGCACAGGTTCTGGCTGCGCAGAGCTTGGGGCGACTCGGCTTGGGTGCCATCATATTTCGATAATGCAGGGCCAACCACGCTGGACAGGCTTCCATGTCAAAGTATATATATTCGGCTAATTCTCCATTTTGCGTGAATGAGGTAGGCCAACCATGAGCACGACATTGAAACAAGTCTTGACGATTGCCGGATCTGATTCCGGTGGAGGCGCGGGGATTCAGGCCGATATCAAAGCCATGTCAGCAAACGGCGTGTTTGCCATGTCGGTGGTTACCGCCATCACCGCGCAGAATACAGAAGATGTCACCGACATCTTCGAATTGCCAACCTCGATCATCGCGGCGCAAATCGATGCGGTGTTCGACGACTTCGACGTGGCTGCGGTGAAAACCGGGATGCTGTCCTCGGCAGCGATCGTCGAAGTCGTCGCCAGATTACTGAAACCTCAGAATGTCGCGAATCTCGTGGTGGATCCGGTCATGATCTCGAAGACCGGCCAGGCATTGCTCAAGCCGGACGCGATCGACGCCGTCAAGAAACAGCTCTTCCCCTTGGCGCTGCTCGTGACGCCGAACATCCATGAGGCCCAGCAACTCTCCGGCATTGAAATTAAAACCCTCGCCGACGCGCGCCGCGCCGCCAAAGTCATTCACGGGTTCGGCTGCAAATATGTGTTGATCAAGGGCGGCCATTTACTGGCAGAACGAGCCACCGATCTGCTCTATGACGGCCGGTTCTTCAATGTGTTCAAGGGGGAGTTCATCGACACTCCCCACACACATGGCACCGGCTGCACGCTCGCCTCGGCCATCGCGGCCCATCTCGCACGGGGCAAATCCGTGAACGACGCCGTCCAGACGGCCAAGACCTATCTCACTGAAGCCATTCGCCATAGCCTGGCGATCGGCCATGGAACCGGGCCGACGAATCACTTCTATTTTCTCCAGACCTAGCAGGATGCTGAAAAAGCCCGCCAGCTTCGTTCTCGCATCGTTCAGACCCTCAACGCCGAGGAGGAGCGTCTTGGAGGTCGGAAACACTGGAGGGGCTTTTCCGTTCGCCGAGATCCATTCCAGGGGCGAACGGTCCACACGAAGTGCGGTCTGTACCTCCTCGGGCCTTCACTCGCTGCGGCCTTGCTGGACAGCCTTTTTGAGCCTCCTGCGAGAATATTTTCCACCCGTGTCACAGATGCAAACCACCAAAGCTCTCGCGTACCACCATAGTTTTCAGCATTCTGCTAGGAGGACTCCATGGGTCATTTTTCAGCCCGTCCGCTGACCTTTTTGATCACAGGATTTAGCTGGCTCCTGATGGCTTCGCTGATGGGGCTGGCCACCCTCATTGGATTGGTCCATGGCACCCCGCTGCCCTCTTGGTTGAGGTTGGTCCATGTGCATGCCACCCTCATCGGTGGCATCCTCCAACTCATGATCGGCGGACTGTTCGCCTCCCTGCCACAGAGTTCCCATGGCGACCGAACCCCTTCGGACTCTCATCCTGTGCTGTTCGTAGCCCTGAACGCCGCCACACTCGGGGTGCTCGTTGGATTCGGACTCGGAGATATGAGGATCGTCGGCACGGCCGGGCTTATCGTGATTGGAGCCGTTGCCTCCATCGCCGGCATTGCCTGGCAATACGCTCGGCGAGGCCAGGCTCAACCTGCCAGGCCCTCCTGGCTCTATCGATTCTCCCTGCTCTTCTTGTTTGCGGGATTGGCCGTTGGCGTCGCGTCGGCCTTTCGATTCATGCCGGAATACTATGCCCATGGACGGCTTCTTCATCTGCATCTGACTCTGCTGGGATTCGTCACGCTGGCGACGATCGGAGCCACGCAGCGTCTATTGCCGGCAATCTTGAATACCGAACTATATAGCCAGCGACTCTCTCGGATCGTCAGGGGACTGCTTCCAATCGGCTTCGCCATCTTAATCGGTGGATTTCTCACCTCGTCGCTCCGCCTTGAACTCGTGGTCGGGGGGCTGCTCGTCATCGGCATCGGCCTCTACGCCTATAATCTGTTTCGCACATGGATCGGCTCCGGCCAGCCGGGAAACGCTGCCTCCGATCACCTCCTGATCGCAACGTTTTTCCTGGTCCTCGTGACGATCATGGGCGTACTGGTCGGAGCGAACTCCCTGCCACAATTGCCGGTACTGCCGTTTGGATCCTTACACCTTGCAGCCTATACCCACATGGCCTTGATCGGGTTTGTCGTGCAAACTGTCTTTGGGGCTCTGTCCTATGGCATTCCTGAGATGCTGACGGCCAGCCGAGTTCCCAGCCGAAAGAAACAGGGACCCTATCAAGATCAACTCGCCGCCATCATGAACCGGTGGCGAGCCGTTCAGTTGACTGGCTTGAGCTTAGGGACGATGGGCCTTGGCGTACTCGCGGCGATGACATGGAGCTTCCCTCTCAGTTCGCCCTCCCTTCAGATCGCAACCTGGGTTACTGTCGGCTTGCTCCTTGGCAGCTTAACCCTCTTTACGGCCAAACTTGCCTGGGCCTTGGGAACCAGGCCTCAGGAATAATCGCCGCGCCCATGGAAGAGGCTCTAACCTTTCACGATCGCCACGGTCACGGCATTGCCGCGATCCTGAGCACGCCTGACAGACCAACGACGAATCTCGCCGTGCTGTGCCATGGATTTCTCTCGGGTAAAAACAGCACGACCAACAAGACCTTGACCCGCCTCCTCAATGAACAGGGCCTGGCGACCTTTCGATTCGACTTTTTCGGCCAAGGAGAGAGTGACGGAGCCTTCGAAGAAATCACGACAACCTTAGCCGTACAGCAAACCGACGCTGCGCTGGATCTGGTAACCGCCAAGGGCTATGATCGGATCGGGCTCGTCGGCTCAAGCTTCGGAGGCCTCGTCGCCATCCTCACGGCGGCCCAGCGCCGCGACATCGCCTGTTTGGCCCTCAAATGCCCCGTGGTGGATTTTGCGGAAGAGCTTCGCCTCACATTCGGCCCCGAAGAGTTGGCGCGGTGGCACGCCACGGACACGATTCCGAACATCATGGGAGGGCCGGAGCGGATCCGTTTGCGGTACGGATTTTACGAAGACTGCCTCAAGCAGATTGCCTATGGACCGGCCGAACGAATCACCGTCCCCGCACTGATCGTGCAGGGCGAGCAGGATGAATGCGTCCCCCTCCATCAAAGCCGGCGATTGCATGACGCGCTGGGAGGGCCCAAGCGGCTGGATCTCCTGCCAGGCGCCGATCACCAATTCACTCGGGGAGAAGATTTTCGCCGGATGACTACATCGATCAGCAATTGGCTCGTTGCCCATCTCTTAGTGAAACGTGAAGCGTGAAGCGTATCTCGTAGGGGATAAGAGCGTATGGCTTATGGTGTATAGCTCTGGTAGCAAAGACGCCCACTCTCCCTTTCTAACCATACGCTATCGGCTATACGCCATAGGCTCTTCTCTTCGAACGAGATACGAACGACGGACGAAGAAAACGGACTGTTTCAGCATCCTGCGGGATAGAGCATGATGACCGAGAACCGCCAACAAGTCCTGACCGTTCTCTACCCCCTCTACAAAGGGGAGGTCTACCGACGACGCGAACAGATGATGCAGCTCTCCGCTTTCGGATCGACGGGTCTCATCGCGATGCTGTTTACACTCCTCTTGAGCCCACAGATGGGGCAGCTGACGCCCTTCGACACACTGTTCATGGGACTCGCCAGCCTTATCTGGTGCGGGTTATTCTGCGCGCTGATCCTCCAGCAGCAATACCGTCATCGGCAGGCCAAGCAAATCCTGATTCAACTCGAACAGGCGCTGGGGTTTTACGAAGAAGGACTGTTTATCGAGCAACAGGCGCTCTATCCGGAAGGGTGGAAGACCGCCTGGCTGAGTGATCGGACGGGAGCACTCTACGTCGCGGCGCTTGGCTCGTTGACAGCACTGTTCCTCCTCGCCCTCCTCTTCTCGTAGCAGAATGCCGAAAAAGTCCGCCCGCTGAAAAATGCTGAACGGTGAGCGATGAACGATGAGCAAGGAAACGATTGTCACTTCGTCGTTCAAAGTTTAGTTGTTCACTACCGCAGGCTGATCAAAACGGTCATCCAACAAGGCCGCAGCCGATGGCCACACCGCAGGCGTACCCTCGTGGTACGTTGAGGATGTGGCCGAGGCGAGAACGCCGTTGGGGGCCGTTTTCATCAGCCTGTTAGGATTTGGCGCAGCGGAAGCCCGTATAACTATTGCGCGTTTCCGGCGGGAGTTTGAACCGTCCATACGTCAACAAATATTTCGGCAGGTCTGACCAGGACCCACCGCGGAGCACTTTGAATTGGCCTGATTCAGGGCCTTGAGGATTTCGTTCCGGCGAGATTTCGTAATAGCTCGCAGCATACCAATCCTGCACCCATTCCCAGACATTCCCCGCCATGTGATAGAGCCCGTACGGACTCTTGCCTCGCTCATAGGACTGTACGGGGACAAAAACCTGGCTATAGCTGAACCGCGCACCCAACGCGAAATTCGCCAGCTCTGTGATTGGAACCTGATTGCCCCAGGGATACAACCGGCCATCCGTTCCTCTGGCAGACTTCTCCCATTCCGCTTCGGTGGGAAGCCGCTTTCCCTTCCACCGGCAATAGGCATCGGCGTCAGCCCAGTCCACGCCGATCACCGGCCGATCGCCATGCTGCGATAGATCGACCATAGTCCATTGCCAGGGCGCAAGACGGTGTGTGGCAGCGAGGAAGGCCGCATACTGCGCCGTCGTCACTTCATAAAGATCCATGAAGAAACCGGGCAGCCAGACGTGATGCTTGGGGCGCTCATCCTCCAACGCCTGCCCTCCGTCCGATCCCATCCCAAACGTCCCTTCGGGAATCTCGACCATGGGAGTCTCTCTGACAACTGCGGGTTCTAAACTTTGGGACTTCCTGAGCCGATCAAGTTGAGAAGAAGCAGGAGAAGGAAGCGAAGCAAGAAGCAGCGTGACCACAAACAATAGTCGGAGAGCTCGACCATTCAATAGACGAGTCCTCCTACGACCCAATGCTGATCGTCCACCACATCGATGAGCAATCGGCTCAGATTCATTTCCGCCAACTGCGCCGCCACCTCATCTTCGGTGAAGGCCGCGAGCAGCGAGCGATAGAAATCTCTTCTGAGAATGTCCGGTGCCCCGGACGCATATCGATCGACGATGGTTTGCGCTTCTTCGGGAGACTCAGGCCGCAACAAATCCATCACCAGCACCGGCGAACCGGGCTTCACGGCCACTCGCAGCTTGTGCCAGAACTGCAGCGGGTTCGGCACATGGTGCAACAGGCTATTGGAGATGGCTGCATCGGCAAGATCGGCGCAGGCGAGGTCCTGAAATCGTTCGCGGCGGAATGTAATGCGGCCGGCCAAACCTGCCCGCTGTACCGCTGCTTCAGCCAACTGCACCATCGGGGCCGACGCGTCAATACCGGTCATCCGACAGCCCGGCACCGCACGGGCGAAACGGATAGGGATATCGCCAGGCCCACAACCAAGATCGAGCACATGGCCCTCGGTGAACTCCGGAAAGTACTCGCGGAAGCGGTTGACGAAACCCTGATTCTCTTGCGAAAAATCCGCCGCCGCATAGGCCTGGACTTGCGCGGCATCGTCCATCAGTTCTGGCTCAAGAACACGGTTCATGGGTTACTCCTTGAAGAGCATATGGCCAATGGCTGATAGCATATAGCGGGAACAGATCGGATATAATTCCCGTCACTTGCTCTAGCCATACGCTATCCGCCATATGCCATCAGCTCCGTATCTCCACGGCGTCGCCCGATCGCACCACACCCTCACGCAACACTTTCGCATAGAGCCGGCTCCAGCCAGGATTCTTTTTCTGAGAGATGCGCTGATAGTCCCCATCCCGGAACCATGGCGCATTGTGACTACAAGGAGCCGTATAGCTGGTCACTTCAAGCTGAACGTCAGGCCCAACGGATATCACCACACCAGGCCCGATGAGATCCCACTCCAACCCCGCAAGCGTCAGATTCTCCCCCGACGAGCCCGCGCCAATCGGATGTCCTTCGGCTCGAAGCCGTTCGAGCAGTTCGAGCGAAAAGAGGCAGACTGCGCGATCCGGCCCGCCATGCACTTTGAGATTTCGCTGCCGATCGCCCTCGACGCCGGTTTTGGCAATCACGGCTTCCAGCACCGGACGTTTCGGCACACCTCCGTCAGAAACGCTGATCTGATGCACGTGGGGATAGGGTGGTCGTTCACGACCCATTGTCTCACTATTCCCCTCGCATGATTCTGGACGCGCCAATTCGAGCGCCACCCACCCATCCTGTTCCAGACGATTGGCCACATAGAGCCCGAACCGTGAGTACCGTTCCACCACCTCGGCTTCTTGATCGACGAGCACTCCCGACAACAACAACCTCGCCCCCGCTGTTCCATACGCGGCCAAATCGTCGGCCAAGGCCAGTAACGTCTGCCGATCGAGATTCGCCAGCACCAGATCCGGCCTGGTGCGCCCGGCCAGATCGCTCAACGTCCCGCAGACCAATTCCAATTCCGGCCCAAAACCATTCTCCCTTGCATAGTCGCGCGCGCAATCCACCGCGACAGGATCGCATTCCACTCCCACCGCCGAAGCCGCCCCCAGCCGCAAGGCCACCATCGCCAGAATACCGCTCCCCGCCCCCACGTCCAGCACGGACTCGCCACCATGAATGAGCGCTTCCAGCCATTCGAGTAACATCCTTGTCGTCGCATGGTGCCCGGTCCCGAAGGCCTGTTTCGGATCGAGCACAATCTCAATGTCATCTGCCTGCAATGCTGCCGGCTCCCAGCTCGGCCTGATCACAATCCGCCGACCGATCCGAATCGGCCTGACAGACTGAGCCCATTGCCGGTTCCAATCCTGATCCGCTATCGATTGGACCAGCAACTCAGCTGCGCCGCCAAACTGTTGCAACACCGCCCGAAGAGCCGCCGCATGATCTGCGCTCCACCGGTCGCTCGGCCAATAGAGATGAATCGTCTCACCATCCTGCCAGGCCCCCTGCACGAAGGGATCCGACAGTGCACCGAGAAGTTCTCCCGCATCGATATCGGTGTGAATACTGACCTCAATCCAATCTTGTGGCATTGAAACCTGTCCCATTCATGATTGACGGAGGCAATCCCATCCAGTAAGGTCGAGGCGATCATGCAGGACGATCTGCGCTCCAAACAAATCCCGTCGCGCGAGCAGACGCTGCAGCGGCTGCTTCGTCGAACCGAGCGGCTGCTCGCACGGGGCCGAGACGCCAGCGCCACGCTGACCCGCTGGCGCCTGATGCTCTTCGTGACCGCCCTGCTCTGCACGATTACCCTCTACAGACTCAGCTGGTACCAGGCGGGCAACCTTTCGCTCGGTGGCTTCCTCGCCCTCTTTCTGCTCGTCGCGAGCTATCATACCAGGCTGGAACAGCGGATTCATCGGCTCCGCCTCTGGCACACCATCAAGCGCACGCATCTGGCCCGCCTCCGCCTCGATTGGGAGAACATCCCCGAGCGGACCTGCGCCGCTCCTGAGAAGCACTTCTACGCCAAAGATCTGGACCTCGTCGGTTCCCATTCGTTGTTCCAACTGCTCGACACCACCGTCTCCTCGCACGGTCGTGAGCGATTGGCCGCCTGGCTGCTCGATCAGCCGCCGGACCAGAGCGCATGGGTGGAGCGCCAAACATTAGTCCGCGAACTGGCGGCACGTTCACTGTTTCGAGATCGGTTGGCGTTGGAAGCCCGGCTGCTCGGCGAACAAGAAATCGACGGCCATCGCTTGGCCGCGGTGCTCCAGCATCGCCTGGAGATCCCCCGGCTGCACATCATCCTGCCCCTGCAAGCCATTCTCGCAGCCACCACTGCGGGGCTTGGGCTCGCGACGCTCCTGAATTGGCTGTCGGGCTACTGGATGTTTTCCTTCGGCCTCTATGCCCTCCTCTATTTCTTCACAGACCAGGGAGAGGAATTGCTCGAACAGGCGGTCGGCCTGCACCACGAAGTAGAGAAACTCGGGAAAGTACTCGGCTACATCGACCGTCACGCGAGACGATCCCCCTCAGCCCTCGCTCGCACCTGGGCTCCGCTGGCCAACAGCCGCAAGGCGCCGGTTCGTTTAATCCGACAAGCCGCGCGGATACTCCATGCCGTCAGCATCAAAGCCCATCCGCTCGTACACCTTGTCGTGAATGCCCTCTGCCCCTGGGATCTGTGGTACGCCCGCCGGCTGGGCCTGATTCAGGATCAAATCCGCGATCATCTCCCGCTGTGGCTGGATCGACTGGCGGAAATCGAAGCGGCTGCCGCATTGGCCACCTTCGCCCGCCTCCACCCAGCCTACATCTGGCCCTCAGCGCTCCCGCCCGACCGCCAAGGGAACGGGACCGCCGCTCTCTGCTCCGCGCGCAATCTCGGCCATCCGCTGCTCCATGATGCGGAGCGCGTGGTCAACGACATTTCCCTCCGGGGCCTCGGACAGATTCTGCTCATAACCGGATCCAACATGTCTGGCAAGAGCACCTTCCTCCGCACGCTGGGCATCAATCTGTGTCTCGCGCAAGCAGGCGCGCCGGTCTGCGCCAGTCAATTCGAGTGGACCTGGCTGCGAGTGGCCTGCTGCATCCGCGTGGACGACTCACTCGACGCAGGCCTGTCGTTTTTCTACGCGGAAGTGAAACGGCTGAAAGCGCTGCTCGACGCGGCAATGGACCGAAGCCGACCGCCGGTGCTTTTCTTGATCGACGAAATCTTTAAAGGAACCAACAATCGCGAACGGTTGATCGGAAGCCGCTCCTTCATTACCGCCTTGGCCAAGAGTCACGGCTTCGGTCTCGTCACCACCCACGACTTGGAGCTAACGGATTTGGAGCACCGCGTACCGGGCTTGACCAATGCCCACTTTCAGGAAACGGTGGCAGCCGGCGCCCTGCAATTCGACTACAAGCTCAGACCAGGCCCCTGCCCGACCACCAATGCGCTCAGGATTATGGAGTTGGAAGGACTACCGATTTCTGAATCGAACAAGAAGGACTGAGTGCGACTGAGCGCCAGGTTGAACACCATATTCCCAATTTTCACTTTGGGAATGAGCAACGCTAGAAGGTCAGCGCCACGCTGCCGGATGCCAGGGCACTCCGCTCGCGGAAGTCGTACCCGCCGCCCACATCCACCCGCAGGGCAAACAGCCGTATCCCGAATCCTGCCGTCGGCGTAATGTAGGAATTCGCATCGGCCGTGTTCTTGAAAGCTCCGATGCGGAGCGAGAGCAGCTCAGACAAGATCGTCTGTTCCGCCCCCAGGCTGATGACACGGCTCTTGAGGTCCGGCACCAGCGTCTTGTTCGATGTGAGATCGGCGTCCATTGTCACCGTCAAGGTCTCCCAGGGGTTCACCGCCACCCCGCTCCTCACTTGCGGATCCAGCTTGAATTGCCCACCCGTTTGCGTATCGAAGGAGGGCGCATTGATATCTTTCGCCACAATCCCGACGCTCAGCCACGAGGAGGGGCGATACAATGCCCCGACGTCGACCCCGAACGCCGTCGACACCTTCGCTTTCCCCAAGTTATCACTCACCACACCGATATCGCCGTTCAATCCCTGGATGTTCGTCGTGCTGGAATAGGCCGCCCCCTGAATGACCTTTCCCGTCACTCCGATGGAAAACGTCCGATCCGCAAACGCATAGGCATAGGAAAACGCAGCCTGGCGCGCTTCGAGACCCCGCACGGCAATCTGGCCATTCACGGTGATACCCGATCCCCCCGGCGTCATGGTAACGGGCGACGCGATAAATCCTCCGCCCGTCGCCACATCGGAAATGTTCACGCCGAACGCGTGATCGCCATAATAACCCTTGAGATAGATCCCGGCCGACCCGATGGCCGAGACCGAAGTCCCGGGCCGATTAATCTTGTCGATGAGACCCTGCAATCGATTTTGATTGGCCAGAGAGAAATCGTTGAGATCGATTTTCTGAATGTCGTCGAGGGTGCTCAGCATGCCTTGACGATCGATCACTTGGCCAGTTCCCTGAATACGGATGTCCACCGTCTTCGTCATCGCCAACCCGGCAGGATTCCAATAGGTCGCATAGGCATCAGACGTCACCGCCACCCCGGCTCCCCCCATGCCGGCCGCGCGGGCACCAACCACGGCGAACTCGACCGCGGACGCTTCTAGGGAAGCAGCGAGCACACACAAGACACTAAGTCCGAACACGGAAACAATTTTCTTCATAACCTTCCCCTTGATAGTGGCCAATATTACGAGATGGATGACGTCCAGGAACTGTATGAGAGGGCGTCCAGTCCGTCAAGAAAAAGGGCCTTTCATGACCGATCAGGCCACGGAAAATTATTTCGGCGCGACCACGCTTCGATGGCCAGCACGTTTTGGATAAGAAGAGAATCTCCCTGCCGGTTTCTCACCAGCAGTTCTCTTTGACCTTTGCTCGCGCTTCCTCCATATTTACGCACATGAACCTCATGGACTTTCTGCTCATTTTCTAATGACAGCTGAATCCCGACATCCTCTCCGGGGACTGCTGATCGCGCAATTCTTCGGCGCGTTCAATGACAACGCCTGGAAGCTGATGGTCGCCTTGCTGGCCATCAGACAATTAGCCGCCACGGTCGCTCCCGGCCCCGAATTGGAGACGGCCTCACAAACCCAGACGACCCTGGCGTTCGTCGTATTCACCCTCCCGCTGGCCTTGGTCTCCGTCGTTGCCGGGGTCCTGGCCGACCGAGTGAGCAAACGCACCGTCATCATCATGATGAAATTGGTGGAAGTGTTCTTGATGACTGCGGCCACCGCAGCCCTGTGGATCAACCAGGCCGGTGGCATCCTGCCGCTGATTGTGCTGGGCGGCATGGGCATTCACAGCGCGCTGTTCAGCCCGGCGAAGTACGGCATTCTTGCCGAACTCCTGCCGCACGAGCGGCTGGCCGCCGGCAACGGACAGCTTGAAATGTGGACGTTCCTCGCCATCCTGACCGGAACCGCCGCGCCAGGCATCTTGTTGTCCGTCACCGGCTCCTCGCTCTGGCTGGCGCCGCTGGTCCTCGCGCTGCTCTCATGCGTCGGACTTGCCGCGGCCTGGACCATTCCCCCCGTTCCGCCGGCACGAGCCGAAGGCGGACTTTTCAACACCCTTCACGGAGCCTGGTCGGCGCTGGCGGCGGATCGAATGCTCCGCCTCGCCATTATCGGCGCGGTGTTCTTCTGGACCATCGCCAGCCTCTTTGCCCAAAACATCCTGGTCTATGCAAAGGCGATCCTGGGCGTATCGGACTGGCAATCGGGTCTGCCGCTGATGCTGCTCTCCGTCGGAATCGGTCTCGGCGCCAAGTTGGTGGGGCGCCTGTCGCAATCCCGTGTGGAGTATGGATTGATCCCGCTCGGCGCTGCCGGCGTCGCCATCATTCTTTCCGCCGTTGGATCCTTCGCACCTCATCTGCCCGCGACGCTCGCACTGATGGGCGTCCTGGGCATCGCGAGTGCACTGATCTTTGTGCCGCTCAACGCCCTAATCCAATGGCGCGCACCGAACGATCGCCGCGGATCGGTTATCGCTTTCGAGAACACCTGCGTCTTCACCGGCATGCTATTCGGATCACTCGGCGCCGGAGCCCTGGCTCAGAGTGGCGTATCCACAACCGGGATCTTTCTCGCCACAGCCGCGTTCACCGTCATCGGCACGGGATGGGCGCTCTGGCTCCTCCCGGATGCGCTCCTCCGAACGATCTTGGTCATCCTCACCAATAGCCTCTACCGCTTGCGGATTGTCGGACATGAGCATGTCCCCCTGCACGGGGGAGCGTTGCTGGTGCCCAACCACGTCTCCTTCATCGACGGCTTCTTGCTGATCGCCAGCCTCGATCGGCCGATCCGATTCGTCGTCGATGAGCACTATGCCGACTTGCCGCTCTTCAAACCCTTCATGAAGATGCTCGGTGTGATTCCGATCTCGTCCCATGGCGATCTGCGCGGCGCCCTGCGAGCGCTCCGCGAGGCCGGAGCCGCCTTAGACAGGGGCGAGATTGTCTGTATCTTTCCGGAAGGCCAGATCACCCGCACCGGCACAATGCTGCCGTTCCGTCGCAGCTTCGAACGGATTGTGAAGGGACGGCAGGTGCCGGTCATCCCCGTGCACTTGGATCGTGTGTGGGGCAGCATCTTCAGCTTTGAGCGCGGTCGTGTCCTCACAAAATGGCCTGAGCGCATTCCCTGCCAGGTCTCGGTGTCCTTCGGCACACCGCTGCCAGCGGAAACGCCGGCGCACAAGCTCTGCGACGCAATTCGCACGCTCGGCGAAACAGCCTGGCGCCTGCGTCAATCCTATCGCCACCCGCTGCACCGGGCCTTCATCCATGCCATGAGGAGACATCCCTTCCGCTTCGCGATGGCAGACCAGACCCGCCCGCATGTATCGTCGCTCCAGGCCCTGATCGGCTCCATCGTGCTCGCCAGAGCGCTTCGGCCCCATTGGGAGGGCCAGCGCCATGTCGGCATCCTCCTCCCTCCGACCGTCGCAGCCGCATTAGTCAATGTCGCGGCGCCGCTGTGTGGGAAGACCAGCGTGAATCTGAATTACACGGTCGGCAAAACAGGCCTCGAAGCAGCCGTACGGCTTGCAGGCCTTCGCACCATCGTCACCAGCAGGGCCTTCGTCGAGAAGGCCAAGCTGGATCTGCCTGATGGCCCGGCGATTGTGTGGCTGGAGGACGTGGCACTCGCTATCAGCCCAAGGCAGAAACTCACCGCGAGCTTCCTAGCCCTCTGCGCTCCGGCGCGGCTGATCGAACTGGCCTGCGGGCAGAACACCCCTTTGACGATGGACGATCTGGCGACCATCATCTTCAGCAGCGGCAGCACCGGCGAGCCCAAAGGGGTGATGCTCTCTCACTTCAACATCGACGCCAATGCGGAGGGGGCCAGCCGGATGCTCCACCTCTACCAGGACGAGCGGGTGCTTGGCGTGCTTCCCTTCTTCCACTCGTTCGGCTATCTCGTCTTCTGGTTGATCATGTACAACAACGCGGGCATGGTCTTTCATCCCTCCCCGCTCGACGTCGCCGCCATTGGCGAGCTCGTGCGCCGCTATCGCATCACGTTTCTTGTGACCACGCCGACCTTTCTCCAGCTCTATCAACGCCGCTGCACCCCGGAGCAATTCAGCTCGCTGCGCGTGGTCCTGACCGGCGCGGAAAAACTGCCGTCCCGGCTCGCGCAGGCCTTCGAAGATCGGTTCGGCATCGCTCCCATCGAAGGTTACGGCGTGACCGAATGTGCGCCCGTCATCTCCGTCAATTGTCCGGACTTCCGGGCCGCTGGGTACTATCAGCCTGCCTCCAGGCGTGGAACCGTCGGGCAACCACTGCCGGGCATCTCCGTGCAGATTGTCGATCCGGACAGCTTCGCCCCATTGCCACCAGGCGCTCCCGGCATGTTGCTGGTCAGAGGTCCCAACGTCATGAGGGGCTACCTGGAGCGTGAGGACCTGACAACCCAGGCCCTGCGCGATGGCTGGTACATCACCGGCGATATCGTCACGCTGGATGACGACGGATTCCTGACCATCACGGACCGGCTCTCACGCTTCTCCAAGATCGGCGGAGAAATGGTTCAGCACGGGCAAGTCGAGGAGGCGCTGCATCAAGCGCTTGGCCTGGACACGCAGGTCTTCGCCGTCACCGGCATTCCGGATGAACAGAAGGGCGAGCAGCTGGCGGTCCTTCACACCCTGGACGAGTCGCAGATTCCTGGCCTCGTCACCAAGCTCGCAGCCAACGGCCTGCCGAACTTATTTATTCCCCCGCGCACGAACTTCATCAAAGTCGACGCGCTGCCGGTGTTGGGCACAGGGAAAATGGATCTGCGAAGCCTGAAACGAATCGCGATGGAACGGCTTCAAGGGAAGTGTTGAGTCCCGAGTGCTGAGATACGAATGACGACTGAGAAAACTCTGATCGATTGCCACGTGCATCTGGCGGCGCTGCCGGACGAGGATAACGGCTGCTATATTTCGCCCAGGTTGCTCAAGAGCCCGCTGATTCGGTTTCTGCTGTGGAAGCATGCCCTCTCGCCGGCTCACCCGCGCGAGGCGAATCAGAAATACCTCGACGATCTCCTGACTGAATTGCGCGCGTCACGCTACGTGCAGAAAGCCGTGCTCCTCGGCATGGACGGGTTCTACGACCAGACCGGCCTGCTCAACCGACAGCACACGGAGTTTCTCATCGGCAACGACTACGTGCTGAAGACCGCCCGGGCATATCCTGACGTGTTTCTTGCCGGTCCGTCGATCAACCCTCAACGAGAGGACGCGGTAGAGGAAGTCCTTCGCTGTGCCGATGCCGGAGCAGTCCTGGTGAAAGTCCTGCCCAACGCTCAGCACTTCAATCCGGCCGATCCCAAGTACAAGCCGTTCTATCGTGCATTGGCCGAGCGCAAACTCCCGCTTCTCAGCCATGTCGGCTACGAACTCACCCTCATCGGCAAAGACCAGTCCATGGGCGACCCCGACCGGCTGCGCACCGCGCTTGACGAAGGGGTCACCGTCATTGCCGCCCATGCCTGCAGCTATGGGTTGATGCTGCACGAGAAGTTCCTGCCGACATTTCAAAAACTGGCTGCGACGTACCCAAACTTCTACGCCGATATTTCCGCGCTCACGCTGCCCAACCGGCTCGCGATGCTCCTGCATCTGCGCAGGCACCCGGAACTCCACGACCGGCTACTCTTCGGAACCGATTATCCCCTGTCGGTGTTCCACGTCGCAGCCTGGGGCCGCGTGGCATTCGGCACACTCCGCGACATGATACGCACCAAGAACCGGTTCGACCGTCAGGTGTTGGTCTGTCGAGGATTAGGGATTGGGTTTCGTTCTCTCGGAGATCTACTCCCTCATGCAACGGCAAAGATGACGTCCTAGCAGACTGAAGGAAAACCATTTCGGCATGGCAGCGCTTCACTAGCCCACACGTCCGGAAGAAGAAGACGTTCTCGCAGGATGCTCGAAAAAACCGTCCTCTTCGCCCGTCGCTCGTGAATTGTGAGCGAGACAAGCAAGACGTGCGAGACAGGCGCGACTCGCGAAGATGAAATTTCCCACCCGGCCCGCTTTACTCGAAACGAGTTATCGAGAAAAATTGGTCACCAACAGCCCTGCAATCGCGGCCAGTCCACCGACACAGCAGAGAAGAAAACCAACAGCCCCGGCCAAAAACCAGGGACGAACATGCCTGAATTCAGCCGGTGTGAGCCGCGCATGCAACTCGACCGGAGCCCTCCACCACCGAGGCGGAAGCGTCATGCGTGGTGCCAGCTGCCGGTAGAGCGCCACGTGGTACCACAATCCCGTCGGAATCCCGACAAGAAGACCGCCCGCCAGAGTCCAGAGCCCCAGCTCGATCATGATCTGCGGCGTGATGACGACCGTGATGAAAGCGATCACTCCGAGCCCCACCACAGTCGCGAGTACCAGCAAAAGTTCAAGCATGGGGCAGGTTGTCCTGGAATCTCCTCACCGGCTGAGGCGTTCCATCAGAAAATCAGAACACCCGCACAGGATGCTCAAAAAGGCCGTTCAGCAAGGCCGCAGGTGAGTCGAAACCGGAGACGTACCCTCGGGGGTACGTTGAGGATTTCGATGAGCCGAGAACGAAGCTGGCGGACTTTTTCAGCATCCTGCTAGACCGGAATCACGGCTGAGTGCGCCCGACATACCGCCCGACGGTCGCGACGAACTGGAACCGCAGCATCATGAACAAATTCAAGCAGACCGGGGGGCCGAGGTGTTCGAGCCCGATCTTCATCCCCAGTTGCCCCAAGGCCGGTTCCGCGCAATAGGTCCCGAAGAGCCGGTCCCACCAGGGCACATTGAACCCATAATTGCTATTGGTCTCGCGGGGGTCCACCGAATGGTGGATGCGATGCATGTCCGGCGTCACGACGAACCACCGAAGCACCGGCTCGACGCTCAGGGGAATCCTCACATTGCTGTGGTTAAATAGCGCCGTGGCATTGAGCACGATCTCGAACGCGACCACCGCCAAGGGGGCGACCCCCAATGCCAGCACCGCCGCGCTCTTCACCATCAACGAGAGCACCATCTCCACCGGATGAAACCGCACCCCGCTGGACACATCCAGGTCCAGATCGGAATGATGCATCATGTGAAACCGCCACAAGACCGGAACCCAATGAAACACCTGATGCTGCCAGTAGATAATGAAATCCAGCGCCACTACTGCAAACCCCAATTCGATCCCGGCCGGCCAGTCGACCCAGTTCAGCAGACCCCACCCCCGCTCCTGCGCCATCGCTGCCGTCGCCACCACGCCTCCTGAAAACAGCAAGCGTGCGATGAGCGTATTCAAGACCACGATCGTGAGATTGCCGCCCCACCGGCACAGCTTCGAAGCCGTCAACTTCCGGCGCGGCGACACCATCTCCCACGTCGCCATGACGCCCAACACGGACAGATACGACCCCACCCGAATCAGATCTTCAGATGCCATAGATCATCCCCTTCATACCGACTCCCATCCCACCCGTACTCTGACTATTCAATGGTTCCTGGGACCTTTTTCTTTTACCAGCCTGGCCCATGTCTTTACACAGCCGTTAATTGCGGCTCTTCCACATATCGGGCTCTCGGTGCAGATGCAGAACCGCCAAAACGTTAATGTCCTCTGACTCTGCGAGGAAATACACACCGTACGGAAAGTGGCGGAGAATAGCACGGTGAACGTTGCCATCCACACGAGGGAATTGCCGAGGATTGTCTACGATGCGACCGAACACTAAGTCGAGCTCGTCGAGAAACCGCGAACCCAATCCAGACCGCTGGTCTTCGTACCACAGAGCGGCGGCTTGGATGTCGAGGTCAGACTGAAGTTGAACGATGAGCCGCCGTGCCATTCGTCCGGTCAACGGTCGCGCAACTTGCGCTCGATGTCTGTGCGGACGTCTGTCCAGAGTCGGCCAGCGCCGGGGCTCGCATGGTACGCCGCCAAGCGCTCGCGAATGATTTGACGATGCCACTCAGGCACAGGAACTTGCTCAGCGGTCGCCGCGATCCGGTCCCAAAGAGATTGCACGAAATGAATCTGCTCGTCGATCGGAAGATCGTCGAACCCTGGAGGAGGAGTGGGGACCATCTTGGACATGGGGAAAGCTCCTACGGGAAGGAGTATATCGCAAACTGAAGACCAAGAAAAGCAGACAACCTGGCGAAGATCGCTTAAGGAATCAGCTCCCTTTGTTCTCCCATAGCCCCATCCCCAACCGCGCAGAGCGCGGTCGAGATTCTGATTGATCGGTAACCTCGACCTGCGCGGTCTCAACAAACCAGAATGTCCCCGCGATTTCGGCTCTGACTCCGTCAAGTCCAACCTGGTCTCCCCCCTTCACTCTCATACATATCTGTAGGGAGAGTAGCCAGATCCTCCTTTACTGCGCGCATCGAGGGACCGCCGATTCATCGCGGGGCCCCTGCGAGCAAGAGGGACTGTCTGGCTGCGACCCTCCTAATTCCAAGCTTGCTCATTCTTATCCAAGCAGGGTGGCCTGGATTGGTCCCTCACTGCGCACGTCGAACGATCACAGCTATACCGTGGGCGTTCCGTGAGCACAAGGGACCAACCAGGCCACCCGTCTCACCCATCTCAACAGACGACGCGCAGCACCCGTACCGCTCAGTGGAATGGTGGAATCGGCGCACACCTGCTATAGTTGAAACCGCAACGTGTGATGTCACCCCACTGGATAGTAAGGAGGACGACCATGCAACAGATCCGCACTCGGCTCTCACCCCTCATCTGCATGAGCGCACTCCTGATGATCTCATCCGGCTGCACACTCAAGGGCACGATCAAGCAAACCACGGATACCACCTCCAACGTCACAGGCACGACCTCTGGTCGCACCTGGTTCACCGAAGACGGCATCTTGCATCCCGAACATAAGCTCACCGCCTTCGCAGCCTTGAACCAGACGAATATGGAGCAGGATCTGGCCAGAGGACAGGGGGAATACGTGACATCGCTCGCCACCCTGTTGGGCGTCCCGAACGACCAGCAGCCGGCCTTTCACGCGAAGGCGCAGGGGGCATTCGAAACGCTCATCACGTCTGATCGTGAGGCCCAGCTTCAACAGTTACGAACGCTCGCTCGCTAAGGTCGATCCGGCCGAGTAGATCTTGGCAGCGGAAGCACTACCGAGCGAGTCAGACCGGGGCGCACGTTGCCCCTTACTCGCTATTCCTGCCTGACCTGCTGGCTTCTTATACCCCACTCAGTCCGCTCGTGCAGTCTGTCCGCAGCCTCCCGCCCCAGAACAGCTCGCACCACCGCCCCGTCACGAAACGGCACGAAGTTGGACGGCACACGCGGGCCACGCACGCGACGCCATCTCGTAACGAGGGTATGGGGTGGCCGCTTGAGCATCTGTCGGTATATCACCAGGGTGGACCAGTACTCGTAGCCGTGGATTGCCCCATCTGTCGGAACCATTCAGCAATGAGAGGGTGGAGTCTGGAAAGGAGCATGGCGCCTGGCTGCGACCATGCCCCAAAAGGGAGTTCTACCGGCTAGGGCAGCGCGCGAACATAGATGTCCGACGGGGCCACACCTCCAGCAAGTAGGTTGCTCGCTTGTGAAGCAAAGGCAACGAACCCGCCGTTACCGCTCATGGAGGGGGTATCGCTTGCAGCATTGCCGGGCACTGGGACCACGCTGTTATCTTTCGAGACATGACTCGTTGTCGGTCCGTTGCGGTCATGCAGGTAGATTTGTTGACCGTTCACACCAGTCACCAGATTGGTCGCAAGCGACGTAAAGGCCACGTACCGTCCATCGCTGCTGATGGACGGTACGCTGCTGTTTTGGTTGCCGGCATTGGGCGTCCCGTTGTTATCCCGAGAAATGAGACTATTGGTACCGTTCGCGCCCGTGTTCCGGTCGTGGGCATACACTTGCTGTCCGTTGAACCCAGCCACAATATTGGTGGCTGCCGACACAAAGGCCACGTAGCGCCCATCGCCACTCACCGTAGGAGCACTACTGGCACCGTTGCCGGCCATAGTCGTCACCGTATTTTTAGAAATGAGGCTCGTCACCCCATTCGGGGGCGCAAAACGGTCATGAATGTAGATCTGCTGGTTCGCTCCGACACCGGCCACCAGATTCGTCGCCAGTGAAGCAAACGCGATAAACTGCCCGTCAGAACTGATTGCAGGAGCAGCACTGACTCCATTCCCAGGCACCGGCGTCACGCTGTTATCCTTTGAAATGAGCGTCGTCTGGCCCGTTTGTCGATCATGCAGATAAATCTGCGTCCCACTCGCGCCAGTCACTAAGTTCGTGGAGGTTGACACAAAGGCAACATACCGGCCGTCAGCGCTGATCGCGGGAGCACTGCTGCTTCCAGTGCCAACCACGCCCGCGCTGTTTTTCGAGATGACGGTAGTCTGTCCTGTTTCGCGATCCCGCACATAGACCTGCTGCCCGCTCACGCCCGTGACCAAATTCGTGGCCAACGACACGAACGCCACGAAGCGCCCGTCGGCACTGATGGCTGGAGCACTGCTCACACCGTTGCCTTCGTTTACGACGTTCGCACTGTTGTCACGGGAAATCAGTTCGATCTGATTCGTTTGCCGGTTATGGACATAGATCTGTGTGCCGCTCACCGACGTCACAAAATTTGTTGACTGCGACACGAAGGCCACGAGGCTTCCGTCACTGCTGATAGAGGGAGTCGAACTGGCACCGTTCCCTGCTGTACCGCTGCTATCCACCGACACACGATCCGTCCTCGGATGCACGGCAAACAACACTGAACCGGTCGCGGTTTTGCCTGCGCTGTCCTTCACCGTAAACACTACAGTCGAATTTCCCACTGCCGTCGGGGTGCCACTCACCACACCTGTGCTTGCATTGAGGGACAAGCCAGTCGGCAACACGCCGCCAAACACCGTCCAGGTCAACGGTGCCGTGCCACCAGAGGTGCCCAAGGTCGTCGAATAGGCATTGCCGACGACTCCAAACGGAGCCGCCGTTGTGGTGACGGCAAACGTGCCACCACCACCGCCCCCACCGCCTGAACAGCTTACAAGTCCGAACCCGAGGGCAATGACTGATATTACAGACACAATGAATTTCATAGGGAGCAGTCTCCTACGAATTCCCCTTGAACGCAACAGTTGTACCAACTTGCGCCACTGTGAAAAAATGCCCCCACTTTACGAATGGGGGCATTGAGTGACGCGACAGACGACATCACCGCTGATTGTGCTGGGAGCTGGCTACACCGGACGCATGCTGCACCGAGCGGGAATCGTGCAGGGCTGGACGGTCCATGCCACCAGCAGAAATCCCCTGCACAACCTCGCGGCCATTCCTTCGGATCAGCGCGTACGGTTCGACCTGGAACAGCCCTCGACCTGGTCGAACATTCCTGCCGGCGCCGACATCATCTGGTGCTTTCCGGCAACCCCGCTGGAGCGGGTCCGGGCATTCGCAGGCACGCTCAACGCCTCATCTGGACGCCTCGTGGTGCTCGGCAGCACCTCGGCCTATGAGGTCGGCGAATCTCAGGAATATCCGCCTCTATGGATCGATGAAACCGCGCCAATCGATCTGAGCAAGCCGCGCGTGCAGGGGGAAGAGTATTTACGAGATGAGCTCGGTGCCACCGTGTTGCGCGTGGCAGGCATCTATGGCCCCGGGCGGAACCCGCTGGATTGGATCAGGAAAGGCCGCGTCGGACCATCACACAAGTACGTGAACCTGATTCACGTGGAAGACTTGGCCTCCATCTGTCTGCTTGCGCTGGAGCACGGGAAGCCCGGCGAGGTGTACAACGTCAGCGACGGCCAACCTCATACCTGGAATGAAATCTGCGCAACGGCACAACAGCACTGGGGTGTAACAGCGGCAGCATCAAAAGACGACCCCTCACCGGGCAAGCGAATCAGCAACGCCAAGCTTCGATCAGAGCTCGGC
>JBEGVJ010000093.1:0-3684 GCA_041178465.1 Nitrospirota bacterium
GCGGAGTGCGCGGCTTTGATCGTGTATTCGATGTCGCGGGTGGAGTGGGCGGTCGAGAGGAAGGCGGCTTCGAATTGCGAGGGGGCGAGATACACGCTCTGCTCCAACATCTTGTGGAAGAATTTCCCGTAGCGCTTCGTGTCAGACAGTTTGGCGGTATTCCAATCCACCACGGCGCCTGAGGTAAAGAAGGCGCCCAGCATCGAGCCGACTCTGGTTTGCGTGAGCGGCACGCCGGCTTTTTTGGCCGCCTCACCGATCCCCTGAGCCAGGGCTACTGAGTTTTCTTCCAGCTTTTTATAGACTCCGCGGACTTTGAGCTGCTTGAGCGTTTCAATCCCGGCGGATACGGCCAACGGATTGCCCGACAACGTTCCCGCCTGATAGACCGGCCCGGAGGGCGCGATCAGGTCCATGATTTCTTTCCGTCCCCCGTAGGCGCCGACCGGCAATCCTCCACCGATGATTTTCCCCAGCACCGTCAGGTCCGGCGTAATGCCGTAGAGCGTTTGAGCTCCGCCGTAGGCGACACGGAAACCGGAAATCACTTCATCGAAAATCAACAGGATGTCGTTTTCTGCGGTGAGCCGCCGGAGTGCCCGCAGGAAGTCCGGCGCAGGCGGCACGACGCCCATGTTCCCTGCGACCGGTTCCAGAATAATGCAGGCCAGCCTGTCCCGTTGTTCCTTGATGACCTGTTCAACCGCCCGGATGTCGTTGTAGGGGACGGTCAAGGTGTGTTTTGCAAAATCAGCCGGGACTCCAAGCGAATCGGGAATTCCCAACGTGGCCAGACCGGAGCCGGCCTTCGCCAGCAGATAATCGCTATGGCCGTGATAGCACCCTTCGAACTTGAGGATGTTATCCCGCTTCGTAAAGCCGCGCGCGACGCGAATTGCGCTCATGACTGCTTCGGTGCCGGAACTGACCAGCCTGACTTTCTCCATCGAGGGGAAGGCCTGGTTGATCATGCGGGCGAGGGTGACTTCCAGCTCGGTCGGCGCGCCGTAACTCGTGCCGTTCGCGGCGGCTTTCTTGATGGCGCTGATGACCGAGGGGGCCGCGTGGCCCAAAATCATCGGGCCCCACGACAGGACATAGTCGATGTAGGTGTTCCCGTCGACGTCGTAGAGGCGGGCGCCTTTGGCGCGTTTGATAAACCGGGGTTGGCCTCCGACGGAGCGAAAGGCGCGCACCGGGCTATTCACGCCACCGGGAATCAACTGCTGAGCGTCGGCAAACAGCTTGGCGGAACGAGTGGTTTTCATAATGGGGGCGCACAGTACCATGCAGCAGACTGTCGGTCAAGAAATCAGAGGGGAGGGTGCCGTATTGTGGCTCTCCGGGGGGCCAGAAGTGTCTCAAGAGACACACTTCTTAGCCGGTTGGATACGAAAACAAGCAAGATGGGGAGAGAGGGCTATGTAACCCTGTGAAATTGCCTTCACTAGGAGCCTGTCCGACATTGACCGTTCTACTGCGGCAAACGATCCGCGACCATCTGCGTCGTTCTCGGCCCGGAAAAATCCTCAATGTATTCCAGCGAATACACCTCCGGTTTTTCCGAGCCTGCGGCCTCGCAGTTGGCCGCGTCTCCTTCGCCTCGTCACGAAGGCAATGTCGGACAGGCTCCTAGTGTTCTGGCGTATCCGGCCTAACTCTTGCGTGTTTTATGTGTACGTTCGGTGTCGAAAGGACGAGAAATGAAAATCGTCTGTTCCTGGTGTCGGAAGGAAGGGAAAGTAGGGATCGTTGGGGAGAAAGCTCCGTTGGATGATGCCCGAGAGACTCATGGGATCTGTGCCGCCCATGGCCGTGGAGTTCAAGTCTGCTGGCAAGAGTCGAGCTGGGCGATAGCAGGATCTAAGACAACTCATAGCCCTGGCATGTTGTCCGCGTTGCTCCGCTGGAGCAGGTCGCTCCATGCGACTCGCAAAATCGACCCATAGCAGGATGCTGAAAAAGTCCGCCAGCGTCGTTCTCGCTTCGCGCAGAGACTCAACGTACCGAAGCGTACGCCTCGCCTCTTCGCTCGCTGCGGCCTTGCTGAACGGCCTTTTTGAGTATCCTGCGGCTATTCTGGCCCCGGCACCACACGGAAGATTCCAACCGAGTTTTTCCGCAGCCTGCTAGAGACAGACTCGCCCTCCTACCGCCTACCAGAGTGTGAATTTTTCTTCGCGTTTATGACCAGCGTTTCCCGAATCATTCGTGCCGATTTAGGTTTCCCCCAGCCCGCTAGCCCGCATTATTCATGACGGTTCGTTGCGAAATCGCTGAGCCGCGTCGCGAGACCGGCGCGCGGAGCCTTGAGTACCCGATGCGTACTCGTGCAGTACGGTGAGGGTCCGAGGGGCGAGCCCGCTGGCCGAAGGCTCGTCGTAGCAGCGGATCGGCGATTGCAGCAGAAGCGTTCATGAATAATGCGGGCTAGGTTCGCTTTGAGGGAGTCTTGCGTGGTGCGCCAGGCTCCTGGGCCGGTTCCGCGCTGATTTCGTTCATCTCCCAACGGGCCCGTTTGGCTTTTTCGCCCTCCGATACGGCGAATAGCACATGAAACGGCGTCGCGCGCCGCGCGCCCATTCCTGCCTGGCCGCTTCCCCAGGCCTCTCCTGCATCGCTCAAAACCTCAAGAAGGGTCTCATACTCATCTTCGTCGGTTGGCAGCACCTGCGCCGCATCGGTGATCAATAAAATATAGCCCTTGGCCGGCAGCCACTCCAGGTCGGCCAGGCATTCTTCCAGGGCATCCCAGTTGTGGCCGAAGTAATCAGGAAAATCCAAGGCGCGGGCAAATTCGCTCAAGAGGCCGGCAGTGGTCCGGCACTTGGCGCCCTTGATGACTTTCAGCTTATAGCCGTCCGGCGCATGGACGAGCGAGTCAGCCCGCTGTCCGGCTTTCACGACAAGTAATGAGGCCCAGGGAGCCTTGGTCGACTGAAGATAGGCGGGTAATGCGAGTTTGGGGGTCATGGTGTTGTATCCAACGGCGTGAATGTCCGGTAATGGTCACTGCTGTAGTAGGCCTTGCCCGTGTCTTGTTCGACGACGATCCGTTCCGCATCCCGCGGGCGGCCGCGTATTTTTTGATTCACATCGTACTCGTGATAGTGCCCTGGGGGAAGGCGCCGCTCGCGATTCTGAAACTCACGTCTTCCAATATAGCCTGGCAAGGGTTCGCCACGCCGGGCTTGGAGTTGCGCCAGGAGGTCATACGCCTTCTGAGGCGCGGTCCGTTCATGCCGGATGTGCGGAGCAGCAGGCAGTCGCTCTGTGGCCGTCGCGGGAGAAGCCGGCTCCACTGCCTCGGCCTGTTCAATGAGCCAGGTGACCGAGGGGCCACCCGTTTGGAGTCCAAGGGGAAAGGAGGCGAGGAGGCTCCAGAGGGCCAGGATGCTGCTGATCCACCGTCGATTCATGGCGATCGAGATCCTTTGAGGACATGATTTCCACGAAAGACCGTAGCATGTGGTTTTGAAGCCGGTCAACGTTGCGACGATCAGCCGGATGGCAGAGATGCTTTGCGGCGCAGGAACCTGTTTGTTAGAATGTGCGCACGCGATCGTCATCAGGCACACGAGCCCGTATGTTCCACGATTAATGTACAGTCTACAGCCTGTCCACCGGTGACTCCTTCCTTCATGCGAAAAGCAAAAATTGTTTGTACGATCGGTCCGGCCAGCG
>JBEGVJ010000094.1:0-15129 GCA_041178465.1 Nitrospirota bacterium
AACCCACCAGTGTGGCCAAGCAGCCATCGCAGATCTTCGATGTTTACAATCTGGCATTTCATAGAATGAATGCTCGCCGGCGCCGAACGTTCATGACCGTTTGAGGGAAAACCGTTTCAACTCAGCAGAACTTCGCGGGACGGCACGTGCGACATAACAGCAGAACTTTCCCGCAAGATGCTCAAAAATCTCGTCCAGCAAGGCCGCAGCCGATGAAAGCACTGGAGGCGCAGCCTCTGGGCTACGTTGAGGATGCTTTCGAGGTGAGAACGCCGCTGGCGGGCTTTCTGAGCATCTTGCTAGAATAACGGCTGTTGCTGCTTAAGCCATTCGAGCTCATGCAGCAACTCTTCCACGCGATCTTGCAACCGGATATTCTCAAGCCGAAGCAGGTCCAGGCGATCCAATAGCTGCTCCTGCTGGAGTTCCGTCCACTCCAGCACTCGCTTCAGCCCCTCCAGCTCCAGCTGGACCTGTTGCCGTTCGTCAGTCGGAAATGACATATGTTTTCCGCTTACTTTACAGCGAGAACGTTTCGTCACAGTATAAATCCAAACTGCGTATCCGTCCATCACGACCTTCGATAATATTTTTGGGCACGTTGGAGAACGAATCGCCCCTCCTCCCCGCGTTATTTTTCCTGTAAATACCCCAACTTGAAGTGTTCAGCGAAATCGGGTATCTCTCGAAATCATAGTCGCGGCATCCTACTCAACGGCCCGGAGGTGTTTATTGCGCGCAATCTGTCTCCAGCATGTCCCCTTCGAAGGCCCGGGCACCCTTGCGACGTCTTTGGCACGTTACGGTTGCTCCCTCGACTGCCATCTCGTGCCGAAGGATGGATTGCCTCCTAATCCTGGCGAACTGCTCATCGTCATGGGCGGACCAATGTCAGTGAACGATCCCGACCCCTGGATTGCGGAAGAGACCTCGTTCATTCGATCGGCGCTGCTGGCTGGCCAGCCGGTGCTCGGCATCTGTCTCGGCAGTCAGTTCATGGCGAAAGCCTTGGGCGCGACGGTGCGTTCCGGCAAAAAACTGGAAATCGGAATGACGCCGATCAGCCTCACACAGGAAGGGAAACAAGACCCGGTGTTTGGTTCATGCCCTGAGACTTTTGAAGTCTTCGAGTGGCACGGGGAAGTGTTCGACCTGCCGAAAGATTGTGTGCCGCTGGCTGGATCGGACATCGCCCCACTCCAGGCCTTCCGTTGCGGCTCGCGCGCCTATGGGCTGTTGTTCCATCTGGAGATGGAAGAACGCGGGATCGAATCGTTATGCCGAGAATGTGCGCCGGATCTCACGAAGGCCGGCATAACGGCCCATCACATAAGAGGCACCGCACTCCCCCAGCTTCCACAACTCCATCAGATCGCCGGTCAGCTGGTTGCCCATCTGCTCGATGCTCGGCGTTGATTGCCAACGCTGCTCTGAAGTACTCTAAGCAGCCTCGTAGCAAGCTGTCAGCAATCAGCCTTCAGCTATCAGGTATTGGCTGAAAGCTGACCGCTGACGGCTGATAGCTCTATCCACGAAAGGAGTCAGTGCGTATGTCCGGTTTCCCCATCGAAGTTGCCACCAGAATCAAGACCTTGCCTCCCTACTTATTTGCCGCCATCGACAAGATGAAGCAGGCGGCGATTGCCAAGGGCGTGGATATCATCAACCTCGGCATCGGCGATCCGGATTTGCCGACACCGGCCCCGATTATCGAAAGCCTGGCGCAGGCCGCCAAGAACCCGAAGCACCATCAGTACCCCTCCTATGAAGGCATGCTGTCATTCCGCACAGCCGTGGCCGACTGGTACAAGCGCCGGTTCAACGTCACGCTGAACCCTGCCGACGAAGTGCTGACGCTGATCGGCTCGAAGGAAGGGATCGGCCATATCCACCTGGCCTTCGTCGATCCTGGCGATATCGTCCTGGTCCCAAGTCCTGGCTATCCGGTCTATCCGGTCGGTACCGGCTTCTGCGGCGGCATCTCGCACATTATGCCCCTCACCAAGGCCAACGGGTTCTTGCCGGATCTCGATGCGATCCCGAAGGACGTAGCGAAGAAGGCCAAGCTGATGTGGTTGAACTCCCCGAACAACCCGACCTCGGTCATCATGACGAAGGACTATTTCAAACGGGTGGTGAAGTTCGCGCAGGAGAATCAGGTGATCATCTGTCACGATGCGGCCTACTCGGAAATTTATTACGACGGCAAGCCGCCTGTCAGCTTCATGGAAATCGACGGGGCGAAGGACGTCGGCGTGGAGTTCCATTCTCTCTCCAAAACCTACAACATGACAGGCTGGCGTCTCGGATTCGTCGTCGGCAACAAGGATGTCTTGGCCGCGCTTGGCAAGGTAAAGAGCCAGCTGGACTCCGGCGTGTTCGAAGCCGTGCAGGCCGCTGGGATCACGGCGCTGGGATTGGATGACTCCGTCACGGACGGACTGCGAAAGATCTATCAGGAGCGGCGCGACACCTTGGTGCCGGGGCTGAAGAAGCTGGGCCTCGAGGTCGATCCGCCTCCGGCCGCGTTTTACATCTGGGTGACGGTGCCGAAGGGCTACACCTCCGCATCCTTCACCGCTCACTTACTGGAGAAGGCCGGAATCGTTACGACACCGGGCAACGGCTTCGGCGCACCGGGCGAAGGCTATATCCGGATGACCGTCTGCACGACGAAAGAGCGATTGGCGGAGGCAGTGGAGCGGATTAAGAAGGTCGGGTTCTAGTGATGCGTGATGAGTGAATGGTGATGAGCGCCAGACCGGCCTCATTTCATTTTTCACCCATCACTGTTCACAGATCACCCATCACTGCTATGCGTGAAACGGTCTTCATCGGGTTTGGCTCGAATGTCGGCGATCGGCTCGATTTCTGCGATCGGGCCGTGACCCTGCTCAGCCTGCTGCCTCACTCCCACGTATTGGGCATCTCGCTGCTCTATGAAACGGAGCCGGTGAACGACCATGCCCAACCGGGGGACGGGTGGTTCTTGAACGGCGTCGTACAGCTAGAAACCGATATCACGCCCAAAAGCCTCTTGGCGATCCTGCGAGAAATCGAGCGAGCGCTCGGACGGGATGAGGAGAACCGATCGGGCCCCAGGACCATCGATCTGGACATCTTGTTCTACGGTCAACGAATCATCGATGAGCCGGATCTCGTGGTGCCTCATCCTCGCATGCACCAACGCCGATTCGTCCTCATGCCGCTGAACGAACTCGATCCGCTATTCCTCCACCCTTCACTCCAGCGCACGGTCAGCCAATTGCTTGCCGAAGCAGGAAAGCAGCCGGAGGTCCGCCTCCTGTTTCCTCAGCCCTCGACCCGCTATGGCTCTCGTCCTGCTTGCAGCCAGGCCCCAGGCTCATGAAGATTCTTCGCACCCCACGATCCATGGCCGCCTGGAGCGAACGGCTCCGTAAAGAAGGCGTGACCATCGGATTCGTGCCCACGATGGGTGCGTTGCATGACGGCCATCGCTCCCTCATCCGGGCCGCGAGATTGCGCTGCGACGCGCTCGTCGTGAGCATCTTCGTGAACCCGACCCAGTTCGGCCCGACCGAGGACCTCGCCAAATATCCTCGTCCGATCGCCCACGATCGGGCTCTCTGCCGGGAAGAAGGGGTGGATGTTTGTTTTGAACCGATGCCGGAAGCGATGTATCCCGAGGGCTTTCAAACCATTGTGACGGTTCCTGAAATCGCGCAGCGGTGGGAAGGAGAGGCCCGGCCCCATCACTTCGCCGGAGTCGCCACGGTGGTGACGAAGCTCTTCGGGATCGTGCGGCCCCATCTCGCCCTGTTCGGCCAGAAAGATTACCAGCAGGCAGCGCTGGTGAAGAGGCTCGCCGCAGATCTGAATATGGGAGCCACCATCGACGTCCGACCGACGATACGGGAGCAGGATGGCCTCGCAATGAGTTCCCGCAACCGATACCTCTCCCCTCATGACCGTCTGGCTGCCACCATCCTCTACCGAGCCCTTCGGGCCGGGTGCCAGGCTATTGAGGATGGGAAAAGGGCCGCTTCGACGGTCGAGCGCATCATGCGGCAGACAGTCGCGCAAGAGCCAACGGTTCGCATCGGGTACCTCGCCCTCTGCGATCCGGCAAGTTTGGAGCCGCTCAAGCAGGTCAAAGGCCGCGCCCTGTTGCTCGGCGCCATCAACATCGCGTCGGTTCGCCTCATCGATAATATGATTGTGACGGCGGCGGCTCGGACCCGCCGCAACAGGCACTCGACGCTGCCCTCCTGATAGGTCGCGCCGTATCCTCCCTCATGAGCTGGAACGGACCTCGTGCTGTGCTGCAAGAATCGGTTCGATGCGCGCCGGCGAGTAGGTGGCCGGCTTCACCCATTTTCCATCTTCACGTTTGTACCCGCCGATCTTGCTCATATTGGACCGATGGACTTCTCGAAAGACCGGATCCATATCGATGCCATAGGAGACAGCCGTGCCGTACACGACATAGAGGAGGTCGGCCATTTCCTTGGCGATGGACGACAAATCGTCTGAGGCCAGAGCCTCTTTCAACTCGTCGAATTCTTCCTGGATAAGTTTGACCCGTAGCTCGCGCGTCCGCCCGTCAACGACCGTCGGAGCGGGGCTGACAACAATGTCGAATGTCCGGTGGAAATCGTCCACCATCGCCTGCTCGTCGGTCATAGGGACTCCTTATTCACTCTCAAAGGGCAACGCCTTGCGTGAGACGAACTCAATCGGATCTAACAGGGGTATCTCTTTCTCCGACGAGACGCCCAGCTCCTTGAACCGGCGGGCTGCCGGCAAGATTCTGGTTTCGAGCGATCCAACCGCCTTGTTGTAGGCCAGGACACTCTTCCCCAGCGCCTGCCCGACATCGTTCAAATGTTCCGTCAACACGGCCATCCGCTCGTAGAGATCCTTCCCCAACCGCCCGGCCTCCTCGGCATGCTCGGTCAATCGCTCCTGCCGCCACCCGTAGGCGACCGCCCGAAGCAATGCCATGAGCGTCGTTGGAGTGGCGAGGACCACGCTTCGGAGAAATCCATCCTCGATGAGTCTGGGATCATGCTCCAACGCCGCGCCCAGAAACTGTTCGCCCGGCAAAAACAGCACGACAAACTCCGGCGCCTGCGCGAATTGGTTCCAGTAGGCCTTCACGCTCAACTCGTCCATGCGCGACCGGACCTGGGCTGCATGCCGGCGCATCCCTTCGAGACGCTGTTCCTCAGTTGCCGCTTCATGCGCGTCCAGATAGCCAGCCAACACGGTCTTGGCATCCACGATGATCTGCCGACCGCCCGGCAACTGGACCACCATATCGGGACGAAGCCGGCTGCCGTCGACCGTGATGGACTCCTGCTCAAAAAAATCACAATGAGCCACCATGCCGGACAACTCGGCCACGCGCTTGAGCGTAATCTCACCCCATTGACCACGGACGGCCGGCGCACGCAACGCCTTCACGAGGTTGCCGGTCTCCGACTGCAATTTTTGCTGCGATTCGGCCAAGAGCTTGAGGTGCTGGTCGAGACCTCCATAGGCCGCTTGCCGCGACTGCTCCAGCTGCCGGAGCTGGTCGTCGTAGCGATGCAGCGAATCTTGAAGGGGCTGGACCAGACTATCGATCGCCTGTTGCCGCTGGGCAAGATCGCCCTTCGCCTCGGCTTGGAGCGTTTCGAACGAGCTGCGCGCAAGATTCAGAAAGGCTTCGTTGTTCTGTTTGAGGGCTTCGCCGGAGAGGGCCTGGAAGGTCTCGGCCAATTCCTGCCGGGCCTGACCCAACAGAGTCTTTTGCTCGTTGAGATGGAGTGCGACTTCAGCAGCCCTGGTCTCAGCGACCGCGCGGGCCTGGATGGCCTCCGAAAGATCCTGCCTGATCCGGTCGAGATCGAGGCGATCCTGCGATGACTGGCGACGCAATTCCTCCGCCAGCGATTCCGCCCGCTGCGCCCGTTCGCCGGTCGCCGACAATTGGGCCTGCCATCTTGCGCGGACGCGAGCTGCAATCCAGAACCCGACGATCAGCGCACCGAGAAGACCTCCGGCGAAAAGTCCCGCACCAAATGCCGCGCCATCAATCATGGGTGATCGCCCACGTCATACCGCCGATCAATCTGTGAACAGGTTACTGGATATTGCGATGAGGAATGCACTGCTGTTGAAGGGTAGCGAAAACTATCGTGAAAGGTCAAGGCGACAAGGCTGCTCTTGAACGATGATTTCTCCTCGCTCCGCATTGAGACTGACTCGATCGCCTTCTCTGAGCCTGGTCGTGACGCCAGGCACATTCACGACCGCCGGCAATCCATACTCACGGGCAATGATGGCCCCATGGGACAGAGTGCCGCCCATCTCGGCGATCAGCCCCGCTGCCATGCCGAATAATGGCGCCATGCCTGGGTCGATGACTGAGACTACAAGAATGTCGCCTCGCCTGACGCGGCTCCAATCTTCCATTGCGCGGACCACGCGAACCGGGCCCGCAGCCTGCCCTGCACTGATAGGAATACCCCGCAAGATCCCCTCTGAAACCACAGCGGAAGACGAGGCCGTGGGACGAGCCACGTCCGTCCAATCCCGAATCGTGTCTGGCACGCTGATCATGGCATACCGGTCTCGCTCGGCCCGACGAGACTGAATCAATCCCCGCCAATCGCTCGATCCTCCAGCTAACATGGCGGCTCGTTCTTGAACCGTGAGATAGAAAATGTCCTCCCGTGACGAGAGGACACCCCGTTCGACCAGCCACTCGCCGAGGCGCAGCAGGAGGCTGCGCACTGCTGCCGAGTAATACATCAGATGATGCCGGTTCGCCTCTCGCAAGGCGAAAAACCGGCACAGCCGGCGATACCACCAGAGAAAGATAACCCACCGATGGAGTCGCCATCCGAACCGGTCACGAATCTCTGTCAGTGCCCGTCCCCGCACCATTGTTTGGCGCTGAAGAATGTCGGCCGGAGTGGCCGTGGTCGAAGCCATAATCTGAATCCGCAACACCCCCAGCAATAATTCCGGTTGATCCGAGAACCGGGGCGACATGACATCCGACTCGCCAACCCCGCGATGCCCATAGTCTTCAAGGCATCGATTGAAGGAACGGAGAAAATCAGTCCCCTCCAGCCGGCGACGGGCCTCGGCCGGATCCCACCCCTCTGCGCTGAACAAGGACAGCATGGAAGGATCACGTCGAGCCATGGCTGCCAATTCCGCCAACCGGACAATCTGTTGCGCACTGATCACCGCCGCCTGCCCCTGCAACGCCCCGTTCAGCAACGCTCTCCAGTCTTCGCCCAGCCAGCGGGGCAGAAACCCGCCTAACGCCTGCAAGCATTGCGACACTCCTCCCGCAATGCCAAACGTGAGTTCATGCCCATCCAGCCATTGCCCGAGAGCATCCAGGCGCAGCGCGATGTCTTCGCCGGAGACAGTCCTGATCCGCTCGGGGCGATGCTCGTCCGCCATCGATTTCATCTCTGCAAACCAGGCCGGCCCATGTCGCACCGCCCGTCTCATCTCGGCCATCATCACGATGCCAGCGCGGGCAAAGGCGAGCCACCCGAGGGGGCGGGCTTCCGGCACCCTGGTAAGGGCCTCTCCTCCCATCTGCTCCGCCAACAAGAACGGATCTCCCCGCAATTGTGCGACGAGAACATGGAACAGCGTCATATTGATGTAGGGCCGCCCCTGGAACGTACGGACCGGTGAGAGCCCTTCCGGAATCAGGCAGCCCAGGCGCCGGTAGGGAGACAGGATATACCGTTCCATAAACAGTTCGAGGAACGAACGCCCGAGCGGGCTCGGTAACTCCGGCAGGGTTTCCTTGAAATTGGCGCGCGACCACTCGCAGTCGTCATCGGTCAGCTGCGGAGATCTGGGCGGGCACGAGATGGGGCGCGCTTGGAGCAGCCACAGGCCACGATCGTCGTAGAGCCATTCAAGATCCACCGAATGACCGAACGCTTTTTCAATCCGCTTGGCTGTGCGGGCCACGTCGAACAGTTGATCGTCCGACAAGATTGCGCGACCCACTACTTCGTCCGGCAACGGCACCTCGCAGAGCCCATGCTCGGTCACCCGCAAAGATTGAGTCTGTCCGCCGGTCGTCCTTTCGTGAATCCTGACAGGCTGACCGCTCTCAGTCATCTCAACCACATACTGGTCCGGCGTCGCACGGCCATCCACGAGGGCTTCCGCAAGCCCCGCAACCGCGTTGATCGCCACATGGGCGGCGCGGCCTGTAAGCGGATGGATGGAATAGGCCACACCGGCGGCTTGCGCGTCTAACAGCGGTTGGATCACCACCGCCATAGCGGGAGCGCTCAAGCCCGACGTCGCATGATAATTCAAGACCCGCTCATCCCAGATCGACATCCAGAGATCTTTCACCGCCAGACCGATCTCCTCCAGCGGAATGCCAAGGCGCGTGCGGTAGATTCCGGCGAAGCTCGCACTGGCTCCGTCCTCATTCGTCGCTGACGACCTCACGGCCCACAGTTTCTGTAGTGGCAAATCCAGCAACCGCATCTGCGCGACAATCTGCTCCGTCAGCTCAGCGATGTCGCTGTTCTGAATGATGCAGTGGCAATAGGCGAGTATCCGTTGACGTTCGGCCCCGGAGGAATGCAGGGCGGCCTGCCACTGTTCCGCCGGAGAAAATCCGGTCGCGCGGAGCGCGCGATCATAGGCCTCCGTCGTCACACAGAATCCTGTGGGAACAGGGAACTCCCCTGCGAGCAGACGCGCTAAGCCTGTGGCTTTCCCTCCAACAAGAGATGGTTGCGTGCAGGAAGCCAAGGGAAGAAAGAGAGGACGATCCATTGAAATCGATAGTACCTATAGGACGAAGAGGAGGTAAAGATCGTTCACATTCGTGCCGGTGGGACCGGTGACGATGTGCTGACCGAGCTTCTGGAATGCCCGGTAGGTGTTGTGGCGCTTCAACGAACCCTTGAGATCCACCTTCAGCCGCTGCGCACGGGCCACGGTATCGCCATCAACGACGGCTCCAGCTGCATCGGTCGGACCGTCAGTGCCGTCGGTGCCGAACGCCACCACCCACACCTTGTCCAGACCGGCAATCTCCAACGCAGCAGCGGCAGCGAATTCTTGCGCCCGCCCGCCTTTTCCACTTCCCGTAACGGTCACGGTGGTTTCTCCGCCGGCCACCACACAACAGGGCCGCTTCAGCGGTGTGCCCTCGCCCAGAATAGTCCTCGCCATGGCGCCCAACCTCTTCCCCGCCTCACAAGCCTCTCCGGTTACAGCCTGTTCCTGGACGCGGGTTCGAAGACCTGCCTTCCTGGCTGCGCTGGCGACAGCCATCACGGCCATGGCGTTGTTCCCGACGACGTGATGGCGAACCAGACGGAACAGCGAAGAGCCAGGCTTTGGCGTTTCACTCACGAGTCCCTGACAGCCGCGATCAAGATGCTGCCGCACTCGCTGAGGAACCGCCCGCCAGATGCGATAGCGTTTCAGAATCGCAACGGCATCTTGATAGGTTGTGGGGTCCGGCACTGTCGGCCCTGAGGCAATAGCACTGAGGTCGTCACCCAACACATCTGACAGGATCAGCGTCACCACGGTGGCTTCGGTCAACTCGGCGAGACGTCCGCCTTTGATGCGCGAGAGATGTTTTCGAACGGTATTGATTTCACGGATGGTCGCGCCGCATCGCAGCAATTTCTCTGTAGTCCGCTGCTTGTCGGCTAACGTAACCCCTGCGGCAGGAGCAGGCAGTAGACTGGAGGCCCCGCCAGACAGGAGCACGATCAAGAGGTCGCGCCGCCCGAGTTCTGCCGCCATGGCACAGAGCCTGGCAGCCGCTCTCAGACCGGACCGGCCTGGAACCGGGTGGCTGGCTTCGGCGACGACGATCCGTTTCATCGGCAAGCCATGGCCCTGTTTCACCACGATACACCCGCTGTCTAACCAATGGCCCAGCCGCTGCTCCACCGCACGGGCCATCGGGGCCGTGGCCTTTCCGGCTCCAATCACAACGACACGCTCATAGCGATTCAAGTCATACCGGTGCCGGCCAATGACCAGCTCCGCTCCGTCCCTGGAGATGGCGCGGCCGACCGCCGCCCGGGCGTCAGCCGCAGCCAGCCCCCGACTAATTATTTTCTTCAGCAGTGGCCGGATAGGAGAGGGAGGAATCTGCATCACACTGGAGAGACGTTAAGGAGTCTTGTCCTGTTTGAAACACCGGGTCGGGCAACTCTGCCGTGGAACTCTCATCTGATAGGTTCCGCGCGGAAGCACATCTTTCTTAAATTCAGGATTCAACATTTTCAGTTCCAGGAAGTAGGTCCCGTACTCCTCGGCGATTGACGTGAGAGCTCGCTGGGAATCTTTCACGTTGATGGTGACCGTTTCCGTTTCCATCGGCACATACAGGTCTTTTTTGCTCAACCCCAAGTACTTCTCCGGCTGCGAGTAAATTTCCTTGGCCGCGATGATTCTCGGAACATAGCGCATCGTTTCCCGTGGCCCATGCATCTTCCAATAGTCGGTAATATTCTGTTCCTTCAGCAATCGACGGACCCGTTCTTCACCGGCATTGTACGAGGCCATGGCCATAAACCAATCGTTGTGCTCGAAATCCTTGAGATAGCGCAAATACTTGACCGCCGCTTCCGTCGACATTTCTAAATTGCGACGATCATCGCGAACTTCGTCGCTCTTGAGACTATAGCGACGCCCGGTGGAAGGAATGAACTGCCACGGCCCCGATGCTTTCGCCTTGGAATAGGCGGCAGCCACGCACTTGCTCTCGACCAGCAGCATGTACTTGAGGTCGTCCGGCAAGCCGGCCTCGGCCAGCTGTTTTTCGGCTGGAGGGAAACAGCGCCCGGTGCGCTTGGCAAGGATGATACTTTCGCCCTGATCTTCCAGGAACTGATAAAACTCATACTCGATGCGTTCGCGCACCTGCCAGTTATCGAGCGGAACCGGTTGGCCGGCAAAAGTCAGTTTCTCGGGCAGCTTAAATGAGCTGAGAAAGTAGCGATCGCCCTCCCGCTTAATTTCAGGCAGGATGACGAGGCGCCCCTCTGACTCGTTGGGGTTGTCCAGGGAATCAATCGGCATCCGATCGCGAGCTGGCTCTCCATCGACTCCAGGTCGCGACAGACGCTCCTTCACCTCGGAATGTTCAGACTGCGGCTGGGCTCCCGTCGGAAACGGAAGCGTGACGGCCAGCCACAACCCGCTGAACACCAACGCTCGCTGAGCCCACGTCGTCATGCCAATTCTATTTCCTATATGAGATGAGCCATTCAACATTGACGGCTCATGCTAACAGCATGGCAAGGGACCGGCAAGCACGATCGGCTTTCATATTCATGCTACACTGCACCGACTATGCGCGCCCTGACCCTCCTCAACGATCGCATCACCCACTGCACCGCCTGTCCTCGGCTCGTCACCTATCGGGAGGCAATCGCCGCAGAGAAACGGAAGCAGTTTGAGGACTGGACCTATTGGGGACGTCCGGTCCCCGGATTCGGAGACCCTCACGCCCGCCTCTACGTACTCGGGCTCGCGCCCGCCGCCCACGGCGGCAACCGAACCGGGCGGGTATTTACCGGCGATCGGAGCGGCGATTGGCTGTACGATGCCTTGCACCGATTCGGCTTTGCCAATCAAGCCAGCTCTCATCATCGGGATGATGGACTGAAGCTATCGGATTGTTATGTTGGCGCCACCGTCCGTTGTGCGCCACCGGACAATAAACCGGCCCCCGAAGAGTTCGTCGCCTGCCGCCCCTATCTGCGGGAAGAACTCCGGCTATTACGGAAGGTCCGGGTGGTGGTAGCCCTGGGTAAGGTCGCGTTCGATCACTATTTGAAAGCCTGTCGTGATGAAGGGATGCAACTCCCTTCACCCCTCCCGAAGTTTTCCCATGGAATCGTCCAGGTTCTTCCGTGGGATATCACACTGATCGGTTCATACCATCCAAGCCAGCAAAACACCTTCACCGGACTCTTGACGCGCCCGATGTTTCAACACATCTTCGCCACGGCTCGCCAGCGGCTCACCGAATCAACAGGCACTCGAACCAGCAAGTCGTAGCCTACGTTTTCCGCTTGCGCTCGGCAGGCTGCTCAAAATGGCCATCGCTCGTATCTCGTCGTTCGTGAGGCGTCCGAAACCGGAAACGAACGACACTTCACGAGAAACGCTTCACCGACGTTGACGCTGGCGGACTTTTTCAGCAGCCTACTGTTATTACTTCTTCGCTTGGGCTTCCCAATCCGCCAGGAACTTCTTGAGGCCGATATCGGTCAGCGGATGTTTCACCATCTGCTGAAAGATCGAGAAGGGCATCGTGCAGATATGGCCACCGGCCAACGCCGCCTCGACCACATGTTGAGGATGGCGCACGCTGGCGACCAACACTTGCGTTTTATAATCGTAATTGCGATAGATGGTCAGAATCTGACGGATCAGCTCCATCCCGTTCGAACTGATGTCATCGAGCCGGCCGATAAAGGGGGAGACGCACCAGGCACCGGCCTTCGCCGCCAAGAGCGCTTGAGTCGGAGAGAAGCACAGCGTGACATTCACCCTGATACCCTCGGCAGCCAGTCGTTTGGTGGCCTTCAATCCCTCCGCAATCAAGGGCACCTTCACGACGATATTCTTATGGATCTTCGCGAGTTCCTTCCCTTCCTTCACCATGGCATCCGCTTCAAGACTGACGACCTCAGCGCTGATCGGTCCATCCACGATGCTGCAAATCTCAATCAGCATTTCCTTGAAGCTGCGCCCTTCCTTTGCCACAAGCGACGGATTCGTGGTCACTCCGTCAAGAAGGCCCAGGCTGGCCGCCTCCTGGATTTCCTTGACGTTGGCAGTATCAAGAAAGAATTTCATGGGCTGGTCCTTTCATATCGAGATAAGAAATCCGTGTGATCAATTCGATGCCGGCTATTCTATGAAGAACTCGAACGGTGCTGCAACGGTCTGCCGGATCGCCCGGTTTGACAGGCCTCGGCACGGCCGTTAAGATTCGCGCATCAACCGCCCGTTGGTTGATGTGTTGACCGAAGCATGTTACGAGGAGACCCACCATGAGACGATCTGCCTGGCTACTGTTATTTTGCCTGCTTCTCACCGCCTGCGGCAGCAGCAATCCTTACCTTGAGCAGTCGCTCAACCCGGCTGAGCTTCAAGGTAAAGACAAGGCCTGGTTTGAAAAAAACTGGGGGGCGCCGAGCGGCAAAGCTCCTAGATTTTTCGGCGGTGAAACCTGGACCTACTATCGCATCGCCGGAGGAAAATCCGGCTTGCCCCTCTTTAACTTCTCACCCAATCAGTGCCAGATCACGCTCAAGTTCGACAAGGAAGAAAAGCTCTCTGACTATAGTTATTCAGGCTGCTAGCCAGCAAGCTGCTCCTGAAACTTGTGGGCGCAGGACCGGCTGCAGAAGTAATAGATCTGCCCGCCAATATCTTCCGTCACCGCCGTACCCCTTGGAACAAACACCCGGCAGACAGGATCCTGCACCATCTGATCCTTGCTAGGGGGGAAACGCCCTGGCTGGCCCTGGCCCTTGAACTCCCGGAGGGCCCGCCGGACGAGAAAGTACAACACCGCAATTAGTCCAAGAATAAGAATAATTCTATACATAGTGGTAGCCTCTTCGTGATGCCACAATCCTATGGGACAGCATCACCCCTGTCAAGGACTCCAGCGTCTGTTCCAATTGATAAACCAACGAATTCTCACGCCTACCCTCTGCGCAAGTGGACTTACTGTTCGCTCAAACGGCCTAGCTACAGATGGCCAGAGGGGTCTGTTTCCCGAAAAACTCAGGACTTCAGACGGATATGCTTCCATTACTTAGCGTGTTAATATGATGACATGATGACTTGTGATAAGTGCCGCGGGGCAATGTTACCGGAACGGGCAGTGGATCTGAACGCAGGACTTGCGATCACAGTGTTTGCGTGCTTGAACTGTGGTCGTCGGAAATCAGCTGGTCAGGAACCTCGGCCCATTACCGCGAGACATTAACCCGCGCGATGACAGAACCGAACCCGCTCACGCATGACGAGCAGAAGGCAGCTTCAGCTGCCCGGTGTAGTGCTTCGTCCATTGGTTTAACGGACCAGATGGCGGGAGTGCCGTTCGCCTCTCCACAGTGACGCCACAACGGAATGCCACTGCTCCACACCATCGTAGCCACGCGATGGTGTGATGAAACGGGCCGGTAATTCGTGAGGTATTTCTTCGCCAGTAAGCCGGCCAGCCTTTTACGCACAGCAATACGGAGGTGGTGCGCGCGAGGAGCGGGACTAGCGAAGGCTCAGGACGTCCATCATGTCGTATAGGCCAGGCTGCTGCTGAACAACCCAGCGAGCGGCACGCAAGGCGCCTCCAGCAAAGGTATCGCGGCTGCTCGCCCGATGCGTCACTTCGATGCGCTCCCCCATCCCGCCGAAGAGAATCGTGTGGTCGCCGACAATGTCGCCGGCGCGAATAGTTTGAATCCCGATCTCGCCCTTTTTCCGTTCCCCGATGAGGCCTTTTCTGGCATACACGCCGACCTGATTCAGGTCGCGATTCACCGCTTCCGCCAAGACCTCCGCAATTTTGAGCGCCGTCCCGCTCGGCGCATCTTTCTTCAAGCGATGATGCGCTTCGATGACCTCGATGTCGTATTCGTCTCCCAGCGTTTTCGCCATCTCGCTGATGACCTTATAAATCAAATTGACGCCCACGCTCATGTTGGGGGACATCACGCAGGGAACCTGGCCCACCAGCGACTTCACCTCTTCGAGCTGGGAAGGGGAAAAACCCGTCGTGCCGATCACCATCGCCCGCCGATGTTGAGCCACCGTGCGCAAGTGATGCAAGGTCGCTTCGGGAGAGGAAAAATCGACGACCACTTCGCCTCGATCAAGCAGCGCCGCAAGGTTATCGGTGATCGACACGCCCGCGCGGCCACAGCCGGCTGTCTCCCCGGCATCATCACCCAATGCGGCATGGCCCTTCCCTTCGATCGCGCCGGCCAGCGTCAGAACGGGAGAATCTTTGATGAGTGCGACCAGCCGACAGCCCATGCGCCCGGCAGCCCCCGCAACAATTACATTGGTCATAGAATAATTACCTGTGCCGGACAATCCCGGCTAAAT
>JBEGVJ010000095.1:0-11196 GCA_041178465.1 Nitrospirota bacterium
CGCCCTCCTTGAGTCTCCTGATCGCGGCTTCTTCATGGTGGCCGAGCTGGAACAAGCCGACAAGCGCCAGCTGCTAGGGCAGCTGATGATCACCTATGAATGGAGCGATTGGCGCAACGGCGTATTTTGGTGGATTCAGAGTGTGTATGTTGACCCGGCCTGGCGACGCCAGCGCATCTTTTGCCGGATGCATGAAACCGTAATGGCCACCGCCCAAAAAACCCCAAACGTTTGCGGGGTTCGTCTCTACGTTGAAGCGAGCAACAGCGCGGCGCAGGCAGTCTACCGTCGAGTGGGGTTGGCCCCGTCATCCTATGCCATATTTGAAACCGATTTTGTTTTGGGACACCCAAGGGGCCTAGAGGATCGTCCGAACGAGGCCTAGGAAAGGGGATGCGCGTGTTATTTGCGAAACAGCTGACTGGCGTCATCGTCGTCCTGGCCCTGCTTCAAGGCTGCGTGGCAGCCAGGGGAACGGTCGGCGAACCGATTCAAGAAGACACCCTCTCCCGCATCAAAAAGGGCACGACGACCATGGCAGAAGTCGTCTCATTGATCGGTGCGCCGGATCGCATTGTCCGAGGCAACGATCGAGAAATTTTCCATTACTATTACTACGACGGAAAATCGCCCGCGCTGTTGCTGCTGGTATTGAATTTCATTCGCATGGACATCAAAAGCGATAATCTCTACGTGTTCTTCAATAAGAGTGGGATCGCCGAAGAAGTGGTCTACGGCAAACGCACCGACCGCACACAATTCCGATTATGGCCCTTCGGGGACTAACATGGCGGCATGCACCCCCTCGATTCGGCTGGTCGTTGGCACGCTCTGCATCCTCCTTCTCTCTTGCGCCGGATGCAGTGTCCGCCGCATCACCGTCAATGACATCATCACCGCGGAACAGACCGGCTTTATTCGTGTCGGAGAGACGACGATGCGCGAGGTGGTCGATCGTATCGGGGCGCCGGATGACATGGCCGAGTCTGAGTCGGGAGCCGTGGCGCTCTATAATTGGAGCGATGTCAAGTCGGCAGCCCTGGACTTCGGTGCCATAGCCCGCCTGCTTTTGCCCTATGCTCCGACGCTGACCTTGAATAAAACCGCAGTTGCGCCAGAAGAATTTCAGGTGGTCTTCGATCATCAGTGGACGGTGCGTGCCTACGGATTTTCACGAATGACCACAGAAAGGCCAATTGTGTGGTTCTGGCCATTCTAGGACGATGGACTCCATCAGGAATTGCCGGATATCTCCAAGCCCGCTATAATCGCCCCCATGATTATTCCTCCATCTGACCCAAGCTCCACCAACGCCGCCGCATCTTCCTCTTACATTCCGGCTGATTACGACATAGAGTTTCTCCAGCGGGAAGAACTTCGCTCGGTTCGGATCGGTCTCGAACTTCTCAAGCCTGAGTTGATCCAGCGCGAGCAGGGCATCCGGTCGACGATTGTCGTGTTCGGCAGCGCCAGACTACAAGAGCCCGCTATCGCGCGAGAAGTCCTGAGAAGGAGGGAAGAGGAAGCCGCTCGATCTCCAACGGACCATCGGTGTAAGCAACAAGCGGCCATTGCCAGACGGCAACTCGGCCTTTCGAAATATTATGACGTGGCACGTGAGTTCAGCAGTCTCGTCTCATCCACCTGCCAAACCGACGGGCAATGCGACTACGTCGTGGTCACCGGCGGCGGCGGCGGCATTATGGAAGCCGCGAATCGCGGGGCCGCCGACGTCAAGGCCAAATCCATCGGCCTCAACATCACCTTGCCACACGAACAACATCCCAATCCCTACATTACGCCTGAGCTCTGTTTCCAGTTTCGCTATTTCGCCATCCGCAAGATGCATTTCTTGATCAGAGCCAAGGCGCTGGTGGCGTTCCCTGGAGGGTTCGGCACCCTCGACGAGCTGTTCGAAACTCTGACGCTGGCCCAAACAGGCAAAGCTCAGGACGTGGTCATTGTCCTCGTTGGACGGGCCTTTTGGGAGCGTCTGATCAACTGGCAGATGCTCATCGAGGAAGGGTTGATCGGAGAGGAAGAGCTGCGGTTATTTCACTATGCCGAAACGGCCCAGGAGGCCTGGGACCTGATTGGACGCCACAATGGAGTGACACCAGCATGAAGCTCTCCTTTCACGGCGCAGCACGATCGGTCACAGGAAGTCGCCACATAGTTGAACTCCCGGGATGCCGACTGTTGCTGGATTGCGGGCTTTTCCAAGGGCGCCGAGAGGAGGCGCTTCGTCAAAATCAGGATTTGGGGTTCGATCCAAAATCGATCGGCGCAGTCTTGCTGTCCCATGCCCATGTCGACCATTCCGGCGCCTTACCGATGCTCCAGAAACACGGCTTCTCCGGGAAAGTACATCTCACCAGGGCCACCGCGGATTTAACGGAGCTCATGCTGGAAGATTCAGCTCATGTCCAGGTCAGCGACTGCAGTTACGTCAATAAGAAAGAGCAACGAAGGGGGAAGTCCTGTGTCCGTCCCTTCTACAATACCGATGACGTCCGTAAGGTCGTCCGACGATTCGAGGGCACACGATACGGAGACATGCTCAAGATCGCCCCACGCATCACCGCTTCATTTCACGACGCCGGCCATATCCTGGGATCGGCTGCGATCCGGGTGAAATATACAGCGCGCGGCAATACGACCACCCTGCTCTTTAGCGGAGATCTTGGCCGCTCGAACATGCCGATCCTTCGCGACCCTGAACCGCCGCAGCCCTGCGATGTGTTGATTCTTGAGTCGACCTATGGCGATCGTCTGCACGAAGCCGACCGGGAGGTCATGAAACAGCAGGCGCTGGATCTCCTCATCCATGCAAAAACCCACAAGAGCAAGATTATCGTCCCGGCATTTGCCGTCGGACGGACCCAGGAATTGGTCATGCGGATCAAAGAGCTCGTCGGAGAGGGGCGCCTCGATCCCATCCCGATCTATATCGACTCCCCGCTGGCCTCACGGGCCACAGAAGTTTTTCGACGCCACCCGGAATGTTACGATGAGGAAACTACCAAAACCTTCACATCTTCCGGCGATCTCTTCGCCTCGCGCTATATCCATTTTGTTTCTTCGCCGGAAGACAGCAAACGCCTGAACGACATGAAGGGTCCCTGCGTCATCATCTCCGCCTCCGGCATGTGCGAGGGCGGCCGCGTTGTGCATCACCTTAAGCACGCGATTCAAGACGAAGCGAACGTGATCGTCTTCGTGGGCTTTCAGGCCGAGCATACACTCGGACGCAAACTCGTCGAAGGGTGGGATGTCGTTCCGATCTTCGGCGTGCCCACTCCACGGCGGGCGCAGATCGTCAAGTTCAACGGGCTCTCGGCCCATGCGGATCGCCAGGATCTTTTGTCCTACGTGCGGGCCATCACTCCCGCACCCAGCAAGATTTTTCTCGTTCACGGCGAAGAGAAACAAGCGCTCTCGCTGGCCTCTGCCATTCAGGCGGAACATTCCCAGATTGAGGTCACGGTCCCCCATTTTGGATCGAGCCATGAGATTTAACGGTGGCGCCCGCCTGGGAACATCGCTGCTGATCCTGATTATCTGGTTTTGCGGCGTCCCATTTTGGTCTGCCCGAGCAGGCGAGCCGGAAGAATCCCGCCTACGGGCTCGTGCCCTCGGCATCGTCGTCGGCTCCTATGCGCCAGGACCGCTCAACGCCATCACCGATGTGGCCGGCGTCGCCGTGGGTCAAACCACCCTCATCTCCGGCGAGGGGCCACTCAAGCCGGGGCACGGTCCGGTGCGAACCGGCGTGACGGTCGTGGTCCCTCGCGACGACGTCTGGCACAAGAAAGTGCCGGCTGGCTCATTCGTGCTCAATGGGACCGGCGAGATGACCGGCCTTGCCTGGGTCAGTGAATCGGGCTTCCTCGAATATCCCATCGCGCTGACAAATACGCTCAATGTGCCGCGAGTGGCCAACGGAGTCATGAGCTGGATGATCGCGCGCTATCCGGAAATCGGCATTACCGACGATACGCTGACACCAGTGGTCGCCGAATGCGACGACGGGAGGCTCAACGATATTCAAGGACGGCATGTCTCGGAGACGGACGTGGCGAAAGCGCTCGACAGTGCCTCCTCCGGAGTCGTGCAGGAGGGAACCGTCGGTGCCGGGACAGGGATGGTGGCCTATGGATTCAAGGGCGGCATCGGAACCTCGTCGCGGCGATTATCAGAGGCTGAAGGCGGCTATACAATTGGCGTGCTTGTCAATGCGAACCACGGGCGACGGCCTGAGCTCGTCGTCGGCGGAGTGCCGGTCGGCCGGCTGTACGAGGCCGTTCCTTCCGTCGCGCAGGCTCTTTCACCGGGGCAAAGCGAAGGATCGATCATCGTCATTGTTGCGACCGACGCTCCGCTCGACAGCCGGCAGCTTACGCGGCTAGCCAAGCGTGCCGCGCTGGGGCTGGCGCGCACAGGCGCCACCGCGCGCCATGGCAGCGGCGATTTTATATTGGCCTTTTCCACAGCGAACGTCATTCCCCATTATCCGAAAAAGCGAACCTACTCATTGACCCAGTTGGCCGATACTCACATCAACCCACTCATCACCGCAACAGTTGAAGCGACCGAGGAGGCGATCCTCAATGCCCTGACGATGGCCATCACCGTTGTGGGACGCGATGGCCATCGCATCGAGGCCATTTCCCTCACCAAGCTCCGTGCCATCCTCGATCGCCACGCCCAGTAACTGCAGCGGATGCGTCACACCGCTGCCAGGGGATTCTCTCACTTGCATTTCCCTCTCATGCCTCGCTATTCTCTCGTGACTTTCTTGCGCCTGGAGGATTGGCATGAACGAGTACCAGCTCGGGGGTGGGTTACGGCTCTTAACCGCGGTAGAAAAAACCGAGGCCTTCGGGGAGTTTCTGAAAACCCGCATGGTTCGTGCACTGGAGACGGAAGACCCCGCAGAGCTGCACTACCTTCTGGCCCAACTCGACGACTATCATTCCTATCTATGGCGCTACTATAACAAGCTGGCTAAGGACCGCCCGGAACGGATGGACCCAGGGGTCTAACCTATCGGCGACCGACAAGCACAAATATTCGCACCATGATGATTTCCTCCACAGGCACGACCACTCCAGCCACGCTTCAATTCGCGACCGCCCTCTCACGTAAAACCGATACGGAAGCCGCCGTGCGCGACCTTGCAGACTCCATCCGGATGCAAATCGGCACAACTCCCATTGATCTGGCCGTTGTCTTCTTCTCCGCCCACCATACGGCCCAAGCCTCCCTGATCTCGGCCATGCTGCAGGGGGAACTCCAAGCAAAGGTTTGCCTGGGCTGTTCCGGTGAAGGCGTCATTGCCGGCCCCGAAGAAATTGAAACGGCGGCAGCCCTGACCATCTGGGTCGCTTGCCTTCCTGATGTCAGGCTGACCCCCCTCCAGCTCTCCGTATCTCAACTGCAGGACCAAATCCGTATGCCAGGGTGGCCGGAGCCGGGGCTTGAAGACTCAACGTTTCTTCTCCTCGCTGATCCCTTCTCGACGCCGATGCAGGAAGTCCTGTCCCTCATGACCGACCGATACCCTCACGGCAAAGTAGTCGGGGGCCTCGCCGGAGGAGGCCAGGACTCAGGAGAGAATCGACTGCTTCTCAATGATCGAATCTTCGACGGGGGCGTGGTGGGGGTGCAGCTCACCGGACCAATCGCGGTGCGAGCCGTAACCTCGCAAGGCTGCCGTCCGATCGGCGAACGATTTGTTGTCACCAGAGCGGAAGGAAACCTGATCTATGAACTAGGCGGGGTCTCAGCGTTGAAACGGCTCCAGGATGTGTTCGAGTCCCTGGGCGGGTCTCAGCGCCGCGATGCCCACCGCGCGTTGCACCTGGGCATCGTGATTGATGAGCACAAGAGTCATTTCGAGCGCGGCGACTTCCTGGTTCGGAACCTCATCGGAGCGGATCAACAGGATGGAGCCGTCGCGATCGGAGACGTCGTTCAGGAGGGTCAAACCGTACAATTTCACCTCCGTGACGCGAAGTCTGCGAGCGACGACTTGCACGTCCTCCTAGCCACGGACCGAACGAAGCACCAGAATCCGCCGCTCGGGGCTCTGCTATTTAGCTGTTGCGGGCGCGGAGAGGGACTCTTCGGCCGGCCCCATCACGATAGCGAGGTCGTGCAAGAACGACTCGGCCCAATTCCCACGGCGGGATTCTTCGCCCAAGGCGAGATCGGTCCAGTTGGAGCGCGTAACTTCCTGCACGGCTACACCGCGAGCGTGGTCATTTTCTCCGAACCTGACCCCACAAGGAACATCTCGTGAAAGCCGTTCATTGAGCGCTCGTACAGACTTATGAGCCATGACGTTGACAGGAGAGCCTGTGCGCCGTAATGGTTCACTTTCTTAATCATCCATATGAATTACAGCTGAGTGACTGACGATCAACAAAGGAGCAAACATGCCGTTTCAGGAAGCAGGTGCCGAAGGGAATGAAGTCACGACGTCATCGGGGTTGCAGTATGTCGAGCTTGCAGTCGGAACCGGCGCGACGGCAGAGGCGGGGCAGACCGTCACCGTGCATTACACCGGTTGGCTCGAAAATGGGAAAAAGTTCGACAGTTCCGTGGATCGAGGCCAGCCGTTCTCTTTTCCTCTGGGAGCCGGACGAGTCATTAAAGGATGGGATGAGGGCGTCAAAGGCATGAAAGTGGGCGGGAAACGAAAACTGACCATTCCTTCCAAGCTCGGCTATGGCGCACAGGGGGCTGGTGGTTTGATTCCTCCCCATGCGACGTTGATTTTCGACGTCGAACTGCTGAGCCTCTGAGCCACGCCATGCAACGCACCCCACTGATCGATCACCATCAATCGTGTGGGGCCAAACTCGTCGATTTCGCCGGATGGGAGATGCCCATCCAATACAGCGGTGTATTGGACGAGTACTACACCGTCCGTTCCCATGTCGGTCTCTTCGATGTGAGCCATATGGGGCGGGTGCGGATCGCCGGACCCGGTGCAATTCCGTTTCTCCAGCGAGTGACCACCAACGATGTCAGCAAGCTCGCCATCTCTCAAGCCCACTATTCCATGGTCTGCAACGAGAACGGCGGCATCAAAGACGACATCTTCGTCTACCGGCTCACCTCGGACGAGTTCCTTTTATGCGTGAATGCCTCGAACCGCGAGAAGATCCTGTCGTGGCTACAATCCCGGCTGGCCCATGACAACACGGTTCGTCTCGAAGACCGATCGGTCGAATTAGCCCAGATAGCCGTTCAAGGCCCAAAATCCCGTGAATTGCTCATAAGTCTTGGCGCAGCAGCGCTCGAAGGACTCAAGCTCCATCATACGTGCGACGGCATGATCGGTGGCCTGCCCTGCTTGCTAGCCAGGACCGGCTACACCGGTGAGCTCGGCTATGAGATCTATATCGACACAGACAACGTCGGCCGCCTCTGGGACCTGCTCGTCGAGAAGGGGCAGGCCTGGGGACTCAAACCGGCGGGGCTTGGCGCGCGGGATCTCCTCAGGTTGGAAATGGGCTATCTGCTCTATGGCAATGACATGGGCGAAGATACGACGCCGCTCGAAGCCAATGCGGACTGGACCGTCAGCTTTCAAAAGGGCGAGTTCGTCGGCAGCCAGGCGCTCCTGGCTCAGAAACAGACCGGAGTCACTCGTCGGTTCGTCGCATTCGAACTTGTTGAGAAAGGCGTGCCTCGTCACGGGTTCAGGATCCTCGACCCGGTGACCTCGCATCCCATCGGCGACGTCACCAGCGGCAACCTTTCGCCGCTTCTACAGAAAGGCATCGGGTTGGGCTATGTGCCCGTACGGTATGCGGAGCCAGGTTCATCCATTCTGATCGAAATCCGCAGCAAGAGCGTCCTCGCAAACATCGTCAAGCCTCCGTTCTATAGGAAGCGCAAGACGTAAACTTGCGCAGGCACGAGGCAATGGGCGAGAGGCTAAAGGAATCCAGATGATACCAAGCGTTCACGTACATTCAATTCTTCACCCCTTGCCTCTTACCTCACGCCTCTAGCGATGGAAACTAAACGCATCTATACAGGCATCGTCGTGAACGTGAACGTTGACACTGTCAGGCTACCCAACGGCCTCACGGTCAACTTGGAAGTGGTGCGCCATCCAGGGGCGGCCGCAGTGGTGCCGTTGAAAGACGACGGCACGGTCGTCTTGATCAGGCAATTTCGTCATGCCGCAGGAGGGTACATCTACGAAATTCCTGCGGGGAAGCTTCATCCTGGCGAAGACCCTGCCGCCTGCGCGGCGCGCGAACTAGAGGAAGAGGTCGGATACCGAGCCGGCAAACTCGAACTCCTCTCCAGTATCTTTACTGCGCCAGGCTTTACCGACGAAGTGATCCATATCTATAAGGCGATTGAGTTGACGGTGGGGCGACAGCAGCTAGATCGCGACGAAGTTCTTGAAGTAATTGAGATGCCCCTCGTGGACGCGATCAAGATGATTGAGACAGGGGCGATCAGGGATGCGAAGTCGATCGTGGGGTTGCAGACAGTCTATCTTCGGAGTGGCAGGTAGGAAGAACGCACAAGGGGCCTCCCGCTCTAGGCAGGAGACCCCTTAAGCCGGCTAGGCTCGCCAAAGAAAAGGGATTACTTGCCCTTCTCGTCTTTCTTCTTCTCGTCCTTCTTGTCACCAAACGTATCGGCGTGGGGCTTCTTCTCGTCCTTCTTCTCGTCTTTCTTCTTCTCGTCAGCGTACACGAGGACGTGGCCGCCCTTCTTCTCGTCCTTCTTCTCGGCCTTCTTCTCTTCAGCGAAGGAAGGAGCGCTGAACGTCACTGCCACTGCCACTGCCATGATTGCCATCAAGATGCTCTTCATAGTATGTGACCCCTTTGTAGTGGTGAAAGATTGTGCCATTCATCGGCACTCACTGAGGGGGTATAGCAAGCTTGGTGCCGGGACAGTCACGCCAGACATTAGTTAGCAATTTCGGGCAGTTGAGAATAGTATTCGATACCTGACTAAATGGCCAGACCTTCGCTTTTCTGTGGCAGAATGGCTGAGAGCTGGCTAAAGCGCCTCAAAGATAGGAGGCCCGCTTCCACGCCGGCTCTCCCATGCCGACTTGGGCCAGTTCGCACCAGCATGTACCGTCCTGAGCCGGCACGATGAAAGATTCAACAGCCCCTACAACCAGCGTGATGGCGAGAAGCACTGCATCTCGGCCGCAAAGGGCTCTCGCCATAAAGCGGCTCAGCGATCACATCAAGCCGGGAGTTCGAGTGCTCTTCGTCGGCATCAATCCAGGCCTTCGTTCTGCATCGACCGGCCATCACTTTGCCGGCCACTCCAACCGTTTCTGGAAACTCCTATTCGAGTCACAGCTCGTCTCCGAGCCACTCACCTATCAAGACGATTGGCGCCTGCCCGATTGGGGTCTCGGTTTGACAAACATCGTTCAGCGGCCCAGCGCAGGGATCGATGTGCTGAAGCCGCGTGAATATGCAGCCGGACGGAAGAGGCTTGCTGCCACAGTTCAACGCTATCAGCCTCATGTGGTTGCCTTGCTGGGCGTCACGATCTATCGCCGGATATTTCCGGAACACAAGAGCGGAGGGGTCAGTCTGGGACTGCAAGACAAGGTTCTGGCCAACCGCCCAGTCTTTGTCCTGCCGAATCCCAGTGGCCGAAATGCCCATTATCCCTATCGCGCGATGCTCGCGTCATTTCGGGCGCTCAAATGTCTTGAGCTTGATTAATTTTCAGAACATCACGGGGTCGATTCACAGAGGCGCCTCAATCGTGCTATCTTCAGAGCCATTGAGCCGCCAGGAACATTACTAGGGAGATCGAAGCGATGAGCCTACTGACAGGCAAAACGGGACTGATCATCGGGGTCGCCAACAAACACAGCATCGCCTGGGCCATCGCCCAATCGGCGGCAAGTCAGGGCGCCAAGCTGTTCTTCAACTATCAGGGCGAGCGGCTCAGGGAAAACGTCGAAGAGCTGATTGCCACCATGCCTGGCGCGAAAGCCTTTCCCTGCGACGTGGGGGACGACGCGCAAATCGCCGCATTGATGGAGAGCGTGGCGAACGAAACTCCGAAGCTTGACTTTCTTGTCCACTCAGTCGCCTTTGCCCCGCGCGAAGAACTCACCGGGCAGTTCGTGAATACGACGCGGCAAGGATTTGCCACGGCGCTCGATGTGAGTGCCTACTCGCTCGTTGCCGTCACCAGAGCAGCCCTGCCCTTAATGACCGATGGCGGCTCCGTCGTCACGCTCACCTACCTCGGAGCGGAACGGGTCGTGCCCCATTACAACGTCATGGGAGTGGCCAAAGCCGCCCTCGAAGCCACCGTCCGCTATCTGGCCAACGATCTCGGCCCGAAGAACATCCGGGTGAATGCCATCTCTGCCGGTCCGATCAAAACCCTTGCCGCTCGCGGCGTCTCCGGGATTAGCAAGATGGTGGATCACCACCGTGAGTTCGCACCCCTCCGCCGCGCAACGGAACAGGGCGAAGTCGGCGACACGGCCTTGTTCCTGGTCAGTCCACTAGGGCGTGGGATTACCGGCGAAGTGATCTACGTGGATGGGGGCTATAACATCCTGGGGTCACTCGCATCAGCGGACTAGCGGATGTTGAAAAAAGCCTCCAGCATCGTTCTCGCCTCGAAAGCATCCTCAACGTAGCCACGAGGCTACGCCTCCGGTGCTTTCATCGGCTGCGGCCTTGCTGGACGACCTTTTTGAACATCCTGCAACCCTTGCAGTCTCGGCATTTTACTTGGTGCAACCGAGTCGCGACGGCTACTCGATCGTCCGCCTAAGGGTTTTCAGCTTCCCTCGCTTCGTCTTGCTCTCCAACCTCCGCTGCTTCGAACCCTTCGTCGGCTTTGTGGCCTTGCGTTTTTTGCGCGGGATGGCGACGCTCTGAATGAGTTCTTGTAGCCGCGTGAGCGCATCCTCTCGATTCTGCTCCTGGCTCCGATGCTGCTGCGCCTTGATCGTAACCACTCCATCCTCTGAAATTCGATTGTCTCTGAGCTTCATCAGCTCTTCCTTGTAGAAGGGAGGCAAGGACGAGGCGGCAATATCGAACTGCAAATGGATCGCAGACGAGACCTTGTTGACATTCTGCCCGCCGGCGCCCTGCGACCTCATCGCATGGATGTCGATCTCGGAGTCAGGGATGATGACGTGTGAGGAGATGTGCAGCA
>JBEGVJ010000096.1:0-5137 GCA_041178465.1 Nitrospirota bacterium
ATCGAGGTGTTCTATAATCGGCAGCGCCGCCACTCAACCCTTGGCTATCACTCCCCAGCCGAGTATGAAGCGAGGACGGCAGTAGCTTAACCAGGTGTCCACGGAATTGGGGGAAGGTCAGTTTTATCGTGGGGGCTCTGCGAGCAAGAAGGATGGTTGCCTGCTCCCTCGCATCATTCTGAGGCCGCGCGTTGCGCGAGCACAGAAGATCATCAGGCTCCAGCCCTTCCTCTGTTCCGGGAGCAAGGAACCAGCACGGGTGTCATGCCACCGCCCCATATGTCCTCTCACAAAACTCCCTAGTCTTTCCCATATGCTGTTCGATATCCGATTGCCAATGCCTCGCTCCCGCCCGCCAATCATCTGTCGTGTAACCGACGCGGCTGGCAAGGACGGTTCTGTTGGGGTTAGCGGCCAGAAGCACTCTTCTGTGTGGTAGGGCGCTTGGTCCTGGGAGTTCGCCGCGCGGCGAGCCACTTCTGAAAGGAGGCCTGGCTTTCTCCTGAAGGCTTGCCAGCCAAGAGTCCATCGATGCCGATATCCTCGTCGAGCAGATCCCAATGAATGCCGCGTCCTCGCCCGATCAACCGCCAGCGCTTTCGTTCCGCTTGTGTCGCGTGGACTAAGCGAGGGAACCAATCGAGGGGAACGGATAGGCTTCGCCCATCGCTCAGTTCAACGGTCAAGGTATTGCGTGTGACCGTGACTGATTCTACTGTGGGCATGGCGAACCTCACAGGGCCCCGAACGTTTTCTCGAAGAATTCTTTCGTCTTCCCCATGTGTCCCTCGATATCGCTCTGCAAGTGCCTCGCTCCTGCCTGCCAGTCGTCGGTGGCGTAGCCGACGCGGCGGGCTAGGAAGATGAATTCCTCTGAATCAGGCGGAGGGAGCACCAAGTCCTTGGCGTTGCCGCGCACCATGCGTAATCCGTCGATCAACGTTCTCGTGAAGACATAGGCTTTCCGGAGGCTTTCGCCATTGGTGCGCGTAATCAATCCTGCCTCTACCAGAGCTGCGAGGGCCTGCAGGGTATTCGGCGTGCGCAGGCTTGGGCGTTCGTGGCCGTGCATCACTTGCAGATATTGCACCGCATATTCGATATCGATAACGCCGCCTTGGCTGTACTTCACGTTGATCTGGCCTGGCTCGACCAGTTGTTTGAGTTGCTGTCTTCGTAGGTCCAATGCCGTGGGAAGGTCCCAGGGATCTCCTCCATAGACGAAGGCATCCCTGTGCGCTTCAAGTTTATGGCCCAGCGCTGCATCGCCTGCGATATGCCGGAGCTTGATCAAGGCCTGCCTCTCGAATGGCGCGGCCAGTCCGGTCGGGCTGTAGTAGCGGCAGACTTCCTCGAACGCATTGGCCAGCGAGCCCTTGCCGCCATGCGGGCGCAAGCGCACATCGAGATGAAAGATGCCTTCTTGCTTGGCTTCGATCCAGCCCAGGAGTTCTTGCGTCAGCCGTTCAAAGAATTCGCTGTTCTCGATCCCCTTCTTCCCGCTAGTCTTGCCCGATCCTCCGTAGACGAACAGCACCTCGATGTCGGAGGCGTAGCCGAGTTCGCGCCCTCCGAACTTTCCCAGGCCGAGGACGGCGAAGGGGCAGGGGGTCTTGTCGGCGAGCTTCGGGCTCCCATAGGCTTTCTCCAGCTTGGCGCGGCAATCGGCGACGCTCCGTTCCATGATGACCTCCGCCAGCTCTGTGAGGGCGAGCGAAAAGTCAGGAAGATTGCTGGAGGGTTCGACGATGTGTTTCATGTCGATCCGGAAAAGTTCGCGATCTTTGAACTGGTTCAGAGCCTCCTTGCGGGCTTCATCCGTTTTGGCGCGAGCGACCAGGCGGTTGAGTTCTTTTTTGAGGGTCGCCTGTGGCTTGATAAGGGGGGCATCACGATATTCCGTGAGCAGGGGGAGCAGGTTGCCATGCTGGCGGCGCAGAAAGTCTTCCCACAAGAAGTCGCTGGCGCCGAGCAGGCGGGCCAATACAGGGAAAGTTCTCTTGTCGCTCAGGAAGTCGAGCGCCTGGCTCTTGGCCTTTTCCCCTGTATCCTGGACGATCAGATCGAGGAATTGGTCGAACGATTCGAGCGCCTTGGCCGGGTCGGGAGCCCAGGTGAGGGCATGGGTGAATTGTTTGATGAGCACGGCGGTCAGCCGCAGCTGTTGCTGATCGGCCGGGTCGATAAGTTTTTGTCCGTACCGGTTCCTGATATGGAAGCGATCGTGCAATTTGGTTCCGTCGTTTTCGAATTGGGCTTTGGCGATGTAGATGTTCCGCATCGCCAGGGCATTGGCGAAGGCATAGAGAAAGGCCGGGGTGTCATCCGACCGGATGTCCATGATCGTGTCCGTCGGCGACTGGCTGTTGTCGAAGGTGATCTGGACGGTATGGAGGAGGCCGGTGAAGGCGCTCCGCTGTTTCCCCAATCGTTCGACCAGGCGGCGGTTCACTTGTTGCCGGGCCTCTTTGAATTGCTCGCCATCCAGCAGCTGAATCATGTGGGTGAGCGCCTCGGCGAGGGCTGTCCGCTCCGGTGCGGCGAAACGCTCGCCACTCACCGGGTGCACGAGGAAGACATCGACGATTTTCTTGCGGCTCAGGCCCGGGCGGCCGGTGGAACGTTTCGAGGGCCAGGCTGTGGCGGGCCGAGCCGGCTGGGCCGCAGCTTCGGCGAAGGTGTAGATGCGGCCTTCTTCGATATTCAGGCCGAAGGAGGAGAGGAGGCCGCAGATCGTGGCGAATTCTGAGAAGTAATCGTAGGCGACGATGCTGATTTCCGATTGTCCTGTGTCTGTGTCGAGCACGGATAGTTCGCAGGGGTGCTCCGGGGTGAGCTTGCCGGTGAGCTGAATATGCTGCGCGATGGTCTCTGGAGGGAAGCGGTCGAAGTATTCGGCGTCCATCCGCGAGACGAAATCGCGTAACACGTCGTCATCGACGGTGGGACACAAGGGATGCAGCGTGGTGAGCAGCGACTCGCGCGATCGATCGAGGTCCGCCATGGGGCGTAGTATACCTGACTGGGGCTTCATTGTGTGAGTCGGAGCCGGTCAGTATAATGCCGCCCATGACCAGCAGACGGAATTCATCGCCAGTCGCACCGAGCGCCGCTCCCGTTCAAGTGCCGACTCCCAGGCTCGATCCCACGCCACTCTTGCTGGCGTCAGGCCTGGAGCCGGGGCAGGTCGAAGCCATTCTGCATGCGTACGGGATTCAGCGCGTCACAGAAGCGGATGCCAACCTTCAATCCATGGCAGGGGAGCCGCATCACCGGCGGCAGCTGGCCGGGATTCTGGTCCTGCTGCTGGATTCCGTCAGTCGCACGGCAGATCCGGATCAGGCGCTGAATCACTGGGAACGGCTGTTGTCGGATGTGACGCGCTCGTCGTTTCTCGAATATCTGCGCAGTTCCCCGCGCATGCTGGATCTGGTCTGCACTATCTTCGGGAACAGCGACTCGCTGGCCTTTACCCTCATCCGCGATCCGATGCTCGTCTATTGGCTGGCGGAGCAGGAGGTGCTGTCGAAGCCGCCGACCAGGGCCGGGATGGAACGGGCGCTCCAGCAGAATTTGGAGCGGCTCACGGCAACCGAGCTGAAGCTGGATGTGCTGCGGCGGTTTCGTTGGCGCGAGATGCTGCGGATCGGGGTGCGCGATTTATTGAAGCTGGCCGATGTTCCGGAAACCACCGGGGCGCTGTCTGACCTCGCCTCTGTGCTAATCGATGCGGCCTATCGCATTGTGGATGCTGATTTACGCGCTCAGTACGGCATCCCCATGCATAAGAATCGACAGGGGAAGTGGGTGGAGACCGGCTTCACTGTCATCGGGATGGGGAAGTTGGGCGGGCATGAACTCAACTACAGTTCCGACGTGGACGTGCTCTATATCTGTGAGTCCCATGAAGGGGAGACGAGACCGGCTCTGTCCGGACGCGTAAAGCCGAAGGGCCCTGCGAAGGGCGGGATCTCCAATGAAGAATACTTTGAACTGCTCGCGCGCGATCTCACGAAGGTGCTGACCGAGCAGACTCAGGAAGGGTATGTCTATCGCGTGGACCTCCGCTTGCGGGCGGAAGGTTCAGTCGGGCAGCTCACTCGCTCGCTCGAGGATTATGCGAAATACTATCGGACCAGAGGGCAGGCATGGGAACGGCTGGCCTTGCTGAAAGCCTGGCCGGTGGCCGGGTCGATGGGGGTCGGGAAAGTTTTTCTCAGGATGGTGAAGCCGTTCATCTTCGGTCCGAACGCGACCAGGTTGGATACGGCAGAGGCCTTGGCTATTGTGCAGGATGTGCGTGCCGTGAAGGATATGATCGATGCGAAGATGACCGGCATCGGCCACGAGCGGCGCAATGTGAAGCTAGGAGTCGGCGGGATCAGGGAAATCGAATTTCTCGTGCAAACCGTCCAGGTCTTGGCCGGCAAGCAAGTCCCTGCGCTCTTAGACCGGAGCACCCTCGGTGCCTTGGATCGATTCGTCCGGCGAAAACTGATTTCGGCAACGGAGCGGGACTCCCTGAGCGCCGCCTATCTGTTTCTGCGGGATATCGAGCATAAGCTCCAGATGGTTCACGATCTCCAGACGCATGCGCTTCCGGACAGTGATGAAGAGCTGGAGCGTTGCGCGATTCGTGTCGGGTACGATGCGGAAGACCGCAAGAGGGGAGCCGAGCGGTTTCGCGCCGATCATCAGCGCCACACCGGGTTCGTCAATCGGTTCTTCCGGTCTTTCTTCTGTGAACCGACGACCTCGCCGCTGCTGAAGGCGACACTCCGTTTAGCCAGAGGTGTGAAGTAGTTCTCTCTCAACGACACGGATGGTTCGGTTGTTCACTCGTGCACAGCCAGCCGCTCAGATCCACTTGGGCGACCACGTTCCCTGTTCGACCCCCAGGCCCTAGCGTCACAATGTAAATGCCTGCGCAAGCTTCCTCCAAAAGAAAGCTTGACGGGATTACGTAAAGTTGGCATAAGTGCCCCCGTAAATTGCTCCGCTAAGCGCGGTGCAGGGCCGGAGCAACGCCATGCAGGTGTCGTTGGAAATTGCGATGCGCGTAGCCAGTCTTTCTTCCCGTAACCCCCTATCGAGTGTACGTGCATTCACGGTTCGCTTTCGTGCCGACCTTTCTAGT
>JBEGVJ010000097.1:0-10259 GCA_041178465.1 Nitrospirota bacterium
GGGTTGGGCCGTTTGGACATGCGGTAGTTCGACGACACGAGGATGTAGCCCTTGGGCAGCCAGCGGGCTATCTTGTTTGAGACGAAGGCCGAGGCTCCCTTATCGCCGATCATCCAGGCGCCGCCGTGCACCATGAAGATGATCGGAGCCGCCTTGGCTTGGCCAGGCATGTAGACATCCAGGCGTTGCTGAGGATCGTTGCCGTAGGATAGGTCACGTTCGAATCGCACGTCCGTTGGGAGGCGCAAGCTGGTCGTTGACTGATCGCCAAGGTCTAGCTCGCTGGTATCCTCGGCCTGTGCGGCAGCGCGCCGGCTTTCGAGTCGCTCCTCGATCCGGTCACGAAGCGGACCGCCGAATGCTGAGGTGAAACTTCCCAGCAAACCCACAAGCAACAGTGCCAAAAGTAGAAAATGTTTCATCATCAGCTCCCGGTTCACTCACCGACGCGCATCATGCCCTGTTAGCATCCTGTCATCAAGGTATTCAGGCGCCGAGAGTTGCGGCGTATCCTTAGTGGGGATAGAGTAATGCTCAAAATTCACCAGAGTCTCCCACTGGTCGCAACAGGAGGAGGAAGCATTATGAAGACACTTTATATAACGATGCTTATTGGAATGTTGTCAGGCTGTGCGACGGCCCCTTCGGGGCATTGGGAACAGACTGGGCGAACGGAGCTGGAAACTCAGGACGATCTTGCCCATTGCGAGAAAACGGCCTATCTGGATTCGCAACGCAACAAGAGCGATGAGCCCTTCAAGGGACCGATCATCGAAAAGAACTGTATGCAACGGCTTGGCTACACGTACAGCAATAATCCGAAGTAAGTCGGGTATTGACCTGCCTCTCCTGTGTTCGACTAAGGTGGTCATGCTTCATCAGTTCGTCAAGAAATCCGAGAAGACTCCCCTGAACGAACTGAGGCTCGGGCGCTTGCTCGTCCGGACGTGCGTCGTGAGTACGAAGGTCTCAAGGAGGAGTTCGAGATTCTTGACGAGATATTTAAGGTTCGGGCCGACGCGGGACTCACTCGGGCTTGACCGTTACAGATTGTCCGGCTAGTATCCATAGTGGTAGCGTTATGGATACCATCTAGCAGGAGATTCTTATGGCAACCTTGACGATCAAGAACATTCCGGAGCCCCTGGTCAAACGGCTGAAGCAGCAAGCCGCGGCGCACCGTCGCAGCCTGAACTTTGAGGTTATCTCCTACCTTGAGCAGATGACGCACAGCGTCCCGGTTGATGCTGACGCATTGCTCGCGAGGGCGCGAGTGCTTCGTCGGTCCCCGAAAGGTATTCGACTGACCGATCGCCTGCTCCAGGAACTCAAAGTGGCAGGGCGGCCGTGATCGTTGCTGATACGAACTTATTGATCTATCTCTACGTCCAAGGCCAACGGACCGAGGAGAGTGAGGCCGTGCTGCAGCAGGATGCGCTGTGGGTTGCTCCGCTACTGTGGCGGTCAGAGTTTCGCAATGTTCTGATTGGGCTTGTCCGCACCAATGCGCTTCAACTTGAAGAGGCACTCGCTATGATCGATGAAGCCGAACGGTGGCTCAACGGACATGAATATAGCGTGGTCTCGCGGCAGGTGCTGGAGCTTGCCAGTCGGTCCGGTTGTTCTGCCTATGATTGCGAATTTGTGGCCCTTGCCCAGGATTTGGAGGTGCCACTGGTGACGAACGATCGTCAGGTTCTTAAAGCCTTCCCAACCACCGCATGCTCTCCAGCGGCCTTTACGGCATAATCAGGCCGTTCTCGTCTCACTGATGTGTCAGTGAATTTGGACGCGGATCGATCGTTTGCAGCAGTGTACGGAGCGGCGGCAGGATGGCTGTTGCGGCGACAGCATGACCGGCCTCGTTCCAATGAAAGTCGTTAGCGATGAAGAGCCTGGCGCGAGGGACTTCCGCTCGAAAAGCTTCTGTGAGGTCGATGACCGGCACCCCCTGCGACTGTGCCCAGTTACGCAAGACCTGCTGCGGCTTTTCAAAGTCGAGTCGGTCCTGAGGGACCTGGATTGACTTCAGATACACGTTCCGAAGTTCGCCGTCCACCTGCTCTTCAGCCGGAATGAGCACCAGAGCCCAGGGAACATGGCGCGATTGCAGAAGCCGCCGGGTTTCTTCCAGGGTGATCCTGGTCATATTCCATCGAGCCTCAAACGCCGGCGTGCTTTCTCTGAGATATTGATCGCCCCGGGATCGCACGATCCGGAGATACTCGGCACTCCAGCCGGTGAAGGCCGGACCCGCCGCCGGTTGCCGCTTGCCGGGCTGGATGTCCCAGATACCTTGCTCGGAGCCCGTGGCATGTCGGAGCCGGGCCCGCCCAACTTTGTAGGCGTAGGTGAGATCGTGAAACAGATACCAATGGTCCCACGAGAAGTGGTCATGAACCCAATTGCCATTGATATGCACTTTCCATCGTAGTCCAGCCACAACCATGTCGGCGCCTTCACTCGGCAGGAAATCGTTTCCGATGTAGAAATTCAGCAGCACGAGATCAGGACGATATTGAAGTCCCTGCCACGTGAGGACAGACAGGTACTCGTCCGGCTGAAATCCTGACGCGCCAAGATTGATGACTTCCGTTCCGGACCGTTCCAGTTGAAGCTGCTGCTCGAGTAGTGTGATGAAGGTGTCATCGTAGGTCACCCCGCTTCCCCAGGCGAAGGAATCTCCCAGTGCCACGATGCGCGGTGACGTCGAGGTTCGCTCGACGGCCCGTTCCCGATCGCGGAATCCCGAGGCATTGGTGCGCCCGATAGACCCTTCCGTCGAGCGGTGAGGGACCAAACCAAAGGGCGTGTTGTATCGCGAATCGAACAGCCCGCTTCTGGCCAGCAACGGATCCGCCACGCGCAGCGTGACCTCGCCCACCACGAGGAAGAGGAGCACGTTGCAGAGCCCGACGCGAACCCAGGAAAGTACGCGACTTTCTATGACGGCTCCGAAGCTTTTCGGAAATAAGGCCAGCCAGACGCTCCAACTGAAGAGCAGCCCCATGAAGAGATACAGTTTGTCCGCATGGTGGTTGTAGTAGGGCAGGGGATAATAGATGGAGAAGAGAAACGACAGAACGGCGGTCCAGAGAAGGATGATCAGCGGTGACCATCCCGCGACAAGTAACCGTTGCGGGGAAGTTCGACAGAGAATCCAGCCCACACGGCATAGTCCGAGAGCCGTCGTTGCATACAGCGCGGCCAACAGGACCAGCTTTTCAGGACGCCATGTTCCGGCCATGCCCGTGTGCGACGAGGCGGCCAACGCGAAGACGATCAGATGGCATGCGGTGAGGAGGAGAGCGGACGCTCCGAAAGCACAAGCTCCGATAGCGATGGTTACCGGACTCCACATCTTCATGATGTGTGGGTCGTTATTGGAAAAGCCGGATCATGAGATGGAAGCACTCTCGACTATTTTCCGGAAACTCATAACTCGCGGATGGCGCCCTGAAGAATCGTAATCTGCGTCACGGGGTCACCGGAGGATTTCAATTCGGTGCGGATCTGATCTTTGAGGTAGGACGAGTAGCCGACGCGGTCGATGAGGAGATCCAGGAACCGTTCGACCGGGAGGAGGCTTTGGGCCTTGAGCTCTTCTACGGTCTCATCGCTGACCGGCACGTAGCTGCTCCCCATGTGGAACACCACATTATAGTAGCGGTCTTTTCCGATGCGTTCGAACCGTAACCCCTTCATCCACACCTCCCGCTTACTCAACCGGCGAAGGGCTGCATTTTAGACAAACAGACCCTGGAAGACAAGATCGGATCTTGGCGGAGACCAACTGCCGGCAGAGCCGGCAGTTGGTCATGGATTGGGCCATGTGAGCCGGCGGTCAGCACTGTGTCAGGAGCCGCCCCCCTTTTTCGGGGTCTTGCCAAAATACTCTTGCCGGCTGACCGCCACGTCGGTGACGAACATGACCCCGGAGTGCCGGTCGAACAACGGCCGCAGTCCTGCCAGGATGGGTTCCACTTTTTCTTCCGGGACGACCGTCATGATCATCTCGAGACTTTCTTGTTCACTGAACATGAAATGCGCTTCTCGTACGCCGTGATGTCCTTTGCCCGACACATTGCCGATGATCGTGTAGCCGGTCGCGTTGACCCGGTCCAGCAGCTCCGTCACAAACGGCCGATGTTCTCCCGCAACAATCACCCGGATTTCCTTCATCGGATGCAGTATTAACCCGCCCACAGCTCAGCTCCTTCCTTGGTAAAGAATTTTCCTGCAACGCACCGTCACACGCTGGGCGTATCGTCGATTGCGGTCCAGTCGCCTGTCGGATGGTACCGATAGAAGATGCCGTCGGTTGGTTCGAGTGCGACCAGGTGAACCCACTCATTATGATAGAACTGCTGCAAGACCTCATGGCGTGCGATCAACTTCACGATCCGTTCGCGCGGCGCTTCGATCAAGGACAGGAGCCGCATCGGCTCATGGTACGGCACGTCGCCGTTCATGACGGTCTGCAGGGCGAGCCCGAGCCGGAGGTCGCTCCAGGGACCGGACATGATGCCGAAGCGTCCGACGACGTTATGGTAGATCTTGCTTCCGCTGCCGTACACGTCATTATCTACCGTTGAAAAATAATGTTCCATATTGATCCATTGGGCCACGACCTGCGGCCCGGTCATGAGGACTTCGAGCAGCCGGCTGCTCGGATCGTCCCGATAGTCGTATGAGTGCAGAAAGACGCGTCCTCCCAGATCGATCCCTTTGGTCAGGTCCCGACGGCCGATCACGAAGGCTGTGTTGCTCGACAGGCCCCACTCCGGTCGCACCTGGCTCCAGTCCACGCTTCGCCGGCGCACATGCGCGGCCGAGTCGGGAGCCTGCAGCGGGTCGGCGAGTTCGGGAAAGCGGGTGCAGCGCTCCAGACTCGTGAGCCGCGAGGCTTCGTGAAGGTCTTGGGTCAGCCGCGCGATGTCCGCCCGGTGGGTCGGCGGCGCATCCTCCAGATCGAACAGCCGGACCTCATCGGTGGTGGTATCGACCTGGCCGGCCAGGAAGTGCGTGTCGGGTGGAATCACGAGGCCCTTCTGCGCCAGACGTTCCCGCACTTTTTGATTGTTCGCCATCATGGCGAGCACGCGCGCGTTGGGTTTGCCTTCATTGCCTCCGCAGGCGCCGCAGTCCAGGGCGGATTCGAACGGATTATTCTCCGACGTGCTGCCGTGTGCGCAGAACAAGACGAGGCGCGCCAGATTGTGCGTGAGTCCCATCATTCGCAAGGCCGTGTCCACGGTCAGCACCTGCTCGTCGAGGGTAAAGCCGGTGCGCGTGATCCGTTCCTTCTGCCGGGACGCCGAGCGCTGATTGATTTCATACCGCTGGCGCAAGGCCGCCACGAACGTATTGAGGGCTTCCGCCGACAGCCCGGCCTGGGTCGCGGCTGAGACGAGCGCCGCATCCGGTTCACTCGCACTGCTCAATGCCCATTGCCGCAGGGCCTCGACCAGAGCCGGTGTGATCTGTGAACTGCGCAGGCCGGTACGCTCTTGGAGCGCCTGCCTGATGGTCGCCTGCTGTTCGGCCGTCAACATTTCTGCGGTTTCGGCCGGCGCCAATTTATCTACGGTGAGGGTCGTGGCGATCGACGGAACGAAGAGGCGCCGCAGCCAGTCGGTCCAGCGCCGGTAGAGCGAGGGCAGAAAGGTCTTGCCGATAATGGGGAGCCCGTAGAACCAGCCCAACGATTCCACCATGACGTAGGGCGTCACGACGTTTTCTTTCAGATCGTGCAGCAGCGTATGGCCTGCATGGACCATCCTGGTCCGGGTCTCATGTTTCGAGACGACATGATCGAGATAACTGCGGGGGATTTCGCGCACCTCGTTCTTGGCGCGCATGATGACGGGGAACTGTTCCGTGTCATGCTCCCTCCCCCAGGCGCGATAGCGGATGAAGGCGGCGAAGAAGCCGGCGAATCCATAGGTCTCGTTGGCGCCGGTGGATTCGAGATGCCGCCGGAACGGTTCGGAGCGGACATCGATACAGAAGACCGATTGCGAGTGCGGCCGCGCGAATTCCAGTTCGGTGCCATGCGTCGGTCGAGCCATCCGCGATCGGGCGAGCATGTCGAGCAGCCGCTCCTGATACCCGGCCTCGAAGGCCTTGAGCCACACGGGTCCATGCTCCAACTCAGGGAAGGCCGTCATCCATTCGACGAGGCGTGCGAGCTCAGCCGGTGCCGTGGTCAAGAGCGTGGTCGGATCGAGCTGGAGCGCCAGCGCGAGGGATCGCAACTGCTTGGCGGCGCCATGGCGGGCGACGCGGGCCTGGCGGGGAACCACGTCCGACCGGTAACGCGCGAATAACCCGTCCCACCCGTTTTTTTTCTGATGCCGCAGGCGGTCGACTTCTTCCGCATAGATCGCCGGGAGCCGGCCGGCGACCCGTTCTCTCCGGAGAAAGTATTCGTGGGCGTGAGACCGTAGGTACTCGGTGACGGTTTGGTAGTTTCCGTCGATGCCGAGTTCTTCCTGGCAAGCCTGCTGAACCAGCTCGCGCACATACCAGAGCCGGATCGCCAGATATTTCACCAGGCCGACCGGGTAGGCCTGTTGCCATTCGTATTCTCGCTCCTCCGCGCGCCACTTGATGAATCCGGCCCAGCCCGGCAGCGCCGTCAGCTGGAGCGACAGGTAGTCCTGCCGGAGTTCCGCGGGAATGGCAAGAGTCTCAAGGCTCTCCTGCAACGCATCTTCCGGGTAGTCCGGCAGCCGTGAGATTTTTCTTCGGCTGTCCGCAATCCCACAGGGCGACCATTCCTGCGCCGCGAGGTCTTTCCAGGCTCCGTACAGTCCTTTTTCTCGGCCCGGCATGGGCCAGGTGGCGTGCCCTTCGTCCAGGAAGGCCTCACACCATTTGATCAGTTCGTGGTTGATCCGGTCGACGAGGTGAGTGCCCAGCGCCTGGTCGCACCAGTGCGAAAGCGTGAGCCAGCGGCCGAGCGCCGCCTGATCGCCCCGGGCGATGGCGTGAACCTGCGCCTCCACGTCCGGAACGGTCACTGCCGTTTGCAGACGGTCTGCGAGCGAGACATCGAGTTGATGATAGGGATCGTGCTCCCATCGCGCATCCAGCGGTTCTTCGACCGGTGTGCAGAGGCCTTCGGTGAGACAGGCACGGAGGACCTCACCATGCGAAATACGACGCAAGCCGATCGTCACATATTCGTCGCGCATCAGCGGTGCGACAGCGGCGTCTACATGCCGGAGCTGAATCCGGCCGGAGCGGAGATAGTCGCGATAGAGCCGGCTGGCAAGATAGCCGTTCCCTCCCAGGAATTGTTTCCCGCGCCTGACGGTTTCTTCGAACGGGAGGTACTCCAGACTGTGGAGCGGATTGTGATGCACGAAGGTCCGCATCGGCCAATATTGGGCGATGATCTCGCCCGCGAGACGGATCACGCCCCGGAGCTCCATGCGTCTGGTTTCACTGCCGATGGATTGGTCTATCGATCCCATGAGACGGCTTCCATGATGGCGGCGGTGCCTGTCGATGGCGGCGCTCCTCCAAACAGATTGGTCGGCGCGAGACCCAGGGCGAGCATGATCACGACGACTATCAACAGGGAGGCGAATTCGGATCCGTGCACATCCTCATAGCGGAGATCCGGACGTTTGGGGCCGAAGAGCAGCCGTTGGACCAGATCGAGGATGTACCAGGACGCAGCCAGCCAGGCGATGGCGACGACGAGCGGGGCGACAGAGAGGGTCAGCGGCGAGGTGAGCAGTAACCCGATGAAACCGGCGAAGACTCCGAAAGGAGGCAATCCCATTGCGGCCAACGCCAGAAGAGACATCAATACGGCGAACTGCGGCATCGGCGCGGCCAGCCCGGTGATCGCCCGCGGATCCACATCGTCTCCGTAGCGTGTCCGGATCACCTGCCAGGCAAGCAGTAGTCCGCCCGTCACGAGCGCTACGCTGCCCAGAAACACTGCGGCCTGTGGCCTGACGGTCCGCGCTGTCGCCACAAACCACCAGAGGATGGAGAAGAACGACAGGCTGCCATAGGCCAGGAGCAACCGCACACGCGACTGGGCCAGTGCTTTGACCGTCCCGTAGAGGGCGCCCGACAAGGCCACCCCGATCACCACTGAGACCACGACGTCCGGGACTGTCGGGAGCACGGTCGCGACCCGATGCAGCCCGATCGCGGGGAGCAATAACACGGTGAACGAGGGGAGACTGCCGGGCAATCGCGTGAGCGCCGCCACGTAGCCGTAATGGAACGGGACCAGCGGCAGCAGGATGGCGCTGGCCAGCAGCGCCGCCATAGAAGAACCGGTCATGGCCGCAACCCCCGCGCACAGCATCCCAAGTCCATAGGTGCCGATTCCCAGCCATGAGGGCCCCCAGAACGGATCATGATGCCAGTAGAGGAGGAATGTGATGAGACTAAGGAGCAGCGTGAGCGCGATCGGGCCGATAGGGGAGGGGAGCGTGAGAATGCCCAAACCTATTCCCAGGAACACCAGAGTCATGACCCAGGCCCAGCGATGTTCCTGATGGGCCGGTTGTCCCAGCAGCGACACACAGGCGGCTAACGGGAGGAGCACGACGAAGAGCAGTCCATCGGTGGCCCCTGTCAGCGTGAAGAAGCTCACGATGACGGCGAGCAAACTCACTAGAGTGACGGTAACCGACCAGGCCTTCAGCTTCTCCGGCCGAGACCAGACCGTGAAGCCCAACAGGGCGCCCAGCAGGGGAACGGCGGCCACGAGCCACGGTGCGAGCATCGCGTTCATCGTTCCGACCACCGCGCATCACGTTTGTCGATTCGATGGACGGCGCGCATCACCACTCGTCCCAGTGCCTGGTAGAGCTCATCCATATACAGCCGGTTCATGAAGACGACATACAAGCGAACGCGTAGCCCCTCCACCCATCCCGGGATCCACATCGTTCGACCGTGGCCGTGAGCCCGCATGTACAGATAACCCCAACTGACCACCGTCAGGATCGTGGCCATGACGACTATGCTGTCGAAGAGCCAGTTTGGCAGGTCTGCGGCTTGGAAGTACGACGCGACCTCTGCCGGGTTCGGATAGAGAAAGGCGGTGAACGATTCCACGGCGAACAGATAGATGAAGACGACGAAGAGCAGGGTCAGCAACATCGCCGATGAGACTTTCCAGGAGGCGATCGCGCGTAGTCGCGTGAGCGTCAAGATCGCCTGGGACGACGTGATCCAGATGAAGAAGAGGAAGATCACCGTCCCCTGGGATTCCAGCAAGGGGATGCGGAGCACGCCGTGCGTCACCAGAAGAATGAGGAGTGGAATCAACAGCGTGGTCGCGAATCCCGTCGACCAGGTCAGGGGGGAGAATTCCTTTTCTTCCTCGCGCGGGTCCGCATGGGGCGATTCCGGATCCTGGCGGGCCTTGTGAATGATATTTCCGCAATTCAAGAACACGGTCGCCTTGAAGAGGCCGTGCGCGATCAGGTGAAAGACCGCCAGAGAAAACGCGCCCAGGCCGCATTCCATAATCATGTAGCCCATCTGCCCGATCGTCGAGAACCCCAGCGTTTTCTTGATGTCGTTCTGCGCCAGCATCATGGTGGCGCCCAGGATCGCGGTTAGCGTGCCTACCACGAAGGCGACGTGCAGTGTCGTCGAGCTCAGCCCGAACAGCGGCGCCAGGCGGTTGATCAGGAAGCCGCCCGCATTGATGATGCCGGCGTGGAGCAACGCATGGACCGGCGTCGGCGCATAGAGCGAGCGGGGCAGCCAGAAATGCAGCGGAAACTGCGCGGACTTGCTCATGCCGCCGATGAACAATAAGAGCGTGACGGCGGTCGGTCCGCTGATCTCAACGCCCGGCCAGAGCGACAACATGACCGGCTGGTCGGCGGCCTTGGCGAACAGGGCTTGGAATTCGAGCGTCCCATATAACTGGTAGGCGAGCACGGTGCCAGAGAGAAACGCGACATCGCCGACCCGTAAGAGGGTAAACGTCCTGAACGCGCCGTCCAGTGTCGCGGCATGGGCATGGTTGTGGGCAAGGAGATAGAGCATGTAGCTCAGGATCTGCCAGAACAGAAACAACATCATCAAATTGGCGCTGGACACCATGCACAGCAACACCGCGGTCGTGAAGCCGATGAGCGCCAGATAGCGCCGATCGTGAGGGTCCTGGTACATGTAGCCGAGCGAATAGGTGTAGATGATCGTCCCGACGCCGGAGATCAACACCATCATGACGGCGCTCAAGCGGTCGACATAGAACCCGATGGGGA
>JBEGVJ010000098.1:0-2520 GCA_041178465.1 Nitrospirota bacterium
CTCTGGGCGTTCATGAAGGAGCGGAAGAAGTTCTGGCTCCTTCCGATAATTTTAGTGCTCGTGCTCCTTGGAAGCCTGATTGTCCTGACCCAGGGGTCGGCGGTTGCGCCATTCATCTACACCCTTTTCTAATCAGGATGCTGAAACAGTCCGCCAGCGCCTCAGACCGTGGCGCGAGAATCGCGAGACTTGCGAGAAAAGCAGGACTGGTCGGAAGTTTCATCTGCGCGAGTCGCGCCTCTCGCGCGTGTCTCGCCTGACTCGCTCACGCTTCACCAACGACGGCCAAAGAGGACGGCCCACTTGAGCATCCTAAGGTGATGCTGGCCCCAGCACCATACGGAAGATTCCAGCCTCTACAATCTCAATGTTCTACGGATTGGGATCCTGGAGGGTCATCACGTAGCGCCGCAGTCGTTCCTGATCCTCGCTCGGCATGGTAATGAACTCAAGTCCGAACTGCCGTGCCGTTGTCCATCGGACTGCTGCCAATTCCACCTTCAAGGGAAAGGCCTGATCGGGAAGATAGACGCGCACTCGAAGATAATTGCCTTTTTGTACGCTCGCCGGACTTTCTACCGCGCACCCGCCTGTCGAAAGGTTGCAGACCGATCCCTCCCCCTCGAGGCCGTCGCCTGAGAACGTGATCGGGAATTGGGTCGAAAAACGTGGGAACTTGCGTTGTTCCATCTACGCCTCCACTCTTGGGCTAATTTTTCCTTTGGGCGGCATGAGAATACACACGAACTATGAAAAGTTCGAGAGGGGGCGTCCGATTAAATAGCCCGAAGGATGAGATCGAAGGCTTACCGTTTATTTACAAGAGAGCCGATGGTGACGATGGCTGAAAATTTAGCTTAATACGCCCGCCACTCGAGCCCTTACCGAGATTTCCGCATCGGACTAATATGCTTCGGTCTCTCTGCAACTTCGCCCATAGGTTTGACCGATTTGTCAGCCCGTTCAACGGCAATAGATAGCACGGATGGATAATCAGCTTGTACAAAGAGGCGGATTCTGGAGAGAGTGCGAGTGTTGCTCGCCCGTCAGAAAGACATCTTGAAGCAGGGCTGATTCGAAGTTATGAAAAACGAGGGGGCTGGCTGCTGGAGTCCAGGTTGCGTAATGTGGTTGCGGGGAGAGGATTTGAACCTCTGACCTTTGGGTTATGAGCCCAACGAGCTACCGGGCTGCTCCACCCCGCAGAAGGATGCTAACAAAGCGTTGAACGGCAAGTCAAGCCAGCCGCCGCGCGGCCCGGTTGCTTTCGCGCACCTGCAATGCTAAAGCGGTAACATGAATATTGTTTTTATGGGCACGCCTGATTTTGCGGCTGCCTCTCTTGAGGCCTTGCTGAAGTCTGACGATGTCGTGGTTGGCGTGGTCACGCAGCCGGATCGTCCGAAAGGACGCGGGCAAGTCCTCACTCCGTCGCCGGTGAAGCTCCTGGCCCAGCGGGAGAAGATTCCTCTGCTGCAGCCCCTCAAGATGAAGGACCCTGAATTCCTTCAGGCTTTGGCCGGGTGGAAGCCGGATCTGATCGCAGTCACGGCGTTCGGGCGTATCTTGCCTCCGGCAGTCCTCTCGCTTCCCCCGCGCGGCTGCATCAATGTGCATGGATCTCTGCTCCCGAAATATCGCGGCGCCGGTCCGATTCAATGGGCCATCATCAACGGCGAACGAGAAACCGGCATCACGACCATGTTGATGGATGAGGGGATGGATACAGGCGCGATGCTGCTTCAAGAGGCCATTCCCATTACCGATGACGATACGGCCGGCACTCTCGCGCCACGCTTAGCTGAGCTCGGAGGCAGACTGCTGGTCGAGACGATTGCCCGGCTCAAGGCCGGCACCCTCGTGCCGCAGCAACAAGATTCTTCGCAGGCGACCATGGCTCCCTTACTGAAAAAAGAAGATGGGCTAATCGATTGGACCTTGCCTGCCATGGCTCTGGCCAACCGGGTCCGTGGCCTTGCTCCCTGGCCTGGAGCCCACACCTCTGTGCCAGGGGGCGACCGTTGGACGATCTGGCGAGCCCAGGCCCTCCCAGGCCCAGCCATGAAGCCTCCGGGGGCAGTGGTGGCGGTCACCAGCGAGGCGATTCATGTCGCCACAGGGGAAGGAGTCCTTGCCTTGCTGGAGTTGCAGCCGGCCAATAGCCGCCGCATGGCGGTCTCCCAATACTTGGCAGGCCATTCTGTTGCTCTTGGATTGCAGTTAGGGGGACCGGTCCTTTCCTGAAAGTCTGTCTTGTTCATTTGGTCTATCTGGTCTGTCTCATTTATTTGGTTTCTCTGGGTCAAGCAACACAACAAACCAGATAGACTAAATGAACAAGATGGACCGGGCAGACCGGACTAAATCACCTATGGCATCTGGTTCCCGATCCCTCTTTACTGCTCAGACCGCATCGTCAGCCCGTGCGATCGCCCTCTCGTTGCTGGCGGAGTCAGACAAGAGCGAGGAGGGAGTCGATGTGCTGTTGGACCGGGCCCTCGCTCGTTGCTCCTTCGACAG
>JBEGVJ010000099.1:0-28685 GCA_041178465.1 Nitrospirota bacterium
CTTCGTCCTCAACGCTTGCTGAATGTATTTTCGTTCACCCTTCACATACATCCGAAAATGCCACCAATCGCCGCAATGTCGATAACGAAGAATGACAGCTTTGCCGCCAAACACTTCGTGCTTCGCAGTCAAACTGGGTCCCAGTTTTGAAGATTTACGCTGTGCCATGTTGGGAGAATCCCGCAGGAACTAGATCGAAACTAAAACAGAGGGAACACTGATTAGACAAGAAGTTAGAGGGAGGGAACCAACTGAGATGCGTTGTTTCGCGTTCTAATGAGTCTGCTTTCAACAATTTCATCTAAGTCATTGAAGTCACTAGACTGATCTACAACAACCTTATAACATATCATCATAATAATATCAAGTAGTTATGAGCTGTAAACAACTCCGCCGCAGTCGGTATCCTCGTAGTAGATCTTAACTTCCATGGGAGCTGATGGCCGAATAAGAGCTTATGGCGTATAGCGTATGGCACGGACAAAAATCAAAACCAAAACAGGAAGCCGGGCGTCACGATATCGACAGCGTATTCCTGAATGCATTAACGCTTTTCGCAAGTCGCTGACCATCCTCGTATAAGGCACTGTGCTCAACCTCTGAGATGTACGCTCGGTCCTTGGCAAGAAACGCTCCGGCCACCACTTCAAAGGTCGATCCCAACGCAATCTCCAGGTGATAGTCGAACGCTTTGTTACTGTTCTTGGCTGTGCCCTCCGCAATATTGAGTGCGATTGAGTTCACTGCCCGATTCAGCTGGGACTTCAATCCATAGTCTTCATGCCTCGGAAACTTCGCGGTAACGGCATAGACCCTTGTCGCGTATTCCTTGGCCAGTTGCCAAATTTCCAATGTTTCAAATCGAAATGCCATTCTTAATTTTGTCTTTGCTCGTGCTATACGCTACCGGCCATACGCTATATGCTCTTTAGACGTTCAGCATCGGAAACTTCGGCAACGAGTTGTCGCTGATGCCCGAGAGCCGGACGACGACATCGTAGAGCTGCTGCACCCGCTCGGATTTGACCGGCTCGAAGCCGTGGCCGAGGACGGCATGGTTGGCGGCATCGAGCAGCGGTTTCATCGTCGGCCACTCGCGGAGAAAGGCTTGGCCCATCTGATCGCCCAATCCGGCCAGCGTACGAAACTGCGCCTGCAAGGGCAGCTTGTACTTACCGTCCAGATCTTCCAACCAGCACGATCGACAGGTTTCTTGCAGCGCCTGCGGCAATTGCTCCGGCTGCACGTCCCAGGTTTTGATCTTGTATTGCTTGAACAGTTGCCGTTGGGCGAAGGCCTCAAGCGCACGAACGAGCGAGACCATGGCTGTTTCCAGATCGTGCGTGCCATGCAATCGCCGGCCGGCATAGGCCAGCAAGTCGTGAGCCTGCATATCTTTCACCGGGGCAGGATCGAGCACGAGCTTTTCTAAGAACCCCGCGTTCGCCTTGATCAAGGGCAAAACAGCTTTGAGTCCTTGCGGCCCGCCCCAGACCAACGCCATGTCGAAGGCCTTCACGGCGTTCTTGAGCTTCTCCCAGGCCTGGCGGTAGTGAAATCGCTCCCACAGGTCGTAGCCATCGGCCAGATCTGCAAAGGCGCGGTAGAGCGGTTTCTGCCCGCCGCTCACTCTGGCTTCGACTTCGCGAAACAGTTTTGCCGCGGCGGCAAACAATCCACGATTGAACAGGTCGCAGCCCTCACGGCGCGAGACAGAGGCCGCCTCATCCCAGGGATTCCCCTGCGTCCAGAGAAACGGCTTTCCGGCAATATCGATCCGGTCGTCTTCCTGTCCCTCTCGCGCCGGCACGAGCGAGACGATCCGCGAACTATGAGAGAGGGTGGCCAGCGTCAGGGCGCCTGCCATAGCCGGGGTCGCCCCGGTGACATCGACGATGAGCTCGCCTGGCTGCACATCCCAGGTGCGCAACATCTCCGGAAGCGCTTGCGCGAGCGCCCGATAACAGCCGACGAATTCGCCGGTCTCGGCCAGGACCACCCAATCCCATCGCCTGGGCATATGGTCGATCTTCGGCTGAACTTCGGACTCCACGAGCGCTTTCGCCCCTGCCGGCAACACGAAACAAAGCGAATCCGGCTGCAACCGATTAATCGAATAGACCGCCGCTTCCGCATAGTCGGTGAGCGCGATCACTAACGCTTTAACTGGTTGGTCTTGTGCCATGTCGCGCGGACTATACCATAGGGTGACGTAAAAGCCTTCGGGCTGATCACGTTTGACAGGTGACGGAGGGTTGCCTAGAATCGCCCCATGAAAGAACTTGTACTCAGCGCCTTTGCCGAGAGCGCGACCGTCAAGCAACAGTTCGCGAGGGACCATGCCGATCGCATCGTGCAGGTCGCCAAACTGATGGTCACGGCCTTTCGCGAGGGACATAAAGTGCTACTCTTCGGCAACGGCGGCAGCGCCACGGACGCGGCCCATCTCGCCGCCGAATTCGTCGGTCGCTATAAACGCGAACGGGCTCCGCTTCCGGCCATCGCCCTGGCCACCGACATCGCCGCCATCACCTGCATCGCCAACGACTACGGGTACGACGAACTCTTTGCCCGCCAGGTTCGCGCCCATGGACAGAAAGGCGACGTCGCCATCGCCATCAGCACCAGCGGCAACTCAGCCAACGTATTGAAGGGTGTGGAAGCCGCGCGGGCTTGTGGCCTCACGACCATAGGGTGGACCGGCGGGACCGGCGGAAAACTGGCTGGTCTGGTGGACTATCCCTTCGTGGTGCCCTCGGCCGTCACAGCCCGCATTCAAGAAAGTCACATCACGCTCGGCCACGTCCTGTGCGAACTTATCGAGGAGCAACTCCTTGGCAAAGCTTCCTGACCGGCAGCGGCCCCCTGTCACGACTCCGCGCCTGATCCCCCCGATCAACGTGACGGATCTCACGACCTATCCGCTCAAGAAGCGGCACAGCAAGGTCCGCGTCTCCGATTTTGCCAGCCCCTGGAAGCGGGGAGGCAGCTTCAGCCAATTCTATCGCTCGCTGCCGGATATCCTCGGCGTCAAAACCTTGCGCGCCGTCGCCAAAGCCGTCGCGAAGGCCCATCGCAGGGGCCGGCCGGTCATCGTGGGCATCGGCGCCCACGTCGTCAAAGTCGGATTGAACCCGATTCTCGTGGACCTCATGCAGCAAGGAATCGTGTCGGCTGTGGCCATGAACGGCGCCGGGATCATTCACGACTTCGAATTGGCGCTCATGGGACACACCTCCGAGGAGGTCGACGCGGAAATCGACGAGGGACGATTCGGCATGGCGGAAGAAACCGGCCGCATGTTGAACGAAGCGATCATCCGCGGATCCCACGATCGCGAGGGGCTCGGCGAATCCGTCGGCCACTACATCAACCGCCGCCAGGGGCAGTTCCCCAACCGCGAGACGAGCATCCTGGCGACCGGCGCGAAGCTCGGCATTCCTGTAACCGTGCACGTCGCCATCGGGACCGACATCATCCACATGCATCCTGCCGCGGACGGAGCCGCCATTGGCGCAACCTCGCTGCTGGACTTTCGGCGGCTTGCGGCCGTCGTGTCCGGGATGGAGGGAGGCGTGTATCTCAATCTCGGCTCCGCCGTCATTTTGCCGGAAGTCTTCCTCAAAGCGGTGTCACTGGCGCGCAATCTTGGTCACGATTTGACCAGCATTACGACCGTGAACATGGACTTTCTCGCCCACTACCGCCCGCTCACGAACGTGGTGCGGCGGCCGACCCAAAAGGGCGGGAAGGGCTACTCCCTGATCGGCCACCACGAAATCATGGTGCCCTTGCTGGCCGCGGCAATCCACGAAGAATTGGGGTAACTCCCTTCCTATGGCTCCACGCCAAGCCCCTCCCGTCACCGCTCAGCATCTGACTCAGATGTGGAGCGAGTTGAATGACCGCTACTTCGCACGTCTCTTGCCCCCGATCGATCTCGTCTGGAGCCGCCGGCTGACCTCCTCGGTCGGCATGTTCGTCAGCCGCCGAGGACCGAAGCCGCGGCTGGACCAGGATGGTCTTCGCCCGCCAACCAAGCGCGAGATTCGCCTGTCCCTTCCTTTACTCCATCAAGCCACCAGCACGAGCGAATATGGCGAGCAGGAGATCGTGAACACGCTGGCGCACGAGATGATTCATCAATGGCAATACGACATCTTGAAGCGGCGGCCGAACCACGGACCGGATTTTCTCCGCAAGATGACCGAGATGAATCGGGACGGCGCCCTGGCGATCACCATCTACCATTCGTTACGGAAGGAAGTGCTCGCGCTCACGAGATTTGCCTGGCGCTGTCGGCAATGCGGCCAGATGTACCGGCGCCAGCGCCGGTCGATTCAGCCGCGGCGGCACCATTGCGGCATCTGCCAAGGATCGCTGCAAGAGTTGGAGTCGGTGAGTCAGATCCAGCACGAGCCTCCCCCTCCACCCTCTCCTTCTCTCTTGAAGCGAATCCAGCTGTCGTTTAGGTTCTAACCGGACGGAGCTGATAGCGTATGGCTTATGGCGTATAGCAAAAGAGAAGAGCCTATGGCTTATAGCTGATGGCTCGGAAAAAACACCGTCTGCCGTGAAGAGGAGTCGCTCATTGGTTTCGGCAGTTCTCGCGCTGACTTCCAGCTATACGCCATACGCTATATGCTCTTTTCTTTGGACGAGAGACGAACGACGGAGATAATCCATGCGCTGGTCTCGTCAAATTCTCTTCGGCGACGTGGATGCCATGTTCGCCTCAGCAGCCGTCCTGGCAGATCCAAGCCTTGCGGGCAAACCGGTGGCAGTCGGGGGCTCGTCCCCGCGAGGCATTATCGCGGCTGCCAGTTACGAAGCCCGTGCGTTCGGCGTCCGCTCGGCCATGCCGACAGGCGAAGCCAGACGGCTCTGCCCCCAACTCATGCTCGTGCCCCCGGACAGACCTCTCTATAACCGGCTGCATGAACAGATGCGGGCCGTCATCACCCGTCTGCTCCCGGTCGTCGAATGGACGAGCATCGATGAGTTTTATGCGGAGACGACGGACATGCAGACCCTCTACCCCGATCCGTCACGCCTGGGCCAATGTGTGAAAGAGGCGATTTTCGAGGCCACAGGGCTCCGCTGCACCGTCGCACTCGCCACCGGCAAGACCGTAGCGAAGGTCGCAGCGGATGCGCACAAGCCTGACGGGCTGGCGGTGATCGAGCCGGGAACCGAAGCGGACTTTCTCGCTGCGCGGCCGGTGCGCGATCTGCCCGGCATCGGACCGAAGTCTGCGGCCCTGTTGAATGGGTTCGGCATCCGGTGCGTCGGCGACCTGCTCGATCCGCAGCACGAGCCGTTTCTCCGGCAGCAATGGGGCAACCGTCTTATTTCGTGGCAGGAGGTGGCGCGCGGAATCGATCGCGACCCGGTCGTGGTCGATCGGGAATCCAAAAGCCTCGGACATGAAACGACCTTCGAGCAGGACAGCAGCGATCTGGGATTCCTGGAACAGACGATCAGAAACTTTCTCGGCACCTTGGCGCATGACCTGCGCGTGGAGGGATTGGCGGCAGGATCCTTCACCGTCAAACTGAAGGATGCGAAGTTCCGGATCACCACTCGACAACAGCAGTTCCCGCAACCGCTCAACTACGATCCGGCGATGTGGCCGGCCATCCGGTCGGCCCTTCACAGCCTGGCCATCCCGCACACAAACTACCGGCTGGTGGGCCTGTCGCTGTCCGGCCTCCTGCCCGCCACAGAATCCCTCTTTGAACAGCGCCAGACTCAGGCTGTCGCTGCCCTGGATGGATTGATCGAACGATATGGCGACCGCATGGTCCGTCTCGGCGGGATTCCGAAAAAGTAGCCTGTCCGATTCAACCTGGGCGTTGATCGTCAGGCGGGCGCACGGAATTCAAGAAGGCTTCCACTTCCTGGATGACGACCCCCCGCTCCTCGGCAGACAGCTTATCCCAATGCTGCCGAAGTGGTTCGAAGTATCGCCTGATAGACGTGTAGAGACTGTAGGCTCTCCCGTTTCGCTCATCCGGACTGTCGGCCATGATTCGCGTCCTTTCGCATCCTCTGAATAGTCTAGCAGTCTAGTCAATCGCTCATCGGTAGACAAGGGCACAGACCAGGATGCGTGACGCGCGGGAAATGCGCGACGTGAACAGAATGGGCTCCTACTTTCCTGTGGCCCTTCTCGCTCGTCCCGCCTGTCTCCCGCCGGATGCTCAAACCGTTCGTCCAGCAAGGCCGGAGGCGAGTCGAAACCGGAGGCGTACCCTCGGGGGTACGTTGAGGATTTCGATGAGCCGAGAACGAAGCTGGCGGACGGTTTCAGCATCCGGCTGGAGTCTCTTTCCATCCGCGCGCACAGTCGGTATGATGCAGCCATGTCTATAAACGTCATGACGAAAGAGCAGCTCGTCCCGCTCCTCCAACAGGCGCGGACTCACGGAAAACGCATCGTGTTTACGAACGGCTGTTTCGACCTCATGCATGTGGGCCATACACGCTACCTCCAGGCCGCGAAAGATCTGGGCGACCTGCTGGTCGTGGCCGTCAACAGCGACGAGTCCGTCAGGAGTTTGAACAAAGCGCCGGACCGCCCCATTGTCCCGGAAGCGCAACGGGCGGAAGTGGTCGCGGCACTCGGCTCTGTCGATTATGTGATCCTGTTCAACGAGCCGGACCCCCAGAGCCTGATCGCTGCCTTGCAGCCGGATGTCCTCGTCAAAGGCGGAGATTGGGCGGTGGAACAAATCGTCGGCCGCGAGATTGTCGAAGCGCGCGGCGGAATAGTCCGGACCATTCCCTTGGTCCCCGGCATGTCCACTACATCATTAATCCAGCGTATTCGCTCAACCACAACCTAAGCAGCCGCAGTGTCCGATACTATCCACACCCATTCAGCAGCCCAGTGGTTCGTGCCTGTCGCCGCAGCACTGGCAGACAAGGCAGGCCGTCCCTCTGTCACCGGCTTGCATGGCTCCACGTCCGGGCTCGCCCTCGCCACGCTCCTGCATCCTCAATCGGGCAAACTCGGCCATCGATCCTGGCTGATCGTCACAGGGTCGGACGAGGCGGCGGAACGGCTCTTCGACGACCTGCACTTTTTCCATGACCTCATGGGCCTTCCGGCAGCGCCTCTCGCCCTGCTTCCGAGATGGGAGACCTTGCCCTACGAAGGCAGCGCGCCCCATGTCAGCCTGATCGCCCGCCGGATGAATACCCTGCATCACATCCGCACAGCCCCGCAGACCTGCCTGGTCACCTCCATCGCAGCCCTGATGCAACGGCTCTTGCCCGTCACGACCTTTACCAACACCACCCTGCAATTCAAGCGGAGCGGCACGATCGAGCGAGACGCCCTCACCGAAGGACTCTTGCGTCTCGGCTACCGCCGGGTCTCCGTGGTGGAAATCCCCGGCGAGTTCAGCATTCGAGGCGGCATTGTCGATATTTTCTCGACCGCCTATGCCGACCCGCTTCGCATCGAATTTCTCGGCGAAACGATCGACTCGCTCCGCCTCTTCGATCCCGCCACGCAGAAATCCACCGCAAAACTGGATCGCGCGATGGTCCTTCCCGCACGGGAATATCTGCGGGATGAAAATTCGCCGGATGCGCTCGCTCCTATTCCGGCGGATGCCGAGTGGCGCGCGCCGGATCTCTATCGCAAGATGGACAGCCTCTTCGATTATTTCACCGAACAGCCCATCCTGGTCCTGGATCAGCCGACTGCCTTGACCGGGGCCTGCGCAGACCTCTGGCGCAAGATCGACGACGGCTATCTCCGCCACGCCGATCGGGAAACCGCCGTGCCTTACCCGTCGCCGGAGCGGTTATTTCTTTCCTGGCCGGAACTCATGGAGCGGACGAACGGCTGGCCCGCGCTCGCGCTGGAGCCGCTCACTCCAAGCGATGCGTCCTGGAATCCGGTCCAGGCCTTTCCCGCTCAGACCCCGGCCAGCGCCGGTCTCGGGGCTCGGGGAATGCCCTTCAGCCAGACCCTCGCCATCATGGATCGCCTGCGCGAGGAGTGCCGCGTCGTGCTCGTCGCGCGGAGTCGCGGCCAAGTGGACCGCTTGCTGGCGCTCTTGCGCGAACACGATGTGCCGGCGATGGAATGGACCACGGGAACCTGGACCACGTCCGGTAAAACCAAAGCGCCGTTTTACGTCTTGCACGGCGATCTCTCCACGGGATTCCTCGCCACAGATTTGCGCCTGGCCGTGCTGACGGAAGAGGAGCTGTTCGCTAAAGGCGCGCGCCACAAGCCGCAGGCCAAGAGCAAAGCCGCGACCTTCCTCTCCTCGCTGGAAGATCTGAACGTGGGCGACTATGTCGTCCATGTCCAACATGGCATCGCCCGCTATCAAGGCCTGAAACGTCTCTCGGTGCAGGACTTCGACAGCGATTACTTGATCCTGGAATTCGCCGGCGGCGACACACTCTACGTCCCGCTGGAGAAACTCAGCCATGTGCAGCGCTATAGCGGGGCGGACGGCCATGGGCCGCGCCTGGAACGGTTGGGCGGCACCAACTGGGCCAAAACGACCGCGCGCGTGAAGAAAGACATCGAAGAGATGGCCCACGAGCTGGTCGACCTCTACGCCAACCGCGAGCTCGTGACGCGCCATGCCTATGGATTCGACAGCACGATGTACCACGAGTTCGAGGCGGCGTTCGAATATGAAGAAACGGCGGATCAACTCAAAGCGATCGAAGACATTACCCGCGACATGGAGTCCAGCAAACCAATGGACCGCCTCGTCTGCGGCGACGTCGGGTACGGAAAAACGGAAGTGGCGATGCGGGCGGCCTTCAAGGCCGTGGAAGCCAATCGCCAGGTGGCGGTGCTCGTCCCCACCACCCTCCTGGCCCACCAACATTACGACAATTTCGCCGAACGGTTCGCGCCGTTCCCGGCGCGCGTCGCCCTCCTCTCCCGCTTCCAATCGCCGAAGGAGGCCAAAGCCATCCTCAAAGACGTGGCGTCCGGCGACGTCGATGTGGTGATTGGCACCCACCGGCTCATCCAGAAGGATGTCGTGTTCCGCGACCTGGGTCTCGTGATCATCGACGAGGAACAGTGGTTCGGCGTCAAACACAAGGAGCGATTGAAACAGCTCCGCACCCATGTCGACGTCTTAACGCTCACGGCCACCCCGATTCCCCGCACCTTGCAAATGGCCATGGCGAGCGTGCGCGACCTCTCGATCATCGAGACTCCTCCGGCAGGCCGCCTGGCCATTCGCACCCAAGTCGTCCGATCCAGCGACAAACTCATCCGGGAAGCGATCTTGCGCGAACTGGGGCGGGGCGGGCAGGTCTACTTCGTCCATAACCGGGTCGAAACGATGGAGAAGACGGGCGCCTGGCTCCACCAGCTGGTGCCGGACGCGCGCATCGTGATGGCCCATGGGCAGATGAACGCCAAACCGCTCGAAGCCGTCATGCTCAAGTTCTTTCACCGGGAGGCGGATGTCCTGATCGCGTCGGCCATTATCCAATCAGGCATCGATGTCCCCAATGCCAACACGATCATCGTCAATCGTGCCGACATGTTCGGCCTCGCGCAGCTGTACCAACTGCGTGGGCGGGTGGGCCGGAGCGGCGATCAAGCCTATGCCTACTTCCTGGTGCCGGACGAGGGGCAATTGAGCGAAGACGCCCAGAAGCGCCTGACCGCCATTCAGCAATTTACCGAACTGGGAGCCGGCTTCCGCATCGCCGCAGCCGATATGGAAATCCGTGGCGCCGGCAACCTCCTGGGGAAACAGCAGTCGGGACATATCGCTGCCATCGGACTCGATCTCTACATGCAGATGGTGGAACAGGCCGTCCAGCGCCTCAAGGGCCAGGTGGTGGAAGAAGAGCCGGAACCGGTGCTCCGGCTCAATATCTCCGCCTTCATCCCGGACGAATACATCGCCGATCCCCACCAGCGCCTCTCGTTTTACAAACGGATCTCCTCCTGCGCCCAAGTCGGAGACCTCGCCTTGCTGCATGGCGAAATGCAGGACCGATACGGTCTGGCTCCGGACTCCGTCGAACGATTGTTCGAGGTCATGCAGGTGCGGCTCCAAGCCAAGGCCTTGCGCCTGGCTGCCATCGAACTGAAGGCCCACTCCGTCGTCGTCACGCTCGACGCCAAGAGCCGGGTGGCGAGCCAGGCGATCCACCGGCTGATGGACCGGTACAAGAAACGGGTGTGTTTCCTGTCTCCCCTCTCTTTTGAACTCCAAATGCCGCATCAGGACTGGCCTTCCATCTTTCGAGAACTCACCGCAACCTTGCAAAGCCTGGGAGTCTGTGATACCAACACCACGACATCCCCGCAATCATCTCGCTAACTAAGGTCTTACGCCTCTATGCCTCGACCATCCAGCACATCCCGGAGCTTCATTGCGGTCCGCCTTCTGGCCTTGCTGGCCGTGGCCATCGGCGGCAGCCTCTTCTTGCTCACCGGCTGCACCCAGCCGCCCGACGAAGCCGTGCTCGCCCTCGTCAACGGCCGACAAATCACGCAACACGAATTCGAAGCCCGCTGGGGCGAACTGTCCGATGCCGCCAGAGCCCGGTACGAAAAAGAAGGGGGACGGCACCGGTTCCTCGACGAACTCATCACCCGCGAACTGCTCATGCAGGAGGCGCGCAAACAGGGGCTTGACCGGAACGACGTCATCCGAGATCGGGCGCAACGCTACCGGGAGCAACTGATTCTCGACGAACTCCTCAAGGACCGGATCAAAGCGAAGATCGAGCTCTCGCAAGAAGAACTGGACGCCTTCTACCAGAAACATGCCCATGAACTCCTGGCACCCTTGAAAGTCCAGGTGTCGCAGATGCTGCTCCCCACTCTTTCCGCCGCGAAAGATATCGAGACGCAGATCAACCGGGGGGGAGACTTCGCGAAGCTGGCGCAACGCTATTCCCTCGACGGAAAGACCAAAGCCAAGGGGGGCGATCTCGGCCCCTACCGCGAGAACTTGGTCATCCCGGAAGTCGACGCGGTCGTGCATGCCCTGAGACCCGGAATGGTCAGTGCGCCGATCAAGACGGACGCCGGCTATTACCTCGTCATGGTCACGGCCCTCGACAAGGAAATGATCCAGGCGGACTTGGCCGTTCGGGAACGCCTCCGGCAGGAACTGCTCAACGAAAAACGCCGGAAGCGGTTTGACGCCGTGATCGCCGACATCCGTGCAAAGGCCATCATCCGCCTCGCCGACGCCTCCCGCTATGTCGCCGACGACGTCGGCACACGCTGATTGTCTCGGTCAACATTCCCCCCCACTCACACTCCTCACGCCCTCTACAATTCGTGTACAATCCCTCAAAACATTTCTGGCCGCCTGATTCCGTCGGCAACAGTGTGCGAAACTCAGAGCCATGACCATGAACGTACGCGTGACAATGACCCTCTCCCGATTGCAACACACGGTCCTCTGCGCGCTCGTGCTGACCGCGCAGGCCTCCCTTCTTTCAGCCGCACAGGTGGAAGACCGGATCGTCGCGATCGTCAACTCGGACCTCATCATGCTGTCCGAGATGAAGCGGGAACTGGAGCCGGAGCGGGAGCGGATTCAGAAAGAACATTCCGGCAGCGCCTTCGCGCGCCGGCTCAAGACGGCGGAGTATATGGCGCTGACCTCGATGATCGAGCGCAAGTTGCAACTCCAGGAGGCCAAAGCCAGAGGCGTCGAAGTCACCGATCAGGAAGTCCGGCAGGCGGTTCAGAATATGAAGCAGCAGGGGGAAAAGGTCGACGAAACGAACCCGGCAAATATGAAAAATGTCCGGGAGCAGCTGACATTGCTCAAGGTCGTCGACCGGGAGGTGCGGAGCGGGGTGATGGTCGCAGATTCCGACATGAAACGGTACTTCCAGGAACACCGCGACCGGTTTGCACTCCCGGAGGAGTACACCATCAGCCAAATTCTTATCAAGCCCCGGTCAGCTGACGATACAGCCGACGCCAAGGCGAAAGTGGCCGAGATCACGGCTCTGCTCAAACAGGGAGAATCCTTCGAAGATCTGGCACTGCGATTTTCCGACGGGCCGAACGCCTCACGCGGAGGACGGCTCGGCTTGGTGCGGCAGGGAGAGCTCGTGCCGGGAATCGAACGCGCCATCGCGAAACTCGTGCCGGGCGGCATCTCAGACACGATCGAAACCTCCGAGGGTTTTCATCTCATTCGCCTGGAGGACAAGAAACCCAAACAGTTCCGCCCATACGAAGAAGTGCGCCTTGAAATCCAGGGGCTCGTCTTTCAGCAGAAAAGCGAAGACGTCTTTCAAGCGTGGCTGGCAGACCTTAAAAACAAAGCCTACATCGAGATCAAATTTGAACCCGCTCCTTCAGAGCCGCCCATAGCCGGTCCCGCCCCTCGCCCGTCACCGACGAGTAAGGAATAATCCCGTCGCCTTCGGCCAATCCCAGCCCGTCCTGCAGCCGGCGCAGTGCGCGGACTCGCTCGCTCATTTTCAACTTATCGACTTTCGTCGCCACCACGATGGGGGGGCGTCCGACGGACAGCAGCCAGGCGATCGTCTCCCGGTCCTGTTCGCTCAACACCCGGCTTTCCACCAGGACCACCACCGCACGCAGCTGTTCACTGCCGTTGAGATATTGCTCAATCAGCGGCGCCCACTCGGCCCGCATCGATTTCGAGACCCTCGCGTATCCATAGCCGGGCAAGTCCACCAACACGAATCGCGCCAGCCCCGGATCGTCGCTGGTGACCTGAAAGAGATTGACCAAACGGGTCTTGCCCGGCGTGCGGCTCACCTTGGCCAGCCCCTTGCGCTGCAAGAGAGAATTGATGAGAGAGGACTTCCCGACGTTCGACCGCCCGATAAAGGCGACTTCCGGAAGTTCACCCTTCAGAAACTGCTCTGGCCCCGCGCAACTTCTGATAAACTCTGCCTTCAGGATTTTCAATGATCACCCTCAGAGATAGGCAAGGGACAAGGGGCAAGAGGCGCATGCAAGGCATGTATCAATCCCCTTGCCTGTAGCCTGACGTCTTGTCATACGCACCAGACTATGCGGAAGTCAACCACACAAGCCCGATCCCGCGTGAAGGCTTTCCTGATCATCGGCCTCGGCCTCCCGATCGGAACAGTCCTGTTCGTATGGCTGCTCACCATGCCCGATGTCTCAGCGTTACGCACGACCAATCCACCCGTGACGGCCCTGATGGACGCGCGACAGGCCCAGGCTGAAGCACAGGGCCTCGCAATCAAGCGCCAATGGGTATGGGTGCCGCTCTCGCGCATCTCTCCCCACCTCCGCCAGGCGGTCGTGGCGGCAGAAGATGCGTCGTTCTTCACTCACGAAGGATTCGACTGGGAAGGGATCAAGGAAGCGGCCAAGTACAACCTCGAAGCGGGCGAACTCAAGCGTGGCGGGAGCACCATTACCCAACAGCTGGCCAAGAACCTCTATCTTTCATCCGAACGGTCCTTGTTTCGAAAGGCGCGGGAAGCCCTGATCACACGTTCCCTCGAACAGCAGCTCACGAAGGAGCGCATCCTCGAACTGTATCTCAATGTCGCCGAATGGGGGCAGGGCGTCTACGGCGCTGAGGCGGCGGCCCGCCATCATTTCAACAAATCCTCGCAGGATCTGACGGCCGACGAGGCCGCCTGGCTGGCCGCCATCTTGCCCTCGCCGCGCCGGTACGATCCGCTGCGAAAAACAACCGCCCTGACACGCCGCCACGACCGTATCCTCAACCGGATCAATCGGGGATCCACCCATCCAGCGCCGTAATACGCACTATTGCAGAACCAGCCAGAGGCTAGCGAGCGCATCCCTCATGGAAACCGGCCTCGAACGGTCGGCTGGCCGGTCCCGTTCCACCAACCGGCAGCCATATGGGGCGTCACATGCGTAATCGCAAAGCGCCCGTCCGGCGAGAGGACTAAGGCCCCGGCAGACCCGCGAATTCGAGAGACCAGCATGCGCAACACCTGTCGGGCCGCGACCGAAGGACTCTTCCCCAGCGCCAGCCGATCGCAGATGGTCTTGGCGATCACCAGACGGATGATACCTTCGCCGATGCCGGTCATCGAGACGGCGCCGCTCTGATTGTCTGCGTAGACGCCGCAACCGATGAGCGGGCTGTCGCCGACCCGCCCCGGCAACATCGACTCGACGCCCCCGGTCGAGGCCCCTGCCGCCACAGTGCCAAACCGATCCAACGCGACAGCGCCGACGGTGCCGTGCTGATCCTTCCCGGTCCGCTGCGATTTCAGCATCGCGCGATAGAGCCGCATCGTCTGTGCGGCGGACGCTGAGAGAGAAGAGCGACCGGCACTCCGGCGAGGCGACGACCGCGCCCTCGGGAGCGGTGTAAGTTGACAGTGCTGCGCAAACTGCGTGGCCTGGGGCCCTACGAGCAAGACGTGATTCGTCTCTTCCATGACCAATCTGGCCGCCGTAATCGGATGCAGGATCCCTTCGATCGAGGCGACCGCTCCGGCTTTGAGGTCGAGGCCTTCCATGATCGACGCGTCCATCCGCTGCACTCCGTCCAGCTGGCGATTCGCGCCGCGCCCCGCATTGAACAGACCCGATTGTTCCAGGAGACCGATCGTACATTCGACGGCGATGACGGCGGGACAGCCCTGCTCAAGGGCGGCATAGCCGATGACGAGTGCATCGGCCAAGCAGGTGGCCTGCGCCGGCGTCAACTGTCGAAGACCGGCGCCTCCGTGGGCAAGAATGATGGGACGGGAATTGGTCAATTGAGAAGAAGATCCCGAGCCTGCCGGTACGCAGGATCTTTCATGCGATCCAGGTCGGACCGCACGAACCCCAGCCCGGTGACGCAGAGCTCGAAGTTATCGGAGAGTTTCCTGAACAGAGGGGGTTCCTCCCCTGAGGGGCCGTCCGCCATTCGTGCGACAATCCCGTAGGAGCGCTTTCCCGCCTTCATATAGTCCACAAGAAAATCTTTGTGGTAGATCAATCCGCTTGTTTTGAGGCGGCGCAGATATTCCGGAAACAGTCCTGCCATGAAGAGCGTGAAATCGCCGATGTGCTGATGCACGTCCCGCTCACGATCCATCGATTGGGCCTCATACAACACTTCGGATTCGAACAAGAGGTCCACCACCGTATCGACCGGTTGGTCTTGCTGATTCTTGATTTTATACAGTTGGTCTGTGTGGGTAAAATCGACGAGCAGGTTGGAGACATAACTCGTAACGTTATGATCGGGCCACCCGAGATGCTCCGTGAAGCTCTTCTCGGTCAGGGCGCCGAACAACTGACGGAGCGGATGCCGTGGCGGAACGTGTGTTCGCATATCCACCTCTCACATCTTCCGAAAATCTATGAGCCCAGTATAGCAGACGACGCGGGAAATGCTGACTCGCCCCTCTGATCCTTCCACAGGTCTTCGCGCGACAGATTTGCGCGTAGATCGAATTTAGCTCGGACGACTGCTATCCAGCACGAACGTCACCGGCCCGTCGTTGAGTAGCTCGACCTGCATGTGCGCGGCAAACACGCCGGTTTCCACCGGAATCCCTTGCGCCCGCAATTCGTCTGCCACTGCTTCATAGAGACCTCTGGCCTCGTCCGGTGGAGCCGCCTCGTCAAAGCTCGGGCGGCGGCCATTCCCCGTCCTGCCCAGCAAGGTAAACTGGGACACCAGCAAGACCGAACCTCCGATGTCCTCCAGCGAGCGGTTCATCTTCCCCTGTTCATCGGAAAAGATCCGGAGCGTGCGAATTTTCTCGACAAGATACCGGCTATCCGTCTCTCCATCCCCCCTCGCCACGCCCAGCAAGACCAGCAGACCGGAGTCGATCCGCCCCACGGTCTTACCCGCAACCTGAACCGACGCGCTGGTCACCCGCTGAATCACGGCCTTCATGGATGACGATCCGGTCTGAGCTGCGCCAGGGTCCCTTCGAGGGCGAGCAGTTTTCGTTTCGTAGGCAAGCCGCCGGAGAACCCGCCGAGCGAGGCATCCTGCGCCACGATCCGGTGGCACGGAATCACGATCGGCATCGGATTCGCCCCCACCGCATTGCCGACGGCACGGGCATACTGTCTGCCCCCCACGCGGATGGCCACCCATTGATAGGATCGAAGCTTGCCGTAGGAGACCCCGCAAAGGGTCCGCCAGACCTTCTGCTGAAAATTCGTGCCTCGTGAGAGGTCCAGCAACAGGTCGAAGGACCGGCGCCTCCCGGCCAGATAGTCGGTCAATTGCGCCTGCGCTTCCCGCAATCGTGGAGAGGCCCGGCCATTCAACAGCTCGACAGAACCGGCTTGCAACTCGGACAGCACGGCCTGCCGCGATTCCTTCGGCAACACCACAGCGTCGATCCCCTTCGCCGTTTCGGACAGGCCCATCCAGCCCCAGGGCGTCCGAAAAACAACGGACGCCAGGCGTGAGGCATGGGCTCCGCCTCCGTGTGCCTTGCCGTTCTTGTCTGTCATCGCCTCTAGCCTTGCGCCTTGCGCCCAAGTTTTCGCGTGACCATTCCCCACACCAGACCGAGCTCCTCCGAGCGCAGCAAGGCGTGAACGCCCAGATAACCCATCACGCTCAATCCAACAGCCACGAAGAGCATGACAGATTTCTCGATCCATGCACCGGGATGAGTCCACATCGGCCCCGCGGCCACCCAGGCACAGACCAGCACCAACGGCACGGATGCGAGCAGCACACGCAGCGACGAGCGCCCCACGGAACCCCAATCCACGCCGCCCAGCCGGCGGTGCAACACGGCGACCAGGATGCCTCCATTCACCATTGCCGCCAGGGCTGTGGCCAGAGCCAGCCCGGCCGCGCCAAGCGGCGACATCAGCAGGAGCGAGAAGACGAGGTTGGCCGCAACGGCGATGGCCGCGGAAATGGCCGGCGTGCGCGTGTCTTGCAGCGAATAGAAGGCCGAGACAATGATGCGGACGCCTCCGAAGGCCCAGAGGCCGACCGCGTAACAGAGCACCGCCAGCGATGTCTCGGCCGTATCGTGCGCCGTAAAAGTCCCGTGCTCGAAGAACAGATGGACGATCGGCTGGCGCAAGAGGATCAAACCCAGCATCGCCGGCAGAATGATAAACAGGATCATGCGCAGGCCGAATCCCAACGTCGTCCGCAATTCATCCAGCGCCCCGCGCGCCGCCTGCGCGGAGAGCGTCGGCAGAATGGCCGTGGCCAAGGCCACGCCGAAAATCCCGAGCGGAAACTGAATCAGCCGCATGCCGTAGAAGAGATAGGTCGGCCCGCCTGCAAAAAAGGAGGCGAGGATCGTGCTCACGGTAATGTTGATCTGTGTCACAGACAGACCGAGGAGCGACGGCACCATCAGCGCGCCGATCCGCCGCACACCGGGATGGCCTGGCTCGAACCGGAATCCGAACAACAGGCCGCGCCGCCTCAAGCCTGGGAGCTGCATGGCGAACTGCGCCGCGCCTCCCGCCACAACTCCGATGGCCACGCCGAGAATCGGCTCGGACATCGCCGGCGACAGAACCAAGGCGCAGCCGATGATCACGATATTGAAGAACACCGGCGAGAAGGCCGGCGCCGCGAAGGCGCGCATGGAATTCAGAATGCCCATCGCCAGCGCGGCCAGGCTGATAAAGAACAGATACGGGAACATGATCTGCGTGAGCAGCGCCGTCATGCCCAGCTTCGCCGGATCGTCATGAAACCCCGGCGCCAGGAACCAGACGATTCCCGGCGCGGCGACAATGCCCAGAATCGTGACGCCGGTCACAATCGTGAGCAGTGTCGTAAAAACAGCGCTTGCCAATTCCCACGCGTCCCGTTTCGACTTGCGCGTCTGATATTCCGTGAAGACCGGAATGAAGGCGGAGGACATCGACCCTTCCGCAAATAACTCGCGAAGCAAGTTGGGGACACGATAGGCGACGAAAAAGGCATCGGCCGCGGGCGTGGCGCCGAACAGTCGCGCCAAAACCATGTCGCGGATAAACCCGAGGATGCGACTGGAAAATGTGGCGATGCCGATCACCCCGGCCGCCTTCACGACCGAATGATTCTCGTTCTGCACTGTCGGTGGAGCGCCGGTGGTGGTGGGATCGGACATGGGGCAGGATTCTAGCGGAACATCGCCAAGCAGTCTATCGAGCTACGACTTAGCAGGCTGCGGAAACACTCGGTGCATACAAAAACACGGTTGAAATCTTCTCTGGGGCCGGGCTCTTTGTCCGTCGTTGGTCTCTCGTCCCCCCCAAAGAGCAAATGGCGTATAGCTAATAGCGTATGGCTAGAAGTCAGAGTGAGAACTGCCGAAACCAATGAGCGACTCCTCTTCACGACAGACGGTGTTTTTTCCGAGCCATCAGCTATCAGCCATACGCTCTTCTCTTTTGCTATACGCCATAAGCCATACGCTCCTCTCCCCAACGAGAGGCGCTGGCGGCCTGTTTGAGCATCCTGTTACGGCTCCTGAATCAACCGGTCCGACAGCTCGTTGGGGTTGTCGCTTGAGCCGGCAGGACTAACCTGCGCGAGAAGGGCTCCGCACTTCGCAATCGCCGCGCAGATGGCGTCGGCCGCTTGGCCGGTTCTGATGCCCTCAATAATGCCGCCGACCAGGTCGTCCCATGTCCCGGCGGGAACACGATCGTTGAGGCCTTTGTCCGCCAATACCTGCACGCGCTGCTCCAGCAACGAGACGAGAATCAGGATGCCGGTACGGCCTTGCGTGTTGTGCAACCCGTGCTTGTAGAAAGCCTGATCGGCCCGCAACGCCACTTTATGCGCCAGACGCTCACGTGATGTGACGAAACGGATGACCGTCGGAATCCTGCCAAGCCATTGCCCGAATCCATAGGCCGAAACGACCGCCAGCAACAGCCAGCCGGCGTTGCCGGCGTGCCATCCCCAGGGCAGCCAGTAGATCTCTGCCGTCAGGAGAAGAGCCAATACGAGCAGCGCGAGCATGAGCCCTGCTCGATAGCTTGCTTCGCGATACAGCGCCGAGGCCGGGACGATCATCGGCACGATCTCGCCCTTCGTGGCCAACTCGGCCTGTTGAACGGCCAGTCTGATCCGTTCCTGTTCTGCGTCAGTGAAGGGCTTCATCTACCAATCTCCCGAAGCGCCGCCGCCGCCAAAATCACCGCCCCCGCCACTGAATCCTCCACCACCACCACCACCGAACGAACCGCCGAATCCTCCGCCCGGTCCCATCATGAAACCCTCTCCCCACCCTCTGCCCTGACCGTTGCCGCGGTTCGAATATAAGATTAGCCACAGTAAGAAGGCCGTCACCCCGGCTGCCGCAAGACCCAACCCCACACTCGCAGCCTGCGCAACGAGGAAGGCGAGCAGGCTCCCGAGCAGCGCACGGGCTCGTTGCAACCCATGGCTCAACACAATGCCGGCCAAGGTCCCGACAACGATCCCTATGATCACATACTGAAAGACGGTCGGCTCCTGGCCGGAACGGCCGTGAGCAGGCAGAACCTCTTCCGCCTTGTAGGTGCCGTCAATCGTGCCGAGAATGGCCTGAACTCCGGCAACAATGCCGCCGGGAAGATCCCCGGCGCGGAAATGCGGCACGATTTCGTTTCGAATGATGTGCGCGGAACGAAGATCGGTCAAGGTGCCTTCGAGGCCATAACCCACTTCGATGCGGACTTTTCGCTCGCGCAGGGCGATGAGCAGCAGCACGCCGTTGTCAGTCCCTTTGTGGCCGAGCTTCCAGGCCGTACCGGCGCGATGCGAGAAGGACTCGAGCGGCTCGCCTTCGAGCGACGGCAGAATCAGGACGGCAACTTGATTGCTGGTTCTTGTTTCGTGAGCTTCAAGGTCGCGGGTAAGCGAGGCAACGACATCGACCGGCAGCACCTGCGCAAGGTCCACAATACGGCCCGTGAGCGGCGGCACATCGAGCGCGAAGGACGGAGAGGTGAGCGCTGAGACTAGAGATAAAGCACCGACGAGAATGAAACGAACCATCAGCTGTCGAAGCTTGTCCCTCACATTAAACCTCAGCTGGGCGGATGCGAAAAGCTCTGCGCAGGATGCTCAAACAGGCGGTCTTCTTCGTCTCTCGTTGGGGAGAAGAGCGTATGGCTTATGGCGTATAGCTGATAGCTCGAAAAAAGCACCATCCGTCGAGAGGAGGAGTTGCTCGTTGGTTTCGGCAGTTCTCGCGCTGACTTCCAGCTATACGCCATACGCTATATGCTCTTTTCTTTGGACGAGAGACGCTTCACGGGCTTCGAGAACGGCGCTGGCGGGCTGTTTCAGCATTCTGCTTAGAACTTCACCTCTGGCGGCTTGGCCACGGCCTTTTCATCCGCCACGGTAAAGTTCGGCTTTTCTTCCAGATGGAGCAGAAACTTGGCCGTCAGGTTCGTAGGGAAATAGCGGACGCCTTTGTTGTACTCCGCTACTTTCTCAATGTAGCGCTTGCGCGCGACGGCGATGCGATTCTCCGTCCCTTCGAGTTGGCTTTGGAGATCACGGAAGTTCTGATCGGCTTTCAGATTAGGATAATTCTCTGCAATGGCAATGAGGCGGCCCAACGCCGAGGTGAGGCCGGCCTGCGCCTTTTGAAATTGTTCGAAGGCAGCCGGATCTTTCAACGTTTCAGGCGTCACTTGAATCCCCGTGGCCTGTGCGCGCGCCTGCACCACGCCCTCGAGCGTCTCCTGCTCGTGCGATGCATAGCCTTTGACGGTGGCGACCAGGTTCGGAATCAGATCGGCCCGACGCTGGTACTGATTGACCACTTCGCTCCACGCAGCTTTGGTGTCTTCGTCTAATCCCTGGAGATCGTTGTACCCGCACCCTGAAAGGCCTGCGAGCAAAACCGTGATGGCAATGGTGGCGAATACCGAGAGACGACTGCCCATGGTGTCCTCCTTCGACGTACGTGCGCCGATCTATAGCGCAGAATATCGATCATGCTATCATGCACATAATCATTATGATACGGAGGCAAGACCGTCCGATGTCGCTCGAACCCTCTTCACATTTGCCCGGCGGATTTCAGATCAGGCACCGCACCCTCGGTATCTACCAGGGGAGCGCGATTGAGCTGGCCTTTTGGTATCCCTCGTCCGGGATGCCGGAATACGGGCTCTGCCGATTCGCCACAAAGGAAAAAGCCGAGTCCTATCGCGCCTACCTGTGTTCCCCTGCCTGCCCGGAGCCGCTCGATGAGCAGGACCTCACCATTGAACCCTATGACCTCGCGGCACACGAGGAACTAATCAACGACCATCCGCTTCCCTCTGCCTGGGAAACTCCGATCTAGCGGAATGCTGAAACAGTCCGCCAGCGGCGTGCTCGAAGCCCGTGAAGCGTGAATCGTGAAGCGTATCTCGTTGGGGATAAGAGCGTATGGCGAATAGCGAATAGCTGGGACAAAGCCCCCCCTCTTCATTCCTGACCATACGCTATGAGCTATACGCCATATGCTCTTTTCTTTGTGCGAAAGACGAACGACGCTTCACGAACGCCGGACGAAGAAAACCGCCTGGTTAAACATTCCGCGGGAACGTTTTTCTATTGTGCTCTATGGGTGGACGGATTCTCCCCCGTGATCAGGGGAGGAAGACCTTGCGACGGGGCGTCGAGCAGGCGGGCGATCACGTCTCCCAAGTGTTGCAGCAGGGTGGGCTTATAGATAATCTGCCTGATGCCGGCGGCGAGGGCTTCCGTTTGGGCGTCCGGGGACAGATAGCCCGACACCAGCACCACCGGCAGATCGGCGCGGAGCTGTGAAAGCGTGCGCGCCACTTCCAGGCCCGACAGGCCCGGCATGTTGTAATCCGTTACCACCACATCGACCCCGCCGGGATTGGCACGCACCAGGTCGAGCGCCTCGGTTGGCCTGGTACAGCCGGTCACCCGGTAGCCCAGCGATTCAAACCGGGCCCGCACCAGCTCCACCAACATTTCTTCGTCATCCAGATACAGCAGATGGCGGCTCCGGCCCTGCCGGGGGACAGGCGTGGCCTCCTCGCCTGGCTCCTCTGTCTGGGTTGCGACCTCCACGGCGGGCATGTAGAGATGAAACGTCGTGCCCTGGCCCGGCTGGCTGTCCACCACGATGGCCCCGTCGTGTTTCTTGATGATGCCATGCACGACGCTCAAGCCGAGGCCTGTGCCATGGCCCACCGGCTTGGTGGTAAAGAAGGGATCGAAGATGCGGGCTACCGTCTCGGGAGCCATGCCATGACCGGTATCCCGGACGGACAGGCGCGCATAGTGACCCGGCGGCAGCGTGGCCTGGGACGCGATCAGCGCCTGGGTGAGCGTGACCGGGGCCAGCTCCACGGTGATGGAGCCCTTCTCCTGTCCCAGTGCATGCCAGGCGTTGGTGCAGAGGTTCATCAAGACCTGGTGGATCTGGGTGGCATCGGCCAGGACGGGGGGCGTGCCCGCCACCTCGCTGCTGGTCAGCTCGATGCTCGCAGGGAGGGTGGCCCGCAGCAAGGCGAGGACTTCGGTCACCACCGGGGCGAGGGACAGCACGGTCCTGGTGAGAGGCTGCTGGTGGGTGAACGCCAGGATTTGCTGGACGAGATGGGAGGCCCGGTCGCCGGCTTCCCGAATCCGTGCGAGGTGCGGCCGGGACGGGTGGTCGGCCGCGAGCTTGGTGCCGGCCAGCTCCGTGTAGCCGAGGATGGCGGTGAGGAGATTGTTGAAGTCATGGGCGATGCCGCCGGCCAGCTGCCCGAGCGCCTCCATCTTCTGCATCTGGCGGACCTGGTCCTGGGAGGCCGCCAGGGCCGCTTCCGCCTGCTTGCGCGCCCGCCGGTCGTTCGCTTCCCGCAATTCACGCTCGACAGTCAGGACGAGCCGTTCTGGCTGCTGTTTGCGGACAAAATCGTGCGCGCTCGCTCTCATTGCCGAAGTGGCCGCCTCTTCACCGATCGCCCCCGACACGATGATGAACGGCAGATCCAGGCCTTGCGACTTCAGCATTTCGAGCGCGAAGAGGGCGCTGAACCGCGGGAGATTCCAGTCTGCAAGCACACAATCCCAGGTCTGGTCGCGCAACGCCGCGTGCATAGCACCGGGCTCGTCTACGCGTGTGACGAGCGGCGCGTACCCCCCCCGGGTCAACTCGCGTTCGAGGAGCAACGCATCGTCTTCGCTATCCTCGATCAGCAACACTCTGAGCAGTCTGGCCATCTCTTAGTGCGAACCTCCGTTGGCAGGGGGCTGTTCGTTGAGCACCAGCCAATAGAGCTTCAGCTGCCGCACGGCTTCGGCAAACTGCGCAAAGTCCACCGGCTTGCGGATATAGCTGTTGGCGCCCAAGCTGTAGCTCTTGATCAGATCCTGTTCCTCTTTCGAGGAGGTGAGGATGACCACCGGCAACAGCCTGGTCCGGGGGTCCTCCCTGATCCGCTTGAGCACTTCCAGTCCGTCGATCTTGGGAAGCTTCAAATCCAACAGGACCACCTGGGGCAAGTCCCTGGCATCGCGGCCCTCATGGACCCCGGTGCCGAACAGATAGTCCAGAGCCTCCACGCCGTCGCGCGCCACGACGATCTTGTTGACGACGTTGCCTTGCCTCAAGCCCCGCAGCGTCAAGAGTTCGTCGTCCGGATTGTCTTCCACCAATAAGATTGTTTTGTTCTGCATATCTATTCTCCCAATGTGAAATAGACGGTCGCCCCCTGGCCGACTCGGCCTTCCGCCCAGACGCGGCCGCCGTGGCGCGCGACGATCCGCTGCACCGTTGCCAACCCGATGCCGGTGCCGGGATACTCCGTCATCGTATGCAGCCGCTGAAAGGCGCCGAACGTTTGTCGGCATAGGCCATGTCGAACCCGGCCCCGTTGTCTCGCACAAAATAGGCTGTCGTCCCCTCGTGGGATATCGCGCCGACCTCGATCGCCGCCCGTTCCTGTTTGCTTGTGAACTTCCAGGCATTGCCGAGCAGATTGTCGAACACGATCCGCAACAGCCGTCGATCGCCCTCCGCACGAAGCCCCAGCGCGACCACCAGCTCGACCTGGCGGCCCGGCCAGATCCTCCGCACCTCGTCCGCGCTGCCCAGGGCCAGGGCGCTCAGGTCCACCGGTTCCCGCTGCAGCTCGAGGCGCGTCGCACGCGAGAGGCCGAGGAGATCGTCGATCAGTTGCCCCATGCGCTGACTCGCCGCCCGGATCCGGTGCAAGTAGCCCTTCCCTTGCTCGGTCAACTGCCCGGCACAGTCTTCCAGCAGCGCCAAGCTGAACCCGTCGAGACTCCGCAGCGGGGCCCGCAGGTCGTGCGAGACGGAATAGGAGAAGGCCTCCAGTTCCTTGTTGGCCACTGCGAGCAGCTCGCCCTGCCTCCGAATTTCCTCCGCTGCCTGCTTCCGCTCGCTGATATCAATGATGCTGGCCAGCACCATGTGCCCTCCCTCGGTTTCGATGGAACTCAGGCCGATCTCGACGGGAATCTCCCGGCCGTCTTTGTGCTGGCCGTACAAATCGCGCCCGGCACCCATGGCGCGGGTCGTGGGATTGGCAAAGAATGCGGCCCGATGACCAGGATGGGCGCCTTGGAACCGGGCAGGCATCAGGGTTTCGAGGGGCCGGCTGAGCAGCTCCTCGCGGGAATAGCCGAATAATCGTTCGGCTTGGGCATTCACGAGCGTGATGATGCCGCTCTGGTTGACGAGCAGGATGGCGTTGGGCACCCCCTCCACGACTTGCCTGAATGTTTTCTCCGCCTGTCTACGCTCGGTAATGTCGCGGACGATCGCAATGAGGCGAGTGCCACCTGTGCCGGCGCCGACGCATTGCAGATTGATGTCGACTGGTACGTCCACACCGTCTTTGCGTCGATGGACCGTTGTGAAGTTGTGGGCCTCCGCCGCCCCGCTCACCAGCGTCGCAATCATCGCCCGGAACCTCGGCTCGTCGAACTCCGGCTTGATGTCCAACGGCGTCATGCACAGCAATTCTTCGCGGCTGTATCCCACCTGTCGCACGGCCCCTTCGTTTACGTAGCTGAACCGCAGCGTCTGGGGATCGAAGATGAACGTGCCGTCCACGGTGGCATCCAGCGTGGCCAGCGCCTCGCGCATGGCCGTCTCTGCCTGCTTGAGTTCGGTAATATCGCGGGCGATTGTCGAAATACCGACGATGGTTCCCTGCCTGTCCCTGACGGGCGAGTGCGTCAACAACACCTCCACCGGGCGGCCGTCTTTTCTCAGCCGGACCGTCTCGAAGTGCTTGATGTGCTCCCCTCGTTTCAAACGTTCTATGATCCGAGGTTCCTCGTCGAGGCGGTCCGGCGGGAATAGGACCGTGATCGGCTGGCCCATCATCTCGTCAGCCGAATAGCCGAAGAGCCGCTCGGCACCGGCGTTCCAGCTGGTCACGAGACCATCCAGGGTCTTGCCGATGATCGCATCGTTGGAGGACTCCACAATGGCCGCCAGGCGGCGCTGCGTTGCATCTGTCTCGATGCGGAGCTGGTCCGCGACCTGTGCCTGCCGCACAAACAAGCCGGTGGCGGCCAGCAATCCTATTTGCAGAAGGCCACCCAGGCTGAGGTAGGACGCCAGGGCCATGAACATGACTTGCGATAGCTGCGCCCGCTCGGCGAGGAGATCTTGTTCGGTGCCTTCCATCACAGCGACCAGGGATCGGATCTCGTCCATCACGGCTTTCCCCTGATCGCTTATGACGATTCGTAGCGCTTCGTCCAGCCCACGACTCTGACGGGCGCTCACCGTCTCGCGGAGCTCGGTCAGCTTCTCCTCCACCTTGGCATCGAGGACCTGGAGCCGGCTCTGCTGGAGCTGGTTGTCCTGTGTCAGTACCTTCAGGCGCTCGAGATGTCCATGGATTTCCATTACCGCCCGTGTATACGGTTCTAGATACCCGTCATGGCCAGTGAGCAGAAAGCCCCGCTGGCCGGTCTCCGCATCAGTGAGACTTGAAAGGGTCCGGGACAACTCGGTCAGTACCTCATGGGTGTGTATGACGAACCGTTCCGATTCCTGGTAGAGGACCACGGTCCAGTATGAGGCGGTCGCGAGGAGAACCAGCAGGAAGCCGGCGCCGGCCAGGCTCGCAACCGTACGACGGCTCAGGCTGTCCCTCGCTCCCTGTGACGCCAAGCCTTCGGCTCGTGGCGCAGACACTGCGTATGCAGCTACCCCTAAAAGGGGGAAACCGAACAAACGGTTGATCAATGCAAAAGTAAAGGGGGCGCCGACTGGAGAGAGAAAGAGGCCGATTATGGTTAGGGCGATACAGAGTCCCGCCTGCACAAACGGGCCGACCCGCGAGGGCGTCAGCGACCAGAGCAGAATGGGAGCCAGATAGAACAACCAGACGGGAATTCCCAGCGGCGTCAGCAGATCCAGGGCGAAGATGCCCCCCGTCAGACCTAGACAGGCCGTCGCGACCACCAAGACACTGGTTCGACTCTCCGTCATCGGCTCCATCCCTTCGGCCCTCGTCCGCTCTTTCGTGTAAACGTATTATGTTCCAATGAATTTCTGCGTCAACAGATTTCGATACAAACTGGCTGATAGTGGTTATATTTCAATAAGTATTTACGAATAGAGTGGTTTGGCTCTCTTTATAGGTCGGATGCCGAATAAAGTGAGTCCTGAGGTCGTCCGTGTGCGAGGGAAACAGGTCTGAGCCTCAGCTGAGTTTCCGCGTCTCTCACACACTGCTAACAATCTTCTGCTGCCGTAGCTCGCCCGGCCAAGAATCCCGTGGCCCAGGCCCATTGAAAGTTGAAGCCGCCGATCCGGCCATCGCAATCGAGGATTTCGCCGACCAAGTAGAGGCCCGGCACCAGCTTCGATTCCATCGTACGAAAGTCGATCTCCTCCAATGGCACACCACCCGCCGTCACTTCCGCATAGTTCCACCCCCGATCCTGTTGCACCGGAAGCCGGAACTTCGTGAGCGAACCGAGAAGACGATCCCGGTCCTTCCTGGGCAACTGCGCAATGGCCGTTTGTCCGTTGATCCCTAGATATCGGCAGATCGCCTCGGCGAATCGTTCCGTCAGCACGTGCGCCAGCGTCTTGGTTAGCGAGCGACGAGGGGCCCCTGCTGCTTGCTCCGCAAACCATTGGCGGGCTGATTCCTGGGTCAGAGCCGGCAGGAAGTTCACGTACAATTCAACGGCCTCGCCCTTTGCGCGCGCGCGCGCCCAGAAACGGCTGGCATCCATGACGACCGGGCCACTGATTCCAAAGTGAGTCCAGAGCAAACTGCCGGTCCTTCGATCGACGACAGAGCCGTTCACCGATGTTGTCAATTCCGCCTCCTGGGAAATCCCCGACAGATCCTTGTGAAACAGGGCCTCGTCCAGCATCAACGGAGCCAGGGCCGGGGTGGTCGCACTGACCCGATGTCCCAGACGACGCGCCAACTCATAGCCGAACCCGTCACTCCCCGTTTTGGGAAGCGAGCGGCCGCCGGTGGCTAGAACGACTTTCTTCGCGTGCAGGGTTCCATGAGTATGGTGAATGACGAAGCCAGCTTCTGAGCCGGTGAGACGGGTGATGTCCGCCACGCGATGGTCCGGGCGAATGGCCACGCCCAGTTCGTGACAGCGATTGACGAGTGCGGTCAGAACCGTTCGCGCCTTGTCGGTGACGGGAAAGAGCTTGCCGGTCTCTTCGCACTTGAGATCGACGCCCAGCGAGGCAAACCAGTCGATCGTGGCCTGAACCGGAAATGCCGCGAGGACATTCTTGATGATGCGGCGATTGCCGAAGAAGTCGGCGGCGGTCACAGCATCGTGCGTGACATTGCAGCGGCCGCCGCCGGAAACAAGGATCTTGGCGCCGATGGTCTTGGCGCCATCCAGGAGGACAACCTGCATGGGGAGACCGGTCCCTGCGGCCCCTTCCCCTGCGAAGATACCGGCAGCCAAGCCCGCCGCCCCGGCCCCGACAATACAAACATCGACTGTTGAATGTGCCATGAGTCAGCCACCACTCCTGCTCAGCGATCCGGTCACCAGCCGGCAACCAGGGAGAGAGTATCACGGCGGCTGGCGATAGAATCGGAAAAGAACGTCCGGATGGAGCGATGCAGGTCTGCATCGCTCGCTCCAACCGGAAAAATTCAGCAAACAAAATTTTACTCGTTGCACAAACTCTGATATACCACTCCCCATCGATTAACAATTTGACACCGAAGGGGGGTGGAATTTTTATGGCAACGAAGAAAGCAGCAGCGAAGAAGCCCGTGAAGAAGGCGGCCAAGAAGAAGAAGTAGTCGCCCCATGAGGAGGCGGCGGCCACGTCGCCTCCTCACCCTTCCTCTTCCTCGATTTCCCTCGAATCCAAACCGCACCCAGACGCGGCGGTAGCCGGAACATTCTCCCCTCAAAACTTCCTGTAGGCACAACCACCCGACAGAGCACCGGTCCCGCGGTAGCGTCTGGCTTCCACGACCAAGCCGTCTTCTTCGTCTCTCGCCCCCCAAAGAGCAGATGGCCTATAGCTAATAGCGTATGGCTAGAAGTCAGAGCGAGAACTGCCGAAACCAATGAGCGACTTCTCTTCACGACAGACGGTGTTTTTTCCGAGCCATCAGCTATCAGCCATATGCTCTTCTCTTTTGCTATACGCCATAAGCCATACGCTGACCTTCCCCCAATTCCGTGGACACCTGGTTAAGCTACTGCCGTCCTCGCTTCATACTCGGCTGGGGAGTGATAGCCAAGGGTTGAGTGGCGGCGCTGCCGATTATAGAACACCTCGAT
>JBEGVJ010000100.1:0-39143 GCA_041178465.1 Nitrospirota bacterium
CCCAGTCCAGCTGGGCCTGCACACCATCCCAACGCTCGATCCCCTGATGAACCATATTCCCTCGGGGCGTTAAGCTCCCCCCACGCCGACACGATATTCCTCCGATGCGGAGGCAGTCAAGCATCGTCAGCAGTATGCGCTGCCGCGACCTTCGACCTAGGCGTCATCGACTGAAAGATCGAAGGGAACCGGTTCGATCTCGGGTGAGTTTCCCAGCAGGAAGTTCTGCACCGATACTGGCACCAGCCCCTGTTGCCGTCGTTCCGTACTCCTATCTCGGCCCCCTGCGTTCCGCACGAATCAGCAACCGATGCTGAGGGGCTGGATCCTTCGTATCGCAGCCCCCCACGCTGAGCGGAAAAATTTCGTTACCGAAGCTTGAGGATCTTGCCGTCGAATTTGGTGTCAGCCACAAACTTCTCGAAGTTCTTGCTGTACAGTTCGTTCAACAACTCCTGGGCATCCTCCGGATCGAACCAGAAGACCTGGTTGCTCCCGGTACTGCTGAGGGTCTCACGAACGTGACTGCCGTCCGCGCGATTCTTTACGTGAACGACCATCCGGCTTTTGGCATTGAGGGTCGTCTGCCCGATACCGCTGTTCGCATCGACGCCGACATCGAGGAGTGTCCCTGTAATGGTAATGTCCGCCCCGCCCGCGCCGGCGCCTTTGGCAACAGCGGCCTGCCAGCCCTTCTGTCTGAGAAATTCGGCAAACGCCTGTGCCGTAGCCTCGCCAAGGGTACCGCTGGGGAGGCTGAAGTGACTTTCCCCGCCCCATAGGTGCAGTCTGGTGCCGAGATGCGACCGGTTGGTACGATCGTCATCAAACGGCTGAATCGAGACAATCGCGGGACTGCTCGCGGCCACCTTTTCACTGGCCGCGAGCGCGGCAGACAGTTTGAGATCGACACGTTCGCCCTTGCCGGCACAGCCGGACGCCAACATCATTCCAAGAAGCCCGATGCCGACGATTTGATAGTGCTTCACAAATCCCTCCCTCGTGATGTAGTGGCCTCATACCGCATGGTCCTGGATCAGAAAAATCCTGCTCTCCTTGGCCGAAGCGATCGACTATTCCCTCCCAACGATTGTTCGTACTGTATGGGCTCAGGCAAAGTCCGTCAACCCAAAATCTCTCTCCGCCCACGGCGGCGTTCCGGTATGCCGATCCTCTCCGAACAGGAAGTTGCATCCCTCTACGGCTTTCGCTAAGGTGCGGCTCATGACCCATTCCCTCGCGCGTTCACTTGTCCTTGCCGGCGCGAGCGGGCTCTTCCTCCCGCTGAGCTTCCCGAACTATGACCTCGGCCTGCTGGCCTGGATCGCCCTCGTGCCGTTGCATTGGGCGCTGGACGGCAAGAGCAAGACCGAGGCGTTCTGGATCGGCTGGCTCTCCGGCACGATTGCCTTTACCGGCATGATGGCCTGGGTGGTCACCACCATGAACACCTACGGAAAAGTTACGCTGGCGATCAGCTACGGCATCATGTTGCTGCTCACGGTGTACTTGGGGCTCTATGTCGCGCTCTATGCTGCCGGGGCCGTCTGGTTTCGGACCCTGATCCCTCGCTATGGTCTTTTTGCCGTTCCCTGTCTCTGGGTCAGCCTCGAACTGATCCGGACTTATGCGCTGAGCGGAATGCCCTGGGGGCTCCTTGGCTATTCGCAATATCGCCAGATTGAGATCATTCAGATTGCGGACCATATGGGAGTCTACGGGGTCTCGTTTCTCATCGTGTTCGTCAATGTGGCGCTGGCCGAACTCCTGTCCTGGCTGGCGCCGCTGCTCCGGAGGTTCCGTCCGGCAAGACTCCCCTGGGAACTTGTGGCGGTGGCGGCGTTGCTGGTGGGACTTTCATGGGCCTACGGCCTGCGCACGTTATCGGGCACGCCGCTTGCCAACATTCCCCGCTCCTCCATCAGCGTGGGAGTGGTGCAGCCAAACGTCGATCAGGCGTTGAAGTGGGATACCGCCTATCGCGAGGAGGCGCTCGCCCGTTTCGACCGGCTGACGGGACAGCTCGGTCGCGCCATCGATTTGGTGGTCTGGCCGGAGGCGGCGACACCGTTCGTTTTTGAGCGGGAGCCGCTCTATCAGCTGCAACTCATCGCGCTGGCAAGCCGCACGCAGGCGCCCATCCTGTTTGGAAGCCCCGCCTTGCGCTTCTATCCGGATCGGAAGCCCTATCTGTTGAACAGCGCCTATCTCCTCTCTCCGGACGGCCAACTCCTGGGGCGCTATGACAAACAGCATCTGGTGCCCTTCGGGGAATATATTCCCTTGAAATCCTCCCTCCTGTTTTTTCTCGACAAACTGGTCGAAGGGATCGGCGATTTCGAAGCGGGGCCCGGTTCGACGATCATGGCTGTGACACCGAAGCCGGATGCTGCGACGGCAGCCACGGCTGGGACGGCGCCGCGACCGATAAAATTCGGTGTGGCAATCTGCTATGAAGTGATCTTCCCAGATCTGGTGCGGCAGTTCGCCGCGAATGGAGCGGAATTCCTGGTGACGATGACGAACGATGCCTGGTTTGGCCGCTCGGCTGCGCCCTCGCAGCATTTTGCGATGGTGGTGTTCCGCTCGGTCGAAAATCATTTGGCCTTTGCCCGCGCGGCGAACACCGGCATTTCCGGCTTCATCGATCCGTTCGGACGCATCGTCGAAGCGACGCCGATCTTCACGGAGCAAGCCGTCAGAACCACGATGCAGGCCTGGCGTCCTCATACGTTTTACAGCCGCCACGGGGATGTGTTTGCCTACGGCTGTGCTATAATCTGCGCGCTGTTGTGCCTGTTCAGCTATTTCCGCACGAAGGGGCCTGAACCAGATACAGTAGCTGCCACACCGATTTAAGCTGAAAGGGTCGTTCCATGTTGGATGAAGTACGGATTCGCCTTCGGGCCGTCGCAGAGCAGGTCGCGGAACTACGGGGGCATCTTTGACTTCGCTCGCATGACCACGGAGTTGGCGCATCTGGATGAACAGACGTCGCAGCCGGACTTTTGGAATCACGCGCAAAAGGCGGCGAAGATCAGCCGGAAGAAGTCCGCGATCGAACGCGAGCTGCAGCAGTGGCGTGATATCGATGGGAAAATGGGCGACCTGAGCGCCATGCTGGAGCTGGCGGAGGAAAGCGGCGATGCGGGGCTCGCGAAGGAACTCGGCGCTGAGCTGGACCAGTTTGAGCCGAAGCTCGCAGCCCTGCGGCTTGAGCTGCTCCTCTCGGGCGAACTGGACCCGAACAATGCGATTATGGCGATTCATCCAGGCGCCGGCGGAACGGAGTCGCAGGATTGGGCGCAGATGCTGCTCCGCATGTATGTCCGGTGGGCCGAGGGCAAAAAACTCAAGGTTGAAACCTTGGATCTGCTCCCCGGAGAAGAAGCGGGCATAAAGAGTGTGACGTTGTCGGTGACGGGGCCCTATGCCTATGGCTATCTCAAGGCCGAAGCCGGAGTGCACCGACTGGTGCGCATTTCACCCTTCGATGCGAACAAACGGCGGCACACGTCCTTTGCCTCGGTGTTCGTCTATCCGGAGGTGGATGACGAGATTGACCTCGTGATCGAAGACAAGGACCTCAGGATCGACACCTTTCGGGCCGGCGGCGCCGGCGGCCAGAACGTGAACAAGGTTGAAACGGCCATCCGCATGACCCACCTGCCGACCGGGATCGTGGTGCAATGTCAGAACGAACGGTCCCAGCTTCAGAATCGCAATGGCGCCATGAAGGTCTTGAAGGCGCGCCTCTACGAACTGGAACTGAAAAAGAAAGAGGCGGAGTTCAATGCGATCGTCGGCGAGAAGAAGGATATTTCCTGGGGCAGCCAAATCCGCTCATACGTGTTCCAACCCTATCAAATGGTCAAAGATCACAGAACCGGCTACGAAGTGGGCCAGGTCGCTGCGGTCATGGACGGCGATCTGGACGGGTTCATCGAGGCCTATCTGAAGATGAAACAGCTCGGGAAAACCGCTCTCAGCTATCAGCAGTCTGGAACGGACGAATTCGATAGCTGATAGGCTAGGAAAAGGTGTTGCGGCACAACAAGCGAGCACCCTGCCAAGCAGGGAAAGACGATAGATAAAGGCGCACATGATGGAAGAACTAACCGAACAGCAGCAACAACGCATCAAGAAGCTCGATGTTTTACGTGAGGCGGGCGTGGCGCCCTACGGGACGAGATTCGAAGTGAAGGATCGCGCAGGCCAGCTGATCAAGCTCCACTCGGAAAAAACCAAAGAGATCCTGGAGGAGGAGAAGATTTCCTGTACCTTTGCGGGACGCATCGTCGCCCTGCGGCGCTTCGGCAAGGCCGGCTTCGCGGTGCTGCAGGACGGCTCCGACCGGCTGCAAGTCTATCTCAAGAAAGACCTGCTCACAGAGCAGGCCTATCTCGTCGCCGAACAGCTCGATCTGGGCGATTGGATCGGCGTGACCGGCATTCTCTTTCGCACGAAGACCAATGAGTTCACCGTCGAGGTTTCACAGCTGACGTTCCTGAGCAAAGCCCTCAGACCGCTTCCGGAAAAATGGCACGGGCTGACGGATGTGGAGACCCGCTATCGCCAGCGCTATGTCGACTTGATCGCCAACCCAGAAGTCCATGCTATCTTCGTCACGCGCAGCAGAATCATCGCCGGCATTCGCGCCTTCTTGATCGAGCGGGGCTTCCTCGAAGTCGAAACGCCGATGATGCATCCGATTCCCGGTGGCGCGGCGGCGAAACCCTTTGTCACGCACCACAACGCCCTGGGTGTCGATCTCTATCTCCGCATCGCGCCGGAGCTCTACTTGAAGCGACTGATCGTCGGCGGCTTTCCCCGCGTGTTCGAAATCAATCGCAACTTCCGGAACGAAGGCATCTCGACGATTCACAATCCGGAATTCACGATGCTGGAGTTCTACGTGTCCTATGCCGACTATCAGGACTTGATCATCCTGACGGAGGAACTCGTCTCCTCGCTGGCGCAGCAGGTCCTCGGCAAGACGGTCATCGACTATCAAGGCAAAGAAATCACCCTCACACCTCCCTGGCGCCGCTGGTCCTACCATCAGTCGATCCTGGAGGTGAACCATCTCGATGCCTCCGTCCTTCATGATAGAGATCAAGCGATTGCGGCGGCCAAGAAACTGGGCATCGCGGTCGATCCCAAGTGGCCCCTCTTCAATATCGTCAATGAAATCTTCGAGGAAACGGTGGAGCCGAACCTGATTCAGCCGACCTTCATCACCGATTACCCGATTGAGATTTCTCCGCTCGCACGGCGCAAAGATTCGAACCCGGCCCTGACTGATCGCTTCGAGCTCTATATTGCCGGCAGGGAAATCGCGAATGCTTTTTCGGAATTAAACGATCCACTGGATCAGCGGGAACGGTTCGAGGGCCAAGCGGTACAGCGGGCGGCGGGAGACGAAGAGGCGCATCTGGTCGATGAAGACTTCCTGCGCGCCTTGGAGTACGGGATGCCGCCGACTGCGGGCGAAGGCATCGGCATCGACCGGCTGATCATGCTCTTTACCAACCAAGGTTCGATCCGCGACGTGGTCCTCTTCCCTCAACTGAGGCCTGAGAAATAACGGTGGCCCTCCCCTACGAAATCTTCGTCGGATTGCGGTATCTGCGCGCGAAACGCCGGAATCGGACGATTTCCTTGAACACCATCGTTTCCGTCGCCGGGATCACACTCGGTGTGGCGGCCCTGATCGGGACGGTCGGCATCATGACCGGCTTCAAAGAGGATATCCAGGCCAAGATTCTCGGAACGACGGCCCATATCATCGTGCAGGACCGGATGAAAGACGGCATGAGCGAATACGATCCCGTCACCGCACAGATCGAAACCGTGCCTGGTGTCGTGGCAGCGACCCCTTTCGTGCTCAAGCAGGTTTTGCTCACGACCCAAACCGGCGTGCAGGGCATTGTGCTCCGCGGCATCGATCCGCAACGCGAGGCCCTGGTGACTGAGCTGGCCAAGAACCTTTCAGCAGGGCAGTTGGCCGACCTCGGACGGCCGGTCAAAATCAAGCAGGCGCCGGTGGACGACCCGACCGGTCCGATGGTCGAGACCGAAAAGCCCGGCATCATTCTGGGCAAGGAATTGGCGCTGCGACTTGGCGCCTTTGTCGGGGACACGATCAATGTCGTCTCCCCCCCTGCCGGTCCCGTCAGCGCGATCGGGATGGTGCCGAAGATCAGAACCTTCGCAGTGGTCGCCCTGTTTCAATCCGGCATGTACGAATATGATTCGTCGTTGGCCTATATCGACATCGCGGAAGCGCAGAAGTTTTTCAACATGGGGCAGACCGTGACCGGCATTGAGATTAAAGTGGCGGACGTCTTTCGCGCAGCTGAGACGGCCCGTGCCGTCGAACAGTCGCTCGGCTTCGCCTACGGGGCGCGCGACTGGATGCAGATGAATCGCAATCTCTTCTCGGCCCTCAAGCTGGAGAAGACGATGATGTTTCTGCTGCTGGTGCTGATCACGATCGTGGCCTCTTTCAACATCGTGAGCACCCTCACCATGATCGTGACGGAGAAACAAAAGGAAATCGCGATCCTCAAGGCCATGGGGGCGACACGCCAAAGCATTCGCCGCATTTTCATGCTGAACGGGCTGATCATCGGCCTGTCAGGAACCGCCATCGGCATTCCGCTCGGCTACACGTTCCTCTGGCTGATCCAGACATTTTGGACCTTCGATCCCACGGTCTATTACATCTCGCGGATCCCCGTCCATGTCCAAGCGATGGACGTCATTCTGGTGGCTGGTTCCGCAATTGTGATCAGCTTTGCCGCCACGGTCTACCCATCGCTTCAGGCAGCCAAGCTCGAACCGGTGGCCGCGTTGCGTTACGAATGACCATGTCAGCCCCTGTATTATTTTCCTTTCATTCTGGAGCGCTGGCGTGATTACCGTCACGGATCTGTATAAATCGTTTCCGATGGGCGGACAGACTCTCACGGTGCTGAAAGGCGTCAACCTCCAGATTCAGCGGGGCGAGTTGATTGCCATTGTCGGAGCCTCGGGGGCGGGAAAGAGCACGTTGCTCCATATTATCGGCACGCTCGACCGTCCCACGAAAGGCACGGTCCATTTCGATGGCCAGGATATGTTTCAATTATCGGAGGGTGAGCAGGCCGAATTCAGAAATCGGCGCATCGGGTTTGTCTTTCAATTTCATCATCTCCTGCCGGAGTTCACCGCGCTCGAGAACGCCTGTATGCCGGCGCTGATCCAGCGGAGACAGCAGACGGATATTGAACCGGAAGCGATTGCGTTGCTGCAAGAGGTTGGGCTGGGAGCTCGGTTGCATCACAAGCCCGGTGAGTTATCGGGCGGTGAACAGCAGCGCGTGGCTGTCGCGCGAGCTCTTTTGCAAAAACCCGATCTCGTCTTGGCCGATGAACCGACCGGAAATCTGGATACCCATACGGGCGACGCGCTCTTTGCCATGCTGCGTGAGCTGAACAAGGCCCGCGGGACAACCTTCGTCATCGTCACCCACAACGATAAACTGTCAGACCAAGCAGATAGGATCATCCATATGCAGGATGGTCAGATCGTCTGAGTAGGATGCTGAAAAAGTCCGCCAGCGTCGTTCTCGCATCGTTCAGGCCCTCAACGTACCCTAAAGGGTACGCCTCGGCCCTTCACTCGCTGCGGCCTTGCCTGACGAACTTTTTGAGCATCCTACAAACTATCCAGGCAAATGCAGAAACAGCTGATGAGTGAGAAGTGATCTTGATTGGAATGAGAGGCTGGTTGAACCAGAAACCTAGCGGGGAGTTTCCGAAGTGGTTCTCATTGCAGTTTTCAACGAGCGGACAAATTCACCCACCTGCTGCACCATCTCGGGTTTCTGCTGGTAGGCTGCCATCTTTTTCACAATCGCGCTCCCGACGATCACCCCATCGGCAATCGCTGCAACATTAGCCGCATCCTCCGGCGTCGCCACCCCGAAACCGACCGCCACCGGAACCTTGGTGACTTTCCTGATCTTCGCGACGTTCTTCCCCACATCGGCCACGTTGAGCAGTTTTGCGCCGGTGATCCCGGTCAGAGACACGTAATAAACAAAACCCTGTGATTGACGCGCCACAAATGTCCGGCGCTCCGATGTGCTCGTAGGAGCAAGCAGAAATATCAATTGAAGCCCTGCGGCAGCGGCCGGCCCTCTGAGCGGACCGGCTTCATCAGGCGGCATATCAGGAACAATCAATCCATCGACACCGGCCTGAGCCGCTTCATGGCAGAACCGTTCAGGCCCGAACGCATGGATATTGTTGTAGTAGGCCATCAAAACCAGCGGGATCTGCGTGTTGGCCCTGAGGCGTGCAACCATGGGAAGGATTGTGCGAAGCGAGGTCTTGCTGCGCAAGGCCCGTTCTGCCGCCTGCTGAATCACGGGACCATCGGCGATAGGATCTGAAAACGGGACGCCCAGCTCAATAATATCGGCCCCGGCCTTCTCCAGCTCCAGCACAAGTCGTTCGGTCTCTTGCAATGAAGGATCGCCTGCCATCACATAGGCAATGAGCGCCTTCTCACCATTCTGCCTGAGCTGTGCAAAGGTACGGTCCAGCCTGGATGTCACAGCGTGATCCCCCGCATCTTGGCCACCTGCTGGACATCTTTATCCCCGCGACCGGATAGATTCACAACCAGAATCTGGTTCTTCTTCATCGTGGGAGCCACCTTTACCGTATAGGCGATAGCATGGGCGCTTTCAAGGGCCGGCATGATCCCCTCTTCTCTGGCCAGCAAATCGAATGCGGCCATGGCTTCGTCATCGGTCACAGACGTGTATTCAGCCCGCCCTTGATCCCGCAAATAACTGTGCTCGGGACCGACCGCGGCGTAATCCAGCCCGGCTGAAACAGAATGGGTCAGATTGATTTGTCCGTCGTCATCCTGGAGCAGATACGTCATGGTGCCTTGCAGGACTCCCGGTTTGCCCCCCTCGAAACGGGCGGCGTGCTTTCCACTCGCGACACCCAAGCCTCCCGCCTCGACACCGATCATCTTCACCTTCTTGTCCTTGATAAAGGCATAGAAGAGTCCCATGGCATTGCTGCCTCCGCCGACGCAGGCGATGAGGCAATCGGGTAACCGCCCTTCTGCCGCCAGGATTTGTCGCCTGGTTTCTCTCCCGATGATGGATTGGAAGTCGCGGATCATCATCGGATAGGGATGGGCGCCGAGCACGGAACCGAGAATATAGTGAGTCGTGCGGATATTCGTCGTCCAATCCCTCATGGCTTCACTGATGGCATCCTTGAGGGTGCGGCTTCCTGCATCGACCCCCGTGACGGTCGAGCCGAGCAATCTCATCCGGAAGACGTTCAGCGCCTGGCGCTCCATATCCTCGGTGCCCATGTAAATTTCACATTGCAGCCCGAACATCGCCGCAACGGTTGCCGTCGCCACCCCATGCTGCCCGGCCCCGGTCTCCGCGATAATGCGAGGCTTCTTCATCCGCTGAGCCAGCAGCGCCTGCCCGATCGCGTTATTAATTTTATGAGCCCCGGTATGGCAGAGGTCTTCGCGCTTCAAATAGATCTTCGCGCCACCCAACCGTTTGGTGAGCCGTTCAGCAAAATATAGAGAGGTCGGTCGGCCGACATAATGTTTTAAATAGTAGGCGAGTTCCGATTGGAAGCGCCGGTCTTTTTTGACGCGCTCATATTCCTGCTCCAATTCCAGCAGCGCAGGCATGAGCGTTTCAGGAACATAGCGTCCGCCGTACGCGCCGAAGCGACCGTACTTATCGGGAACAGAACCCATACCTGTCCTCGTACTCCTGTAAAGTGGGTGCAGTATAGACGAGCTTATAGTGGAGAGACAACCCTGACGGCGCGAATGAAGGCACGCACTTTCCCGTGATCCTTCTTGCCAGGCTCCCGCTCGACACCACTACTCACATCGACCCCATACGGTTGTACTGTCTGAATAGCCTTCCCGACATTGTCCGGCGTGAGCCCACCGGCCAGAAGAATATTCGCAGCCTTGGCTACTTCTGCGGCAAGCTGCCAATCGATCACCTGGCCTGTGCCGCCGTAGGCCTGATCGGAAAAGGCATCCAGCACGAACCCGCGAACGCCGGCCCGCCCCTGGAACTCGGCCAACGCGAGAAACGAGCTTCGATCCCTCATGCGAAGCGCCTTGAGGATTGGACGACCTAACTCCTGACAATAGGCAGCAGATTCGTTTCCGTGCAACTGCGCAAGAGCGAGGCCACAGTCGTCCATCAAATTCTTCACCACTTGTTGGTCCTCGTTTACGAACACACCTACCGGTGTCACCAAGGGGGGCAGGCTCATAATGATCTGCCTGGCCAGCGTCGGCTCGATATAGCGGGGACTCTTTCGATACAAGACAAACCCCAAGGCATCGGCCCCTGCTTCGACCGCCACGGCTGCATCCTCGGCGCTGGTGATCCCGCAAATTTTAACTTTGGTCATAGGTGCCGTCTGAGGTCCGGGGCGGAGTGGCCACTCCCATCAGCTCTCGTATCTTTGCCGCCGTGTCGTCTGCACGAATGAGGGATTCTCCCACGAGCATGGCATGGACACCGGCCTCGACCAACCGCAGCACGTCCTCCCGTTTGTGGATGCCGCTTTCGCTGACGATCAGCTTGTCGGCTGGAATCCGTTTCGCCAAACGCAGCGTGATGCCGAGATCGGTTGTAAAAGTCTTGAGGTCACGATTGTTGATGCCGATGAGCCGGGCCTCTGGAACTCGTTCCAACACCCTATCGAGCTCGCGCTCGTGATGGGTTTCGATGAGCACATCCAAGCCCAACCCGCGAGCGAGGGCGTAGAAGTCGATCAGCTGCTGCCGTTCGAGGGCCGCGACGATCAAGAGGACCGCATCGGCCCCGTAGGCGCGCGCTTCGTAGAACTGAACCTCTTCGACCATGAATTCTTTGTTCAGGACAGGCATCGGGACCGATTGCTTGATCTCGTGCAGATAATCGAGGCTCCCCTGGAAGAAATCCTTATCGGTCAAAACGGACAGGGCCGAGGCGCCATGGGCATGATAGGTCTTGGCAATCTCAAGATAGTTGAACCGCTCGGAAAACTCCGGGCGCAGAAGGCCCAGACTGGGCGAGGCCTTTTTGACTTCGGCGATCAACGAAGGACTGCCTGCCGTTTTTGTCGCCTCAAGAGTCACGGCAAAGCCGAGCGGTCCTGGCGCATCCTGAATCCGCTTCTTCAGCTCGGAGAGATAGCCCCGGCTTTGCTTATGCCGGAGTTCCGCTTTCTTATGTTCCAAAATACGCGAGAGAATCACAAAGTACTCAGCTCTTATTCGTGAATGCGATGAGACGGGCCAGTTTCTCGGCTGCGGCGCCTGAGTCTATGGCCTGGCAGGCCAAGAGAAATCCCTCCTGGAGGGATTTGGCCTTGCGTCCTGCGACAAGAGCCGGAGCAACGTTCAAACAGACAATGTCCCTCTTTGGCCCTTTCCGCCCCTGGAGAATCTCACGGGTAATCGCGGCATTCTCTTGCGGCGTCCCTCCAGCCAACTCTTTCGCAGAAACTCGTGCCAGGCCGAACTCAGCCGGGTCCAGGAGATAGTTCGACAACACGCCGCCCTTGGCCTCGGAAATCTGCGTTTTCGTGGTGAGGGTGATCTCGTCGAGCCCATCCATCCCATGCACAACAAAACAATGTTGCGATCCCAGATGCATGAGCACATTCCCGAGCAGAGAGGTCAATCGGCTCTCATAGACCCCGAGCACCTGAATGGAGGCTCCGGCAGGATTGGTCAAGGGCCCCAGGAGATTCAGCATAGTCCTGATGCCCAACTCCTGTCTTGGACCGGCGCAATGTTTCATGGCTCCATGATAGAGCGGAGCAAAGAGAAAACCGATTCCGATATCGTTGATGCAATCGGCCACCCGTTCGGTCGGCAGATCGATCTTCACGCCAAGCGCCGAGAGCACGTCCGCACTTCCGGATTTGGATGACACGGAACGGTTGCCATGCTTCGCGACGGTGAGCCCGGCTCCGGCGACGACGAAAGCAGCCGTGGTGGAAATATTGAACGTGTGGGCTCCGTCCCCTCCGGTGCCACAGGTATCCACGACCAGGGGATCTCCGACTGCGACGCGAACGGCTTTGGCGCGCATGGCTCGCACGGAGCCGGCAATTTCCTCGACGGTCTCTCCTTTCAAACGGAGTCCCATCAAGTAGGCGGCAATTTGGGCTGACGTCGCTGCGCCGTCCATAATCTCCAGCATCACCGACTCTGCTTCTTGTTCGGTGAGGGAGGAGCGGTCGGCGAGTTTAGCTATCGCGGATTTAATCATGGCTGGGAGACCAGGTTGGCCAAGCTAGAGTTTCAGGAAGTTACGGAGGAGGTCCTTCCCCGCCGTGGTGAGGATCGATTCCGGATGGAACTGCACCCCTTCGATGCCGAGGGTCCGATGACGCAATCCCATGATTTCCCCTTCGGCCGTCTCGGCAGAGATTTCGAAACAGGAAGGCAGTGTCTCGCGCTTCACGATCAGCGAATGGTAGCGAGTGGCATCGAAGGGATTGGGCAGCCCCAGGAAGATCGTTTTCCCGTCGTGCCGGATCTTTGACGTTTTGCCATGCATCAAGCGTTCGGCTCGGACGACGTCGCCGCCAAAGGCCACGGCCAGAGACTGATGGCCGAGACAAACACCCAGGAGCGGGAGCCGCCCGCCGAAATGCCTGATCGTTTCGACTGATACGCCCGCTTCCATCGGCGTGCAGGGTCCAGGAGAAATGACGATACGGCTAGGCTTCAGCGATTCGATCTGCTCGATCGTAATCTTATTGTTGCGAAACACCCGGACGTCCTCACCCAACTCCCCGAAGTATTGCACGAGGTTGTAGGTGAAGGAATCGTAATTGTCGATCATCAATAACATGGTAGACCGTGATGTGTGATGCGTGATGTGTGATGCGTTACGGAACCAGTCCAACTAACTCTTCACAGATCACTCATCACCGATCACTCCTTTTCATTCAAGCCCCTGCTCGGCTAACTCGACTGCCTTCATCATGGCCTGCGCCTTGTTGCAGGTTTCCTCATATTCGTGTTCCGGATTCGAATCTGCAACAATCCCGGCTCCTGCCTGAATGAAGGCCTGGTGCTTTTTCACGACGACCGTGCGGATGTTGATGCACATGTCCATGTTGCCGGAGAAGCTGAAGTAGCCCACCGCGCCCGCATAGGGGCCTCGCCTCGTGGGCTCCAGTTCGTCAATGATCTGCATCGCGCGAATCTTCGGAGCCCCGGAAACCGTACCGGCTGGGAAACAGGCCCGCAAGACATCGTAGGCGGTCTTCGATTCATCCAATTGCCCCGTCACGTTCGACACGATATGCATCACATGCGAATAGCGCTCGACGTGCATGAGCGAATCCACGGTGACCGATCCAGGTTTTGCCACGCGGCCGACATCGTTCCGCCCAAGATCGACCAGCATCACATGCTCGGCCCGCTCCTTCTCGTCCGCCAGTAGTCGCCGCTCCATCTGCTGATCTTCTTCAGGCGTCGCGCCGCGACGGCGCGTACCCGCGATCGGCCGGACGGAAATGACACCGTTTTCACAGCGCACGAGCGTTTCAGGGGAAGAGCCGACCAGTTCGACCCCCGCGATGCGAAGATAGTACATATAGGGAGAGGGATTCACCACCCGCAAAGCGCGATAGAGCTGCAGCGGCGGCGCCTGCACGTTGGTCTCCCATCGCTGAGACAACACCGTTTGCACGATATCACCGGCCTTGATGTATTCCTTCGTCCGCACGACCATCTTCTCGAAGTCCGCCTTGCTCATATTCGAGGTAAAGGTCACAGGCTTGCGGCGGCGATGCGGACGCGTACGACGAAGCGGACGTTTGAGCCGCGCAATCATGCGCTCGATCCGTTCCGTGGCTGATCGGTAGGCGGCCTTGATGCCACGCTCCCCCTTAGCCGTGATATGGGCGGTGGCTACGACTTTGATCTTCTGGGCGACATTGTCGAAGATCAGCATCGTATCGGTGAGGAGGAAGGCACAGTCCGGCAGGTTGAGCGGGTCCTTCTGTCTGGCAGCCATGTCCTCGAACGTGCGCACGATGTCGTAACTCAGATATCCGACTGCGCCGCCGACAAACGGGGGAAGACCAGGCACAGTCACAGGGCGATAGCCCTCCATCATCTCTCTCAAGCGCTCAAGGGGGTTCCCGCGGCTGGGAATACGCTTCTTGCGGGTGCCTTGCACAACCAGGAGATCGCCCTTGTCCTCATAGACGACGGCGGGGGAACCGCTGCCGAGAAAGGAATAGCGAGCCCATTTTTCACCACCCTCAATGGATTCTAAGAGATAAGCAGAGGGACCATGATCGATTTTGGCAAAAGCCGAGACGGGGGTTTCATAGTCCGCAAGAATCTCGCGATAGAGCGGAATGAGGTTGCCCTGTCCGGCATACTGTCGAAATTGGTCAAGGTCGAGCGAGTATTGCGGCGGCGCCACGGTATCGTCCTATTATTCTTGGCCCACGATAAGCTTCTGGCCTACTTCGATAATGTCGTCATGCAAGGCATTCCACTTTCTGACCTTCTCGACCGTGACGCCATACTTCCGGCTGATCCGATAGAGCGTTTCGCCAGGCCTCACGATATGAACGGTGGGCGATTGCATACTTCCTCTCGGCGACTCTGCAGACCCTGACACAGATGGAACCTCCGGAGCGATTCCGAGAGCCGACGCACTCAGATCTGCGGCATCGACGGGCTGCAAGGCCTTGCGCCCCGGCGCGACCGCACGCTTCATATCGGCTTTGGCTTTGCGTTCCAAGAGCGCAGACTCTCTCACGGCCTCGGCCTCCTCCTGCACACGGGCCATTTGTTCCCGGACGGCTTGTACCTGCGCCGCAAGTTCGCGATTTCTCGCCTCAAACTCCATCAATTCCTTTTTGCTCCGCTTCGCTTCATTATCGAGCTCGCCGGTTCGCTTCTCTTCTTGAGCCAGAAGGCGTTGGAAATTCAGGCTGCGCGCCTTTTCCGCCTCATATTTCTCGGCCATCACACATCCGCTCAACAAGAGCCCCCCACAAATGACAGCGACGATTCGAAGGCTGGACCCGGGCATCAGTTTGTTCACGCGATTCTCCTCTTTCATGGATACCTCCTATGACGGTGGTGAGGGAGTTTCCCTCTCGCAGCAAGAAGCGGATGCTGGCTGCCAAAAATGGGAAAATCGACTCAACCAGATCATGTAGAATAGTGTCTAACGCGGCGAAAGTCAAAGCGAATATGGCATCTTCGCCGTTTGACCAACTCCCTGCCCCTATGATACGGTCGATGCGATTACATCATCCCCCTACTCGTTACCAATCTATCGATACCGATGGCTTCAACATTTCCCTCTCAAGCGGCGCGAGCAATCACCCTTGAGACTGTGACGTTGCGCCCCTCACATCCGTTAATTTTCCCATGATGCGCTGGCAGCAGACGGCCCAACAGCATGAAAAACGTTTTGCCTTGATCCCGCGCGTGCGCGTTTCAGGCCAAGCGATCGATCAATCCAGACGCTGTTCATGCGCTGAGCGGTCATGGCATTCGCAGCGATGCCGCGCGTTGTATTCAATCAGTTTATGTGCATGTCGTTGAATTGACCAACATGGCACACGCTGACATCCTCGCCCGTTTGACCGCCCTGAGAAACAAAATTCGTCGCCATGACAACTTGTACTACGCCAAGGATCGGCCGGAGATCTCAGACGCAGAATACGATCGTCTGTTCCGCGAGCTGATCGATCTGGAACGAGTCCACCCGGAGCTTGTCACGCCAGATTCCCCGACACAACGGGTTGGCGCGCCACCGCTTGAATCGCTGAACAAGGTTCCCCACGAACAGCCGATGCTGAGCCTGGATTCGATTGTCGATCGGGACGAGGTTCACGCATTCGATCAACGGATGAAACGTGAGCTGGAAACTCCTTCCGTTGAATATAGCGCGGAACCGAAGTTCGACGGATTATCGGTTGAACTGGTGTACGACCGGGGAATCTTTACCCGTGGAGCGACCAGAGGGGACGGAACGACCGGAGAGGATGTGACCGTCAACCTTCGCACGATTCGTTCCCTGCCATTGCAGTTGCAAGCGCAATCGGGCCTCCCTGATCATCTTGTCGTGCGGGGCGAAGTATACATGCGCCTCGACGATTTCCAGGCCTTGAATCGACGCATGACGGAACGGGGCGACGACGCCTTTGCCAATCCGCGCAATGCGGCATCCGGCTCGCTCCGACAACTGGACTCCACGATTACGGCGACCCGTCCGCTGGTTGTGACCTGTTACGAAATCATGGCCGTATCCACGCCTGCTCCCCCCACACATTGGGACGAGCTGAAGCGGTTGGCCGAGTGGGGGCTCCCTGTGCCGACGCATCGGAAACTCTGCGGCTCGATCGAGACGGTGATCGATTTTCACCGAGAAATGGGATCGATTCGGGATCAGCTGCCCTTTGAAATCGATGGCGTAGTAGTAAAGGTCAATCGCCGGGACTGGCAAGATCGCTTGGGCATGAAGTCTCGCAGCCCCCGCTGGGCCATTGCCTATAAATTTGCCCCGCGCAAAGAAATCACTGTCGTGCAGGATATCGTCGTCTCCGTCGGGAGAACCGGAACGCTCACGCCGGTTGCGCTGTTAAAACCGGTGGAAGTCGGTGGTGTCACCATCAGCCGGGCGACCTTGCACAACGCCGATGAAGTCGCACGGAAAGACATTCGGATCGGCGATACCGTCAAGGTGGAACGGGCCGGCGACGTGATTCCCGCGATTGCCGAGCGAGTCCCTGTCCCCGGTGAGCAACGCAGGGCTCCCTTTCACATGCCGGATCATTGTCCTGTGTGCGGATCGAGCGTCGGCCGCGAGGGCGCGTATTTCTACTGCACCGGTCAGTCGGTCTGCGGCGCTCAGCTGAAAGGCGCGATCGAACATTTTGCGTCTAAACACGCGCTCAACATCGAAGGCTTGGGAAAGAAGACAGTGGCGCAGCTGGTCGATCAAGGATTGGTGCGGTCACTCGCCGACCTCTATTGCCTGACCAAAGCCGATCTCCTCAAGCTAGCGGGATTTGCCGATCGATCCGCGACCCTTCTCTTGGAAGCGATTGCTGGCAGTAAAGCCGTTCCCCTGGATCGCTTTTTGTTGGGACTTGGGATCCGGCAGGTCGGACAGCATATTGCAAAAGTTCTGGCCCGCGAGTTCGGATCGCTCGATGAGATCATGACGGCAGACCGGGAACGGCTGCAACAGATTCGCGAGATCGGCACTGAAATTTCTGACAGCCTGGCGGCCTATTGCTCGGAGCCGCATAACCGTGAGGTCATCGCACAGCTCCAGGAGTTAGGCGTGCAGGTTGGACCCGGCATGGCAACAGGCGGTCGAAAGGAGTCGCCCCTCGCAGGGAAAACGTTCGTATTCACTGGTGGACTGGATCGCTTCACGCGAGACGACGCGCAGCGAGCCGTCGAAGCAGTGGGAGGACGCGTATCATCAAGCGTGAGCAAGAAAACATCCTATGTGGTGGCCGGACGGGACCCTGGCTCCAAGCTGGATCAAGCCCGCACCCTGGGAGTGACAATTTTAACGGAACAGGAGTTTGCTTCACTGGTCGAAAAGGATGGGAAAGGACTTAGCTGACGAGGTCGAGGTTCTGAGATTCGACGTGAGCCGGCGATTTCTCCTCACGATAAATCTGAACGCTGCGGATGGATCGAGGTTCGGCTTCATGGATGAGGATGCGGCAGTTGGCGATCCGCACTTCCTCTCCCACCTTGGGGATTCGGCCGATTTCCTGTTGAATGAGGCCGCCGATCGTCACCGCTTCATCGCCGAGGTCGACCTTCAAGAAATCATTGATCTTGCGCACTTCGGTTCTGCCATGCACGAGGATATGATTCTTCCCTAACCGTTTGATGAGTTCTTCCGTGATATCGGTCTCGTCCATGATCTCCCCGACCACTTCTTCGAGAAGATCTTCAAGCGTCACGATTCCCATCACGCCGCCGAATTCATTGACCACGACGGCCATATGCCGCTTCTCTTGCTGAAACTGCTTCATGAGGTCATCCGCCGTCTTGCCTGAGGGAACGAACAGCGGGGGATAGGCAATGTCCTTGAGCTTGGCCTCATTCTGCCCCTTGGCGAGTTCTGTCAAGGCCCGCGTCTTATAGAGAATGCCCGTAATGTTATCAAGCGCACCGTCATACACGGGAATCCTGGAATATTTCGAGTTATAGAGGAGTTCCTGAGCCTCTTTTAGGCGAAGGTTCCCGTCCAATGAAAAGACATAGAGGCGAGGGGTCATCGCGTCTTCAGCCGTGATGTCTTTGAGCTGGAAGACATTTTTAATCATCTTCACCTTCTCAACCTCGATTGTCCCGGTCTTCCCCCCCTCATCCAGCATAATTTTCAATTCTTCCTCGGTCACGAGGGGAAGCGTCAGACCCTTCCCGCCGGTCAGTTTGTGGATCAACGGGACAATCACAAACAAGAACGGCTTGAGAAGTAACTGAACCCCATAGACAGGATAGGCCATGTTCAGCGTAACCGGGACTGCGAACTTGGCGGCAAGCGTTTTGGGGATCACATCGACGGCCACCAAGAGGACAAAGGTTAGCAGGCCAACCATGACGGCAATCGCCTCATCGAAAAATGTGCGGCCTCCATAGATGTTCAGCGTCAGAAAGGTGGCGTACATCGGCGTCGCCACGCCGACCAGACGATCGCCGACGAGAATAGTTGACAGGAGCTTTTGCGGATCACTGCGGAGCTGTAGGGCCAACTTCGCTCGGGCACTGCCAGTTTGGGCGAGTGCCCGCAGTTTCGTTTCGTTGACCGCAAAAAACCCAATCTCGGCCGTCGATATCACGGCTGAAATAACAATAAGAGCTAAGAGGATTAGCACATCCATGAGTTGCAACCTATTTAGAGGAGACCGACCCGGTTAGTCGGCCAGAAATGCCAGAAGGCCCAGGGGCTATTCTCTATTGCCTTGGACCGGCAATGTGAGCGTTGGCAGAACAGTGTGACGCGGTAGGGGCCTATAGGACCTGTATCCATTGGACAGTACATGTATCACAGGATAGGGCTGCGAGCAAGTGTAAGATAAAAACAAGCTGTAATATCATATGGTTAGACTACGGTGCCATGTAATCACTCATGCGTTTGACTGGTTGCGGGAAGGAGATACGGAGGAGCTAGATGTCGTCTCGAAAGACAAAGGACTGAAGCGCAAAGGAAGATTCAAGGTGGGAAGCCGCAGCTTCTGCTTGTGCCTCGGTTGAAAACTGGCCAATCTGAACTCGATATCGTTTTCCTTCAGGCAGATCGACAGCCTGGACTCTGCCTCCTGCGTAGAGATGCTTGACTCGTTCTAACAAGTTGAGGGCATTCTGCTGCTCGGCAAAGGACCCAACTTGGACTCGCAGGACACCCATATCGGCAGTCCGCCCTTGATAGCCCACGACGCGTAGCTCAATCTGGTCGGTTCCGGCCCCGGTCATCCCGAGCGCTTGCGCCCCGGCGAGCGAGAGATCGAGTACCCGTCCTTTCGCGAACGGCCCACGGTCATTAATGCGAACAGTCACCTGTCGACCCGTCCTGATCGATCGAACCACTGCTATCGAGCCGAGCGGCAAGGTCCGATGTGCAGCCGTCAGCTGATGCATATCATACCGCTCACCGTTGGCCGTCTTGTTCCCATGAAACCCTGGTCCGTACCATGAGGCAACACCTCGTTCGACAAACCCGACAGGATAGCCAGGAAAGTAGACTGGTTTAGGGGCACCCCCGCAAGCGGTGAGGGTTACAGCAAGGAAAAGCCAGAAAAGAAGGACCAGATTGCGAGGCCAATAGGCGTGAGGCCCACGAGACATCACTAGAACTCGTCCAGAGATTGATCTCGTAGAATGGTAAGCGCTTTTGCAGTGTTTGACACAGTGAGAACCACGATTGCACGTTTCCCCTCGCGGGAAGGGGTGCAATAGCCGCATTTAATATTGATACGGGCCTTGGTCAACAGATCTGCCACTTCCTTCAATGCCCCCGGTTTATTTTCGAGGCTCAGCAACAAGGCCGTTTCCTCTGTAAACTTGATCTTCGCAGCTTTCAGCGCCGCACGGGCTCCCTCAAGATCCGCCACCAGCAATCGCAGCTTTCCAGTCCCAGTCACTTCCGGAGCGGAAAAGGCTTTGATATTGACCTTTGCCTCGCCCAGAACCTGGGCGACTTGTGCCATGACGCCAGGTTTGCTCAGTCCGCTAATGACCAATTGAGTCGTTGTAGGCATGACCGTTACTCCGTGACCGATGGACGCATGATTTAGAGCACCTGACAGAGATCGTTCACAAACGTGTACTCGTAAATACCGCTAAAGTGGACAGAGGCATCATCCGCCAGCTTCTGTGCCGACTCTTTGAGGCCGCGTGGCACGAACAGATAGAACGGAATGCCCTGAACCATCGCCTGCTTCCATTTTGATAGGGTTTCAACGTTCTCGATCGAGTCGGCGGTTTCCACCTCAGCCATCCATTCCATCGAATTGCCGGCGGAGCTCACCTGCCATCCGGCGATATCGCTCTGCTGCCGAGGGTCGGCCAGGGATCTTGCTCAAGACTCGTGTGGATCGTAATCTTACCATGAAAGGCCTTCGCCCATCGCTGCGCGACGAGACTGACCACCCGATCGTGAATCGTCTCGATACCCTGTTCCCGGAAAGCCGTGCTCATCAAGCCCTCGTGCTTACGAGCAGCCGCTCGTGGTGCCGCAGGTTTCACACTTGAGACAGGTCCCGTTCCGCACCATCGTGAACTGCTTGCACTCGGAGCAGGGGTCTCCCTCATAGCCTTTTTGCCGCGCCATTTGAATAGCAGTCAGGGTCAGAGTTTCACGCTTCAGTTCGACTGTATGGGTGACGCTGCCGTTTCCATTTGCATTTCCGTTTCCACTGCCATGGCCATTGCCCTTATGACGGGGCATCGCCCCGCGCCGTGCAGGAAATATATCGGTGCTGACGGAGGTCGCCGCGAGCGTTTCCGGAGTGGCTTCCTCTTCGACACATTCAGGATCCTGCTCGTCCTTTTTGACCGAATCCATTCGCAGATCCTCTTCCTTGACCTGCGCCAAATCGTAGCGGTCCAGATAGGTCACGGCCAGCTCGCGGAAGATGTAGTCGATGATCGACGTAGACATCTTGATACGGTCGTTCAATTTGACCGGACCGTTCGGTTCAAAACGGGTAAAGACAAAGGCCTCGACAAACTCTTCCAGCGGTACGCCATGCTGCAGTCCGAGTGAAATGGCAATGGCAAAACAGTTCATGAGGCTGCGGAATGCGGCCCCTTCCTTATGCATATCGAGAAAGATTTCTCCGCACGTGCCGTCTTCATATTCACCAGTGCGGAGATAGAGCTTATGCCCTCCGACAACAGCCTTCTGCGTGTACCCGTTGCGTCGGCCCGGAAGCGGCCGGCGTTTCGCCAAGTACCGCACCAACACTCGCTCAGTGACTTTTTCCGCTATCGACAAGATTTCGGACGAGCCCTCGATCGTCTTGCCGCTATCCGTTGAAGCCGATAGCGGTTGACTCAACTTTGAGCCGTCGCGATACAAGGCCACGGCCTTAACCATGCTCTTCCAGGCAAAGAGATACGATGACTTGACCTCGTCCAGCGTTGCGTCGGCCGGCATGTTAATCGTTTTGCTGATCGCGCCACTGATGAACGGCTGCGCCGCCGACATCATGCGGATGTGCGCATCGACAGCAATATAGCGCTGGCCGATCCGGCCGCATCGATTGGCACAATCGAAGATCGGAAGGTGCTCGGCCTTAAGGTGGGGCGCCCCCTCTACCGTCATGGTGCCACAGCAATAGTCGTTGGCCGCGGCGATTTCTTCTTGAGTAAATCCCAGCACCCGCAGCATATTGAAATTGGATTCGTTCAATTGCGCGTCGGTCAATCCCAGCTTCTCCCGGCAGAACTCCTCACCCAACGCATACTTATTAAACGCAAATTGAATCTCGAAAGCCTGGGCCAACCCGCCTTCCAGTCGCGCGAGCGCGGCGTCGTCGAACCCCTTCTGCTTCAGCGTCTCATGGTTGATGAATGGCGCAGTTTGCAAGGTCTGCCGACCGGCGCAGTAGTTCACGATGTCCTGAATCTGAGACTCGGTGTGTTCCAACGCTCTGAGGGCGGCAGGAATGCTTTGATTGATGATCTTGAAATAGCCTCCGCCTGCCAGCTTCTTGAATTTCACGAGCGCGAAATCCGGCTCGATGCCGGTCGTGTCGCAATCCATCACGAGCCCGATCGTTCCTGTCGGAGCGATGACCGTGACCTGCGCATTGCGATACCCGTAGGCCGTCCCCAATTCGAGGGCCCGGTCCCATGCACGGCGTGCGGCCACGAGCAGGTCAGGCGGGCAATACTCCGGCTGGATCCCAATCGGTGTAATCGTCAAGTCTTCGTATTCTTCCGGAGCGGCATTGTACGCGGCGCGCCGGTGATTACGGATGACGCGCAACATGGCCTCGCGATTTTTGGCATAGCCCGGGAACGGCCACAGCTCTGCGGCCATTTCAGCCGATGTGCTGTAGGCTTCGCCGGTCATGATAGCGGACAGCGCGCCGCAGATCGCCAGCGCCTTGGGAGAATCGTACGGAATACCCTGCCGCATCAGCACCGTGCCCAAGTTGGCATAGCCGAGCCCCAGCGTGCGGAACTGATAACTCTTCTCGGCAATCGAACGGCTGGGAAAGGATGCCATGAGGACGCTGATCTCCAGCACGATCGTCCAGAGGCGCACAGCGTGGCGAAAATTCTCCAGCTCGAACTGCGCGTCGGTCGAAAAGAATTGACCGAGGTTCAGCGAGGCCAAATTGCACGCCGTATCGTCGAGGAACATGTATTCCGAGCAAGGATTGGAGGCGTTGATACGGCCATCCTCAGGGCAAGTGTGCCATTCGTTGATGGTGGTGTCGTACTGCGTGCCGGGATCCGCGCAAATCCAAGCGGCCCACGCGATCTGATCCCAGAGGTCCCGCGCCTTGAGCGTCTTGGAGACTTTGCCATCGATCCGGCGTTTGAGTTGCCAATCGCCGTCCGCTTCCAACGCCGCAAAAAATTCGTTGGGAATGCGCACGCTGTTGTTGGAGTTCTGGCCGGACACAGTCTGGTAGGCCTTGCCGTCCCAATTCGTGTCGTACTCATGAAACGCAAAATGGGTGAACCCTTGCTGCGCATAGGAAAACATCCGTTGGATATAGGCTTCCGGAACCATATCCCGCCTGGCAGCTGCCAGGGCTTCCTTGAGGATCGGATTCTGCTTGGCGTCGATCTCAATTTTCACCTGACCGGCGTCATCGACGACGTGGCAGGCCTTGAGAACGGCATTGAGGCGCTGAGCGCAGATTTTCGAACCGGTCACCATGGCGGCGACTTTTTGCTCTTCCACGACTTTCCAATTGATAAATTCTTCGATGTCGGGGTGATCCAAATCGAGACAAACCATTTTGGCGGCCCGCCTGGTCGTCCCGCCCGACTTAATCGCGCCGGCGGCTCGATCGCCGATGCGCAGAAAAGACATCAATCCGGACGAGCGTCCGCCACCTGACAAGGGCTCGGCATCGCCGCGAAGCTTGGAAAAGTTCGTGCCGGTCCCTGATCCGTATTTGAACAGGCGCGCCTCCCGCACCCAGAGATCCATGATGCCGCCCTCGCTGACCAGGTCGTCGTCGACGGATTGAATGAAACAGGCGTGCGGCTGCGGATGTTCGAATGCGTTGGTGGCTTTGACGACCTCACGGGTCTTCGGGTCAACGTAGTAATGCCCTTGAGCAGGCCCTGAGAGTCCATAGGCATAATGAAGTCCCGTATTGAACCACTGGGGAGAGTTCGGCGCGACCATCTGATAGGCGAGCATGTAGCAGAGCTCATCATGGAAGGCATCACTATCTTCGGGCGTTTTGAAATAGCCGAAGTTTTTCCCCCATGAGGTCCAACAACCGGCGAGCCGTTCAAACACTTGCCGGGAATCGCGCTCTCCACCCAATTGCGGGTTGCCGTCTGCGCCGAGGATCGGATTCCCCGCCTCATCTCGCTGCGGCACTCCGGCTTTCCGGAAATATTTCTGAGCAAGGATATCGATCGCAAGCTGGGTCCAGGGTTCTGGAATATCGATGTTCTCCAACTTGAATACGGTCGACCCGTCGGGGTTACGAATTTCCGACGAACGCTTCACGAACTTTAGGCCTTCATAGGGACTTTGTCCGCGACGTGTAAATCGACGTTCTATTCTCACGATTTCCCCTCCCCAGTCTGCGTGGTTGGTGTGAGACTACTCGCTATCCATTTAACGAAATAATCAGTCGTCGATACCGATAGGGCCACAGTAACTTTGAGTGCCATAACTTTGGTGTCTCAACACTCGATCAGGTCGAGGAACAACTACATATAGCTATCCGTAAAAATTGTCAACACTAAATGTAGTGGTTGATTGGGGAAACTGAGGAGATCCTGTGGATAACTGAAATGTCTTGCTAGGCGCCATTTCTCGGGTATTTGTGTCGACTTATCCACAGTCAAGGAATCAAAAATAGCGCCCAATTGAGGCCATAAAACCACCCGCTCGAAAAAAAACTAAAAGACACGACGTCCGAGGGTCAAAATGGCGTCGTCGACCCCTTCAATCGGAATGAATCGGTTCCCGATACCGATAACCACAACACGAGTACCCAGCACCGTGGTTTCAAACCGGCTGAGAAGGCCCCAATTGCGGCGAACAGTGTGGGGACGGACCATACTATTCAGTAGCTCCTGACTGTGCCTGCGAAAAATATTTCGAACCACCGCGTCCTCCCGCTCGGTGGCAGATTGATCCATTCGATCTATGGCCTTGATAAGCTCCGTCTGCATGAAGCTCAGATATTGATCCGTGGTGGGATTTGTCAGTGCCAGCAGGACGCTCACGGCCAATGTTGTGGCGATCAGGCCCAAACGCAGGAGACCCATCGAGATCCTCATATTGTGGAGACCGTCAAAATACAACAGACTAAACAGACAGGACGTGTGGGCTGCTTCCTTTGACAAACAGAAGCGGCATGATTAGCCTACACCCGACAGGTCTGTTGCAGCACTTACGCTGCTCACATGGCCCGGGTCAGGAGGATTATTATGTTCGTCTGGAGCAAGCGCCTTGTCACAGTCTTATTAGGATTATTTGTGCTCATGCTAGGAGTTTTTCTCCTCAACGCAGCTCCGGACAACACAAGCGGTCTCAAAATTCATACAACGCGCTGGATGGCTCTCAACTATGTCGGTTTGATCGCGTGGGTTTTTGTCTGGATGCTCGATCAAGCCCGTATGCGCGGGAAAAATGTGTGGATCTGGCTCGTTCCCTTCGTCCTGGCACCCCTTCCGACATTGATGCTGTTTGTTTTGTTTCTCCAACGTCGCATACAGCCGTCATCGATCGGCTAAGCCGACTCTGGCTTGCCATCGCAACCGGCTTCTTGATGCAACTGCGCTCGAAGAGCCCACACCAGCCAGATGCCAGGCAGGGCGATCACGAATGACCAGAAAAAAAACTGTGCCCAGCCGACCATCTCAACCAAGTCGGCAGACGGACGCCCGGAGAACACTCGGCCAAGCGATTCCAATGACGACAGCAGCGCGAACTGAGTCGCCGTATACCGATGGTTGCAGAGCGACATAATCAAAGCAACAAACGCTGCGGTGCCCATGCCACCGGTCACATTCTCGATGAGAATCGATGTGGTCAGTGCCGCGTAACTCTTCCCCATCCACGCAAGCCACATAAATCCCAAATTTGAAACCGCTTGCAAGAGCCCGAAGAACAATAGCGAGCGAACCATTCCGATCTTGGCCATGGCGACACCCCCCGCCAATGCGCCGACAAGAGTGGCTCCGAGCCCGAGGCCCTTCACATACCCGACCTCGCTGACGGAGAAGCCCAACCCTCCGATGAGAAACGCCGTTTGCAGAGAAGCCGCGATGGCATCTCCGATTTTATAGAAGACAATGAGGGCGAGGAGCCCAACTACCCCGGGCCGGGCGAACAGCTCTTTCAACGGTCCGCCAACCGCCTCGGCCAAACTGGCAGGAGGCGCGCTCGGCGCCAACGGTTCCGGGCTCGCAAAAATCGTGACGACTCCTGTCGCCATAAGCCCGGCAAGCAGCAAATAGGTATTCTGCCATCCGATATGGCCAGCTAACAGCAAGGCGCCGGCGCTCGCCAGCAACAGCGCAAATCGATAGCCGTTCACCCACACGGCTGCGCCGAATCCTCGTTCCGGCCGCAACAATAGATCGGTTCGATAGGCATCAAAGACGATGTCGAGCGAGGCAGAAAGAAACGCCACCACGAGGGCCAGAGCCCCAAGGATCTCCGGGCGATCGCCTGGGCCTATCACGGCCATAGTCGCTAGCCCGATGGCGACGCCGAGTTGCATCACCAGCATCCATCCACGTCGGCGCCCCAGCCAGGGGGGAACCACGCGGTCCATCAGCGGAGCCCACAAGAACTTCAACGCGTACGGAAGCCCGACGAGCGTAAAGATGCCGATGGTCTTCAGGTCGAGTCCGACGACAGTCAGCCAGGCCTGCAGCGTTCCCGCTGTAAGCGCCAATGGCAGCCCCGAAGCGAACCCCAAGGGCAACATGATGCCGATACGTCGGTTCGCAAGAGTCTGGATGAGTGGTGAGAGTTTCATCAAGCCGTTTCAGTACGCATGCGAACGTAGCATATCACTGAAACAGAGAAGAGACTCAGGAGATTCTTAAACGCAATCGAGAAGACAAAGGAATGGGAGAAATAAACGTTAGTGCATCTCTCCAAGTACTCGCGCACGGACACTCAACACGGTTGCCCGTTGAAGCTGCAGGGTTTATAGCGGGAAATGTCAAACTCCATGTTTTCTTGATAGACCCGTTCATTGCCATTCACGCCATCCTGCTCCGGATCGTTATACATCGTGTGGTTCCACCAGTAGAACAAGGGATAGGCCTCCGTCTGGTACACCGGATTCCCATAGTTGCTCCGGGCATACTCGTGAACCAACCGGCCCGTGACATAATCGACGTGGCCATCTCCGTGGAGCGAGTACAGCATCAAAAAGAGCCGCGCTTCGTGATCGTAATGTTCGTCGATCCTGGTCGCAAGGTCCGGCTCGATCGGGAGGGTTTCCTTCGTCCACCCTCCGGACACGGGAAGGCTAAAAAACACAAGAGTGAGGATGGCGGCAGTGAACGGCGAAGGTGTCATAACGGACAAAATCCTACCATGGCCTCCGAGGGCCTTCAACCGGCGCCGCATGTAGTAATGCACGCATCGGAGATCCTTGCTCCTATCATGAGGATCTCCCTATAATGGCGCGCTATGATGAAACCGTCCGATACGATGAAGCCCACACCCGCGCCGACTCACGTACATCTTGAAACCTTTGGCTGCCAGATGAACGAGTACGACTCGGAACTCGTGCGCTCGCTGATGAAACAGGATGGATTCGTATTTACCGACGAGCGGGAGCGCGCAGACGTCATCCTGATGAACACCTGTGCCATTCGCGAGAATGCCCACAACAAAGTCTATAAGCACCTGTCCGAACTTAAAAAGATCAAGCGACAGCGTCCATTGGTCGTAGGCGTCTTAGGCTGCATGGCGCAAAACCTGAAAGAGGAGCTGACGGACATCCAGCCGCTGGTCGATGTGCTCGCCGGCCCAGACGCCTATCGCCAGCTGCCGATGTTGATCCGCAACGCGATGCTCTCGCAAGAAGAGGGGTTGGATCAGAAAGGACTCGCAGTCGACCTCTCGGAATATGAGACCTATCACGATGTGATACCGGACCGAAACGACGGAGTGAATGCCTGGATCGCCGTCATGCGAGGCTGCGACAACTTCTGCAGTTTCTGCGTGGTCCCCTATACGCGAGGTCGCGAACGCTCCCGTGAAGCAGAGGGCATTATCCAGGAAGCCCATCGCATCGCCGCGCAGGGCTTCAAGCAAATCACGCTCCTCGGCCAAAACGTCAATTCATACCGGTGCGGCGACTGGGACTTTGCGCGACTGATCATGGCCGTCGCGGATGTCCCCGGCATCGAACGAGTGCGGTTTACGTCCCCGCACCCTAAAGATTTCCCGCTTTCATTGCTGGAAGCCGTCGTATCCCATCCCCGGATCTGCAAGCAAATTCATTTGCCGCTTCAATCCGGGAGCGACCGCATCCTTGGCTTGATGAATCGCACCTATTCGATCAATGAGTATCGCGCCTTAGTCGACCGTATCCGCACCCTGCGATCCGACATCGTCCTCAGCACCGATATTATTTGTGGTTTCTCAGGGGAAAGCGATGAAGACTTTGCCCGGACGTACCGGCTTGTCGAAGAGATACGGTTTCACTCGGCCTTTATCTTCAAGTATTCCGAGCGCAAGAACACCATCGCCGCTCGCAAATTTTCCGATGATATTTCCGAGGAGATCAAAACCGAGCGGGTGACGCGACTTTTCGACCTCCAACGGAATATTTCTTACGAGCGGAACCGTGAATACCTCAAGTCCACCATCCCCATCTTAGTCGAAGGCAATGCCAAACGGTCAGCAGCACAGGGCATGGGAAAAAACGATGGCAACATCACCGTCATCTGGGACAAGCAGGCCATCTCTTCTCAGCCGGGAGACCTGCTCCACCTTGCCATCTACGACGCTTCGTCTACGACTTTGTATGCGGAACGTCCTCCGGTGGATTGACCAACGTCATTTATAGGACACGCCACTCAACGCACACTTTCGAACAGAACCTGTTCTCCGAGTCTCTCCTTCCCGCATAGCTCTCAAGAAATGAGGTACGGCTGCATCCGCGATGCGATTCCCGTAGATACAGCTAACCTCTCCCCATACATCATCAGATAGATCAGCTCTGATCAGCCATATAATTCAACATTGCCATACACATGGACAATATTATATAATGCGTTACTTTTTGTTATGGCTTAGTCGGTTCACCCTGCAATAACCTTCGTTAGCTCATCCACATCACCCTGATAAAACTCTGAATCTGCCACGTCAAGGCTAAGGCATACTACTTGCTTTCAAAATTAGAAGATCGCCCACAATTCGTTTCGACCCACCCATTCCCCGGAGACGAAATATGATCAAGAATCAAAATCACAGCATGAAAGAAAGCGTGGACACTTCCACGAGCCTGGAAACCATTATTGCGATGGGGCTCTTCGGATGGATTGCGCTCAGCATGACATTGATGGGATTGGGAATCTGGTAATCGCTCGAATTCCCCGCCCCTCCGTCTCCCCACCACGAATCATCCAATCATCGCTTGCGTCTGGCCTGACAAATGGGAGCGTCTGAGCGAGAAACCATTTGCTGCCTGCAAACTTGCAAAGTCCGGTCACGCACCGCCTTTTCAGAATCGTCGCATTCACCCTCATCGTCACGGGGTGCGCGAGCGGAACAAACGTTGCGCAGAATGCGACGGCCAGCATTTATGTGCGAAATGGATCGATCTATTTGACGATTAGCAATGGAAACAAACCGACAGGCTTTGCGCCCGAGTCTGCCGCGCACACCGAAAAAGAAACCGGTGGAAGCAACAAGGACGCGCTAGCCTGCCTCAACCGACATTCAGCAATTCCGGGTGGAGCAACACCACCTCACTGGACAGAGGTGGCTTGAAGGTCATTCGAGAATAACAGGCATAGGTCACATACGTATCTTGGAGGCAGTACCGAGCCAACTCGAGCCCCTGCCCTTTCTCCCACATCTCAGCCACCTGCGCCCCGCTCCCCGATTTAGTTTCGACGTTCAACGCTCTCGCCAGCACATCGAGCTTCACCCATCCTCGCGTATCCCAATTGCTCCACACCGCCATCGTATCGTAGACCGGCTCCGTGCGGAACTTGGCAAGGTTAATGTCCAGGCTTGGCTTAACTTGATGGATGATCGAGCGCTTCTTAATGAACGGCAGGTCGAAACCCAGGCCATTATGGGTGATGAAGAGCGACGGACGGCTCTGCGCCAGACGATTCCAGAATTGCTGCAACAACTCCCGCTCATTCCTGCCGTACCAAGCCACCGCTCCGCGAGGTTCAAGCTGGTCTGAAAATTCCAACAAACCGATACAGACGATCCGGCTGAACGTCCCATCGAAGGCTGACTTCGCATATTGTTCATCATCGGCGCGCCGCTGTTCATCGGCAGCCCCAGCTGTAAACAAATCGTAGGCCTCGTCGGGCAGCGCAGATTCGCCGTTCGCCGGGAGCTTGCCTGCGAGACGCGCCCATTCCTCACGAGGCGTCTGAACCGTTTCAATGTCGAGGACGACTTTCATGACGCCTGTCCCATGTTTTGTCTCCGTAATATTTCGATGATCGGACGATCCGCGGGCGGGAATTCAAAGTCCGCCAGCTCGTGAGGCCAAACCCATCGAATCTCTGCACAGTCGAGCGCCGTAGCGTGGCCCGCTTCGATCCCGCAACGGAAAAAATGCAGCTCCACAATTTTCTCAGGGTATTGGTGCCGAATAGTCTGAAAGGGTATCGGTACGTCGATATGAATGTTCAGCTCCTCAAGCAGCTCTCGCTGCAGACATTCTTCCAATGTTTCCCCCTGCTCGCGCTTGCCGCCAGGAAACTCCCACAAGCCCGCCAAGTGCACGCCAGGCTTCCGCCGTGCGATCAAGTAGCGGCCCTCACGATAAACCAGACCGGCAGCGACTTCAACGACCTTCATAGCTAACCGTCGCTCCAGGCTACTTCCCGTCGAACGGGTATGTTTTGCAGAATGATTTCATCGGGCACTGCAGGCAGAAAGGGTTTCGCGCCGTGCAACAGGTCGCCCCAAAGTCCATAATCGCCTGGTTGAAGTCATAACCCTTCCCGCGCGGAATCAGCGCATCGGACAATTGCCAGAGCTTTGGCTTCTGAGTCTTGGGATCGCCCTTTGCGACGAACACCCGATGCAGAACCCGAATCACGTTCGTATCCAGAATCGGCGCGTCCTCGTTGAACGCAAACGACCGGATGGCGCCGGCCGTGTACCGCCCGATTCCCTTGAACGACAACAACTCCTCCGCATCGCTCGGAAGATGCCCCCCATATCGTTCCACTGTTTCGCAGGCGATACTGTGCAGCCGTTCCGGTCGAATATTGTAGCCCAGCGGATACCAGGTCTTCTTCACATCCAGGACAGGCGCATCGGCCAACTCTTCGAAGCTTGGATAACGGTCCAGAAACTCGTGGTATTTCGGAATCACCCGATCGACCTGTGTCTGTTGCAACATCACTTCAGACACCAGAATGTGATAGGGGTTGGAGGTCTTTCGCCAAGGCAAATCTCGGCCATGCTTTTCATACCACTTGAGCAATCGATTCTGAAAGCGGCGCTTCAGCGACGAATCGAGGCTGAGAGGCTTCTTTGAAGGCTTCTTCTTGCGCTGAGAGGTTGTCCGAGAACGAGAGGTGGTGGGCATCGCAGAATCAATCCAATGGCGGCATTCTAGAAGTGCGCCCACCCAAAATCAAACGGCAATCAGGCCGCGCAGGCATGATGCGGTCGATATCCCTGCAATACGCTGCGGCTACTTTGGAAGTGGCCCCGCGGTAATGGCAAGAACGGTCACGTCAAAGTGCAACGTCTTTCCTGCAAGCGGATGATTGAAATCCAGCACCACCGTCTCCTCTTTGATCTCTCTGACAATTGGGAACGCAATCGATCCATCGGCACCCTGCCCTTGGAGTTGCGCGCCCACGTTTTGCGCCTCGGATGGAATGAGGTCTTTCTTCACCTCGCGAATTGCTTGCGGATCAATCGGCCCGTATCCGTCAGCCGGAGCGACAGCTATGTGCTTGCGCTCCCCTTTCTTCATACCTTCCAACGCGGCTTCCAAGCCGGGAACGATCTCATGCGCTCCGTGCACATACGTCATGGGCTCCTTCCCGACATTGGATTCGAGGACGGATTGATCGTCGAGGGTCAGGGTGTACTCCAACGAAACCGCATTCCCGGCGGAAATCGTCGCCTGGTCGTCAGCGACAGAAGGCTCGGCATTGACCGGCGAACCTGTGAAGGCCCAACAAAGCAGGCAACTGATACAGACTCCTCGCAGAAATGCCAATAACCTCATCGTTCGAATCCTCCGTACGGTTCCAGGTTCTCTTACGATCCGTCCGCTGAAAAAATCGCAAAATGAAATGCACGCACATATAGCGAGCGATTCCAGCGATACTAGCGGCGGGAACATTTATCACAATCTGCGTCTCCTTGCCACTCTGCGCCGCGGTCTACGCACAACGCGTCAATCGGCAAGCTGGCGACACCATCACCCCTTCCTCTTTAGTTGCATTTCAGGCATTCGCCTCCGTATCCTCTATCCGTATGGAACTCTCCCATCTCTCACCAGATCAACTGAAAGATCTTGTGCGGGGCATCGTCGACGATCGCCTGCGCGAGTTACTGGGAGACCCCGACCTCGGACTCCAACTTGACGATGGCTTGCGCGCCCGCTTAAAAGAATCCTTATCCAGCGCACAACGATTATCCGGCGAAGATATCGCCGACCAGCTCGGTCTCCGCTGGTAAGACGCCATGGCTTGGTATCGACTCGCCTATCGCCCTGCCATTCTCCACGATCTTGCGGATCTCGAACCGTCCATCGCCCAGCGACTCTTAGACAAGACGAAATGGATCGCCTCGAACATCGATAACTTGCGCCACGAACCGATCGCGCCGGACCTGCCAGGCCTCTCCAAGTACGCGGTCGAGGACTGGCGGATTTTCTACTCCATCGATCGAGACGATCACCTGGTCGATATTCACCGCATCATTCGCCGGAGAGAGCTCCGCTCATGAGTGCGGTGAATCGGCAGAGTGTGCCTCGAATGAAAGGCGTGACCGCAGACTACACCGAGGTAAACGGCCTCCGTTCTCTGCATGAGAACGAGGGCCGCAGCCTGCCCCTTCTCACGATTCCAGCACTCAATGATGGAGCGAGCTGTTAGGTTAGGTAAGCCGGTCCGGCAAGCTGGCAACATGCACGTGGAACTCGCCCTGCGTAACATCCTCAACATAGCGGCGCAGGGCGTCCTTGACCACGGGAAACGCGATCTGGTCCCAGGGGATTGCAGCGAGTGAAAACAACTGCACCTCGAGGCTTTCCTCTCCAGCGCCGAAATCCGGTGAGCGCATCGGCCCCCGGAACACCAAATAGGCCTGGCCGATGTGTGGGAGACTCAGGACCGCAAAGAGGCAGATGCGCTCCACCTGCGCCTGCGCCTCCTCCAAGGTCTCGCGAACGGCTGCCTGCTCGGTGCTCTCGCCGATCTCCATGAAGCCGGCAGGAAAGGTCCAGAGACCGGCCTTGGGCTCGATCGCACGACGGCAAAGAAGAATTTGGCCGCCCCACTCAGGAATACAGCCTGCGACGATTTTCGGATTATGGTAATGAATAGTCTGGCATGAGTCACAAACAAACCGCGGGCGATTGTCGCCAGCGGGAATTTTCTTCGTGACAGGCGTGGCGCAGACGCTGCAATAGTTCATAGCTAGTGACGTGTGATGAGTGCCGGGTGACGAGCGAGAAAAGAATGGTTCGCGCGTCTCGCCTGTCCCGCACGTCTCGCGAGGCGTTATATGAGCATGGATAGCACAAAACTACGGTTCTTTGCACCCTGCCCGCAAGGGCTGGAGGGGGTCCTCGAACAGGAACTTCACGACCTTGGCGTGCCGATGACCACGAAGACAGACGGAGGGATCGCCTTCGTGGCTCCCTGGTCCACGATGTATTGGGTCAATCTCAAAAGTCATATTGCCAGCCGTGTGCTCTGGGAAGTCGGGCAGACTTCCTATCGCTCGGAAGACGATGTCTACCGGGCCGCCTACAGCCTCCCCTGGCCCGACTGGTTCACGTCGTCACAGACCATTAAAGTGAAGGTGAGTGCGCGCCGCTGCCCCCTCACCAGTCTGGACTTCATCACCCTCCGCATCAAAGACGCAGTCTGTGACAAGTTCATGGCCGTGCGCCATAAAAGACCGGACGTGGACACGCGTCACCCGAATATCCGGATCGACGCGTTCCTCGATGAATCCACAGTGACCTTCTATCTCGACACCTCCGGTGAGCCACTCTTCAAGCGAGGCCACCGTGTCGTATCCGTCGAGGCCCCATTGCGAGAGAACCTGGCTGCGGGCTTGCTGAAACTGGCTGGCTGGACCCCCAATGAAGTGCTGCTCGATCCCATGTGCGGCAGCGGGACAATCCCCCTTGAAGCCGCGCTGATGGCGCGTCGCATCGCGCCGGGACAGTCTCGCTCCTTCGGATTCGAGCGTTTGATTGTCCACGACGCCAAACGCTGGGGACATCTACGCGAAGCCTCCAGGGTGAAACAATTGGCAACCGTGCCGGCCGCCATCTATGCATCCGACCAGGATCCTGCCGCGGTGAAGGTCGCACAACGGACGTTTCAAGGAGCCGGGGTCGGGATCGATATTCGCCTGAGACAGAGCGACGTGCTCGACCTCGAAGCCCCGGCTGAACAAGGCGTAATCTTAATCAACCCTCCCTATGGAGTCCGACTCAGCAGACCAGAGGAGCTCGATGCCTTCTACCCCAAGCTGGGAGACTGGCTGAAACAGCGATTCAACGGATGGCGGGCCTATATCTTTACCGGCGATTTGCGAGTCCCCAAGTTAATCGGCCTCGCACCATCGAAACGTATTCCGCTGTTCAATGGTCCGCTGGAATGCCGCTTGTATGAATTTCTCATTGTATCGGGGCCGATGCGCAAGGCGACGCTTGCACCCGGCGACACAGAATAGCGGCTCTCCCTATGCTGGAGACACAGACGATGCATCGATCCCTGCCGCTTCTCCTGGGTCTGCTCCTATTCTTCTCGCTTCCCGGCTGTAGTGCGATGCAACGCTTCTTCGCCGTGCCTGGCCCCCCTCATACGCCCAGCAGCCACATGCGCCAATCGGTGCTCGATCGGCTGGCTCCTGTCGTCCGCAAAGACTTCGAACGGCTCACAGGCTCCCATCACAGCGACCTGCTCACCGCGCACAAGTCAGCCGAGACAATCCCGGCGCAATTCAAACGTCGGTTGGTGGTCAAGGCCCTCACGCAGCCCTGGGATGGCCTGACAGATTTGGAACACCAAGGACTCTTGCTGGCCGAAATGGCGGAAGGAGGGTCCGTCAATCTTCCGGCCCTCCTCGATGTGCTGGAAGCCGGCATGGATCGCACCTCTACCTTCTATAAGCCGGTTCCGCTGCCGCCAAGTTCTTCACGCGAAGACCTTCTGGCCTTCATGGTGGGAAGCTTGGAGCAGGCGTCGCTACACCGGGAAAAGGCGCTGACAAATCTGACCGAAGCAGAACGGCACTTCCTGTTTCTCCATGCAGGATCGATAGCGGAACATTTCATCCCGCAGATTTCGAGCCTTTCCGACCAGACGAGCGTACGAATTAAAGCCGACCGCCGGTTTGCCGAACTGCTGGAGGAACAGGTCGATTATGCCAGTCTCATTGCGGCAGCCCAGGTGCTCGCTCGCCTCGCCAACGAGCGCTGGCTGCACCAGGTCGCCACGGCCTGGACGAAACCCCTGCCCGCTTCTTCCGTTCCTCCCGGCGTGACAGGCGACGTCCTGTTAGTCCAAGAGACATCCTACGGACTCATCATCATTGGCGGCCCAGGACCGAACACCTATGAGTTGGATAAGGGGTTCGGTCTGATTATCGATGTGGGTGGCAACGATCGCTATCGAGGCATCATTGCCGCGTCGGCAAACGAAGACCAGGGAAATGCCGTCGCCATCGATCTCGACGGAGACGATACCTATGACGGGGCTCCGCTCGGACTCGCAACCGGCCGGCTGGGAGTGGGGCTGTTAATCGATCACGCCGGCAACGATATCTACCAGCTTGGCATGGGATCGGGAGGCGCTGGATTCGGAGGACTCGGGATCTTGTTCGATGCCAAAGGCAACGATGTCTATAGGGGCAATCGCTTGACCCAGGGTGCGGCCATTGGAGGGCTCGGCCTCTTGCTCGATGCGGCAGGGAATGACCGCTATACCAGCCACGGCTTCGCCATCGGATTCGGCGGCCCCTTGGGCGTCGGCGCGGTCATCGACATCGCCGGCGACGACCACTACCAATGCGGCGACGCCTATCCCAGTGCCTATAATGCGCAGGATGCCCCCTCGGGGAAACCGGGCGATCCCCTCTATCAGTACGACTGTTTCGGACTGGGTGCCGGATCGGGACAACGGATTCTGACAAAGAGATTGGAGTGGCAAGCCTACAGCTTAGCCGGTGGCTGGGGACTCTTGCTGGATATCGAAGGCCAGGATCATTACAACAGCGCCAACTTCTCGCAGGGGCAGGGCTATTTTTTCGGCACCGGGATGAAGCTGGACTTGAGCGGCAACGACGAGCACCAGGCCGCGCGCTATGGCCATGGCGCGTCCGCTCACTTTGGGGTCGGCCTCTTCATCGATCATGTTGGAGACGATCGCTATGGCTCCTCCGGCCCCTTTTATAATGGCGGAGTGGCCTGGGACAGCAGCGTGAGCATAATGATCGATGCCGGCACCGGCCGCGACACCTATGGCTTCGACCGCTCGACCGGTCTTGGCCGAGCCGACCATGCAGGTTGGGGACTCTTCATCGACGAGGGAGGGGCAGATCACTACCAGGCCAAATCAGGCTTCGGAGACTCCTCGGAGAAGAGTGTGGCAGGGTTCTTCGATCTCGAGGGCACAGACACCTATACGCTGTCACCTGATTCATCAATGCTGGTCGATACTCGTCCCCGTGATGGAAGACTCTTTTCCTATCCTCAAGGCGGAGTCTTTGTCGATCGTTAAAGAGCATCAGCCCATGACTCATCGCTGCTATTACCTATAGTTACCACGACTCCTTCATCCCTCCTCTTGACTTGTGCTCGACGGAAGCTATCTCTTTTTTATGCGTACATCTCGTGTCTTTTCACCGACCGAGCGAAGGGGTGCTTCTACATGAATAACGAGACATTGGCCGTCCAGCTACCGGTCCTCCCGATTAAACGTACGGTCCTCTTCCCAGGAATCATGATGCCCTTGACGGTCGGGCGTGAACGGTCGATTGCTGCCATAGAGGCGGCGATGAAAACAGAAGACAAAACGATCCTCGTGGTCGCGCAGCGGGATCCCCTGACGGAAGAGCCTGGGCTCGACGAGCTCTACCAGATCGGGACCAAAGCCATGGTGAAACAGATCGGACGGTCGGAAGACGGCACGGTCCATGCGCTCGTGCAGGGGCTCGAACGAGTCGCATTGCTCAAGGTCGAACAAACAAAACCGTTTCTTCTCGTCGAAGCCCGGCGACTCGACCACCCGGCGGACCAGGGCACTGAAGTTCAGGCCCTTCACCGAGCCATTCAGGGGTTGGTCACAGATCTGCCTCGATTGATTCAGGCTCCCGGCATTCAGGAAGCAGCCGTGGCCTTCAGCACCGAGGACAATCCCGTCGCGTTGGCCTACCGCGTGGCCTCACTCCTCAATCTCACCGTGCAGGACGAGCAAAAGCTGCTCGAAAGTTCTTCCACAGTCGAGCTGTTGCGCTCGCTGTATGGAGCGCTCTCGAAAGAGATCCAAATCCTACAGCTGCGGGACAAGATCACCAGCGAGGCGCAAGCCAAGATCGGCAAGTCCCAGCGAGAATACGTTCTCCGTGAACAATTGAAGGCGATTCAAGAAGAACTCGGCGAGGGCGAGGGAGAAGAGAACGAGATCACCGAACTCAAAAAGAAGATTCACGAGGCCGATCTTCCCGACCCTGTGCGAAAGGAAGCGGAGCGGGAGATTGCCAAACTAGCCAAGGTGCCAGCCTCCTCGCCTGACCATCAGGTCCTCAGGACCTATCTCGAGCTGGTGCTGGAACTCCCCTGGAAAAAATCCTCGGAAGACCGTTTAGCGCTGAGTGCGGTTCGCCAGGTGCTGGAAGAGGACCACTACGGCATTAAAGAAGTGAAGGAACGGATCGTTGAGCATCTGGCCGTGTTGAAATTAAACCCCACGGCCAAGGCGCCCATCCTCTGCCTGCTCGGCCCCCCTGGCGTCGGCAAAACCAGCCTGGGCCAGTCAATTGCCAGATCCATGGGACGGACCTTCGAACGTCTGAGCCTGGGCGGCGTACATGACGAAGCGGAGCTGCGCGGTCATAGACGGACTTACGTCGGAGCCCTGCCAGGACGGATCATTCAGGCCATGCGCCGAGCCAATGTGAATAATCCCGTATTGATGCTGGATGAGATCGATAAAATGGGCCGCGACTTCCGTGGCGATCCCGCTGCGGCCTTACTGGAGATCCTGGATCCGGCGCAGAATCACACCTTCCGCGACCACTATTTGGATCTCCCCTTCGATCTGTCGAAGGTGTTCTTCATTACGACCGCCAACACGCTGGATACGATCAGCCAGCCCTTGCTCGACCGGATGGAAATCATCCGGCTCCAGGGTTACAGCGAACGGGAAAAAGCCGAGATCGCTCGCCGCTATCTCTGGCCGCGACGGCTCAAGGAAGCGGGCCTGGATGCAAGCCAAGCGCTGCTGTCAGATGAGGTGCTCAATCTCGTCATCAGCCGCTACACGCGGGAAGCTGGCGTGCGGCAACTCGAACAGATGCTGGGACGGCTGACGAGAAAAGTCGCCTTGACCTTCGCCGAACTGCCGGATGGCCAGGAGCGCCAGCCCGTCACTATCCAGGCCGAGATCCTCGACAACTGGCTCGGCTCCGAGCGATTCATGCCGGAGGAGGCGCGTAAAATATTGCCAGCCGGTGTGGCCACTGGGCTCGCTTGGACTCCGAGTGGCGGGGATGTCCTCTATATCGAAACCACCCTGCTCCCCGGCAGCCACGAACTGACGATCACCGGTCAGTTGGGAGACGTCATGCAGGAATCTGCCAGGGCAGCGCGAAGCTACCTCTGGTCGCATGCGGAAAGCATGGGGCTGGATATCTCGCGCTTCAAACGCAATGGCGTCCATATCCATGTGCCGTCCGGAGCCATCCCGAAAGACGGACCATCGGCCGG
>JBEGVJ010000101.1:0-2577 GCA_041178465.1 Nitrospirota bacterium
CTGCTGACGCGGGACTACCAGCATCCGAATTTTTCCACACGCCACCTGCTGAAAGACGTGGATCTCTTTCTCCGAGAAGCCTCCCGGTACGCACTGACGACGAGCAGTCTGGATGGGATCAGGCCGGTGCTGGAGCGGACCATTGCGCAGGGATTGGGCGAGGCCGATTATGCAGCGCTGTATGAAACGGTCAACCCGAAAACCTAGCAAGGGGAGAGGTGGCCCGGTGAGTCCCCTGTGCTCGCGCAGGCATGGACAGCATTTCGAGCATCCTGCGCGTTGTTTTCCCATTGTGGCAAGCGTAAGGAGCAGTGGCGTTCTGCTAAGGAGCGGGGGGCGTGTCGCTCAAGCTTGTCCGCGAATCTTTTCTCGTGAGATGAAACGTTCCGCCCTTTTGCGTGGGTGCCGGATCGGCTCCGATCCGGCTATACCACCAGCGCCCTTCCCCTTCTGAAAAATCCTGCGAGAACTCGACGGTAAATCCGCCGTCCCGGTCGTTCTCTTTCTGAAACCACATGCCGTGCCAGGTATGACCGACGAGCGTTTGCGTCTCGAAGCGCCCCTCTTTCCATTCATAGCGACCGTTGCCCTGCTCGTCGAGTGTCAACCGGACGACGGCACCATCCACATATTCCCATTCACCGGCCAACATACGGCGGTCGCCTGGCTGAAAAGCCGTGGAAACGTCCCGATGAACCGCGTGGTTGGCGCAGGCTCCCGCCAGCAACGAGCAACCGAGCAAAATGGGAATACCGATATATCGTAAAAGCATGTCGCCTCTCACTTCTATCATTTCATGCTGTGTACGATGCGAGAAATGGACAGACAAGCGATCGAGTAAAACGCGCGCGAGGGTCTTCTGATTTCCCCTGCTTTGCCAAAAGGGGAGCGGCCAGACCGTCCTTTGTGCTCGCGCAACGCGCGCAGTGAAGGACCGTCTGGCCGCTCCCCGCCCCTGTTAGTCGAGCCGCGCCAGACGCCTGCACGCGTCATCAATATCGGCATCGGTTTTTGCATAGCTGAATCGGATGAACTGCTTCCCTTCAGGCCCTGAAAAAAAGGCCTCGCCGGGCACGCAACCCAAACCGATCGTTTCAAGGAGAAACATGGCCCGCTCTTTTCCCGTCGTGCCAGGCAGACGCGACGCATCGGCCAACACATAGTAGGCGCCCTGCGGAATCGACGGCGCCAGACCGGCCTTCGCGAGGGCTTCGCAGAACCGATCGCGTTTCTGTTGATAGTCCCGGGCCATGTCGCGGTAGAACGAACCGGGGAGTTCCTGGATACCCACCGCCACCCCTGCTTGCAATGGCGTCGGGGCACAGACATAGAGCAGATCGTTCATGGCGCCGATCGCCTGCGCCCAGCGCGCTGCCGCAACGCTGTAACCGATGCGCCAGCCGGTGATGCTGAACGTTTTGGAGTAACCGCCGATGGTGATCGTCCGGTCTGCCATGCCAGGCAAGGTGGCGACGCTGATGTGCGTCCGTCCGTCGTACAGAAAGTATTCGTAGATTTCGTCGGTGAAGACGAACAAGTCATGTTGCTGCGCGATCGCAGCCATCATCTCCAGTTCTTGCCGGCTGAATACTTTCCCGGATGGATTGCCGGGCGAATTCACGATGATGGCCTTGGTTCGAGGCGTGATCGCTCGCTCGATATCGGCGGCGGACAAGGCCCAATCGGGAGCCTGCATCTTCACCTTCACCGGAACCGCCTCAACCGCCAGCAGCGCGCTGATATGATACTGGTAGTAGGGCTCGAAGAGGATGACCTCGTCGCCGGGATTGAGCAGCGCCAGGCTGGCGCAATGAAAGGCGCCGGTGGCGCCCGCGCTGACCGTAATGTCCGTTTCCGGATCCGCGACGATGCCGTTGTACTGCGCAAGCTTCTTGGCGATCGCCTGCCGCAGTTCCGGCAATCCATCGAATCGCGAATAGACGTTCTTTCCCTGTTCCATTGCCGCCGACGCAGCCCGCAACACCACCGCTGGCGCCGGCGTGTCGCAAACCCCTTGTGCCATGTTGAGACCCTGCGCCTTCACACAAGCCTGGGTCATCGCCCGAATCTCAGAGTGGGCCAGCTCAGCCATTCGTTGGTTGATGTGCCGTTTCATCGTCATATCTCTCCTCGCAGGCTGCGGAAACACTCGGTTGATACGGGAAACAAGATTGGAATCTTCCGTTATGTGCTGAGCCGGAATCATCTCAGGATGCTCAAACGGGCCGTCATTTTTGTCCGTGTCCAAAGAAAAGAGCATATAGCGTATGGCTTATGGCTAGAAGTCAGAGCGAGAACTGCCGAAACCAATGAGCGACTCCTCTTCACGACAGACGGTGTTTTTTCCGAGCCATCAGCTATCAGCCATACGCTCCTCTCCCCAACGAGAGTGCCGCTGGCGGACTTTTTCAGCATCCTGCTAAAGCAGATCGCCGATCAGTTTCACCGCTTCCTCAGGCGAGGCGGCGGCATGGACGAGATGCGGCGCGAGATTTTTGAACAGCCCCACCCCGGCCTTGTCGGCGCCCACCAGAATCACGGTCTTCTTGGCCTTGAGCGCCAGCGCAACTTCCGAGA
>JBEGVJ010000102.1:0-10329 GCA_041178465.1 Nitrospirota bacterium
TTGGAACGAGCTCATGCGAGTTACTAAGCTTCTCCACACCCGCATGCGGGTCAGCGACATGGACCAGACGATCGCCTTCTATACCGGCGTCCTTGGTCTGGAAGTGCTGGAACGGAAGGTCTCCCCGCGCGGCTCCCATCTGGCTTTTCTTAAAGCGCCCCACAGCGAGGAGCTGATCGAACTCTGCAGCTTTCCGCCGAGCGGACCGGTGACAGTGCAAGAAGACCTCGTTCACCTGGCCTTTCAAGTTGAAAACATGGACGACACCATCGCGACCCTCACCGTAAAAGGCATCACGATCACGGACGGGCCGACCACAACCTCCTCCAGCAGCCGCTTTATTTTCATCGACGCTCCGGACGGGTATGAAGTCGAACTCATCGAACGCCCGCACGGTGTGAAGATCGTATAAGCCTCATGAAGCGTCGTTCGTCGCTCGTGAAGAGTGCGTATCGATTTCAAATCCTAGCCCCGACTCGCCCATTGACGATTCCGGTCCGGCCACAGTATTGTTCCCCCGCTTCACGAACGACGAGATACCAAAGGAGCCGCTATGAAGAATGGATTCTTTCGCGGGCATGGGCTGGGCAACGACTACATTGTGATGGACCCCAAGGAGCTGTCGTTTTCGCTCAGCCCATCGAGGATCAAAGCCATCTGCGATCGTAATTGGGGACTGGGCAGTGATGGAATCCTTGCGCTGGTGCCGACGAAAAAAGCGGACTTCGGCCTGAGGATCTTCAACCCGGACGGCAGCGAGGCGGAAAAATCCGGCAATGGTCTGCGCATCTTTGCCCGCTATCTCCACGCCACCGGCAAGACGAAGAAAAAGCACTTCACGGTCGAAACCAAGGGCGGGCTCGTGACGATCGAGCTGCATCTGGACCGCCATGGGGATGCCAGCGCCGCCACCGTCGAAATGGGCCGGGCTTCCTTCCAGCCTACCGCGCTTCCCTGTACCCTCACGGCCGGCGAACTGATCGAACAGCCCATCGAGGCCGCAGGCCGGTCGCTCATCTTCACCGGTGTCAGCGTCGGTAACCCCCACTGTGTCGTCTTCAAACCGGCCGGACAGTCCTGGTCGCGAGAAGATCTCCTGACGCTGGGGCCTGCACTGGAAAACCACTCCCTCTTCCCGAAACGCACGAACGTGCAGCTCGCCGTGCCGACCGGCCCCAAAGAGCTCTTCATCTTGATCTGGGAACGCGGAGCCGGTGAAACCCAAGCTTCCGGATCTTCCTCCTGCGCCGCCGCAAGTGCGGCCGTCAAGCTCGGACTGGTGAAGAGCCCCGTCACGGTGAAAATGCCGGGAGGCCAGCTCAACATCGAAGTTGCAGCGGACTTCAGCCTCACCATGAAAGGGCCGGTCGCAGAAGTCGCAAGGGGCAGCCTCAGTCCGTCGTTTGTGCGCGGGCTGCGCTGAGAGAGCAGTCAGCCGTCAGCGATCAGCTGTCAGCTAAGTTGCCCCAGAAGGTCTCGGGCCGTAGAATGTCGCATGCAGACATTCTTCTCTTGCAGACCACTGAAGGCTGACAGCTGATGGCTACCTCCCAAGAACTTCAATCCAAACTCGACCACCTCCCCGACCAGCCCGGCGTCTACCTGTTCAGAGATGGGCAGGGCGACGTGCTCTATGTGGGGAAGGCCTCGGTTCTGTCCAACCGCGTCAAATCCTACTTTCAACAAGGGGCCGACCATTCCCCGAAAAACATCGTCCTCATCGGCCAGATCGCAGACCTCGAAACGATCGTTACCCGCTCGGAACTCGAAGCGCTCATCCTCGAAAACAATCTGATCAAGCGACATCGGCCCCGCTTCAACATCCTCTTGCGGGACGACAAGCAATACCCCTACCTGCGCCTGCCGGTCAAAGAGGACTTCCCGCGCCTCACCATCGTCCGCCGCGTGCAAAAAGACGGCGCCCTCTACTATGGCCCCTACCCGACGGCAGGCGCCCTGCGGGAAACATTGAAGGTCATCAAGAAAGCCTTCCCCTTGGCCACCTGCACGATCGAGATCAACGGGAAATCCGAGCGAGCCTGCATCGAGTTCGAAATCAAACGGTGCATGGCGCCCTGCACCGGCAACCAATCGAAAGAGGACTACCATCGCATCGTCGCGCAGGTTCGCCAGTTCCTTGAAGGGCGCGACCATGAATTGCTGGACAACTTGCGCGCCCAGATGGAAGCGGCGGCGGAGCGTGAAGAATTCGAGGAAGCGGCGCGCCTGCGCGATCAGCTCTTCAACATCGAGCAGACCCTCGAAAAGCAACGCATCACCCAAACCACGACGACCGACCAGGACGTCATCGGCCTGGCGCGACAAGGCACGGCAGTCGATCTCCAGATCCTCTTCGTGCGCGGCGGCCTCCTGATCGGCCGGAAGGACTACTTTTGGCCCCAGTCAGCGGACGCCAGCGACGAAGAACTGGTTCGATCCGCCATCGAGCAGTTTTACAACAAGGACGGGCAGCCGCCCAAAGAGTTGCTCATTCCCACGAACCTGGATGACGCCCCGGTGATCGAGGAATGGCTTTCAGGTAAGCGAGGTAACAACGTCCACGTCCTGGCACCGGAGCGGGGCGTGAAACACCAATTGGTCCTCCTGGCGGAAGAAAACGCCGCAGCCTCCGTCGCCAATCACCTGCGAAACGAAGAAGTCGGCAGGCAGGCCGTAGAAGAACTGAAGCGGCTCATCCGACTGGACGTCGTACCCCGGCGCATCGAGGGGTTCGACATTTCGAATACCATGGGCAACCAGTCCGTCGCCTCCATGGTGGTCTGGGAAGACGGCCAGATGAAGAAATCCGACTACCGCCGGTTCACAATCAAAACCGTCACCGGCGCCAACGATTTCGCCAGCATGCAGGAAGTCGTCATGCGCCGTTATGGAGAAAGCGAGAACCTTGCGCGCCCGGATCTCATCCTCATCGACGGAGGATTAGGTCAGCTCGCCGCAGCCATGGAAGGGCTGAAACAGGTCGGCCATCAAGACCTGGCCATTATTGGATTAGCCAAGGCGCGAGGCGAAAAGGAAGAGCGGATCTTCTTGCCAGGCCGTAAAAACCCTATCGTACTTCGCGCGAACTCCCCGGCCACCCATCTCGTGCAACGCATTCGTGACGAGGCCCATCGATTTGCGATCACGTTCCACCGCAAATTGCGCAGCAAGGCCATGCTGGCCTCGCAACTGGACCAGGTCAGCGGCATCGGCGAAGTCAAACGGGCTCGCCTGCTCAAACAATATGGCAGCCTGGCGAACATCGCTTCCGCCACGGATGATGAATTGGCTTCATCGGGCCTCGACGCCAAGACCGTCGCGGCAATGAGACAAGCGCTCGCAGGCACAACTCCGTCGCATGGCTGAGTGCGCTCATCCCTCACAGTTTGGGCGAGCGGCAAGGGGCCAGAGGCTAGTGGCGGCCAGAAGGAATGTCTTTCCTCTCGCCTCATGCCACTAGCCCCACGCCTATTTCCCTCCGTCAAAACAGGAACTTGACGCTGGCGGTCCCCAAGTGAACAGAGGCGTGGTATGTCCCGTCAACGGTCTGGTTGCGATTCCCGACAACAGTCCGCGGCTCATAGAACCATTCCTGAAACGCCACATCGAGTCCAATCGCCTTCGGCCATAGCGCGGAGGAGCCTCCGCATGGCACCAACCCCAGAAACCGGCCCTGGCCCTTGCACAAGAATCCAGCTCCAATGGACATCGCGTGGGAGGACAATGAAATCGTTCCAGGGTTGAACGTCGTGTCGGGAACGGGATTCTCAGTTCGCGTATACCCCGATCGTACCGCTACATCCCAATGAGGCAGCCACCCAGGGTTGAGCCATTTGTATTCGGTGCCGATCGCGACGACCGGCACCGTCTTCCATTGTTGTGGTTGCGGGATGACCTGGCCTGAAGAGAGATGGAGATCAAGGTCGCGCATGGATTTCCATCCGACATACTCCACGTCGAGCTCCAGCTTCCATTCCCGCTCGCTCGTACGAACCGGCCAGATCGCGATGGCCCCGGTATACATCTGCGGCAGCACGAGGCTGGTCGAAACATCCGACACTGTGCTCCCGTTGACCAACAGCGCCCCGTTCAACGGCACGACCGCCTGACTGCGATAGACCAACCCAACGGACGCCAACGGTTTCCCCTCGTTATTTCTGAACGGCGTATAGAGGAGACTCGCCGTCAAGCCAGCCCCGGTCCCTTTCCCATTGAGTTCGACAGAAGCCCCAGCGGGAATTCCGAACAAACCGGCACTCACCTGCCGATGCTCAGCCTGCCCCTCACCGAGAAAACTCGCGAAGGTGTAGATATCGGCGCTCACACCCACTGACAGGTCATCGCGTACTTTGTAGGCAATCGTAGGCTTGATGCCGATGAGTGGAAGCGCGGCTGAAGTGACGGCAGTATTGAAGGGGCCATCCACCGGATAGCGCGCATTCGAACCGAAAGGCGAAGTCAGACCGAGTCCCAGCGTGACGGATGAGAGAGCCGATGCACCAAGGGCTCCAAGATTGGCACTCAGATAGACATGGCTTGGAGGTGGAGAGGTGATACTGCCGCCGAAATCCCCTCTTGTATTAAGACCAGCCGGGCTCCTGTATTTGATCGACCCTCCCATGAGATTCGACCCGACAATACTCTGGACGCCATCGACTTGACTCAATCCTGCTGGATTAAAGTGGACGGCCGAGGCATCGTCCGCCTGTGCGGCAAACGCATTCCCCTGACCGGCCGCAGCAGCTCCTTGCGGTTGAAATCGGATGGCCTGGGCAAACACATGTGACGGGAACAGGCACAGCACCATCATGACCGCCAAACACAACATCCGGCTCATAGTTGTCTCATTCCTTTTGAAGGGCAAAAAAAGAGGGGTGGCGGGACCGGACAGTTTCCATTTTCGCCAAATTCGCATGATAAATGAAAGACTTCGATATGGCCATGGGGGCTTCATCGGCCCAAAAGCGAAGCTATTCCATCTTTTGAAATATCGGCGTATACTCCCCCCGAGTTTCAGCTTCCCATTCTGTTTGGGTTTGCTATGGTACGAAACTTCAAAAACCCCTTCCCACATCAGTTATTCGAAAAACTTTCAAAGCGGGAATGTCAGAACGCGCTGGAAGTCTTCCACTACGCCGCGCAAGCAGAAACGTCTGAAGACGTCAGAGACGTCCTGATTCGATTCCAGGGATTTTTCCCGTTCGATCGTCTGCTCGGTGGACTGGCCCGCCTCGGTCCTGGCGGGGCATTTGAGGGCTTCACGAACGTGATCAATGTGAGCTATCCGGACGAATGGCTCTACCTCTACTGGAAAAACGGGTACGCCGACGTGGACCCCGTGTTCCAAGCGGCCGCCCGATCTCCCAGCACCCAGGTCTGGAAACAAACCTACCGGCGCGCGACCTCCAAAGAGGAACTCGACTTTATCGAAACCGCCAGAGGATTTGGCCTGGCTGACGGAATCACCACCAGTTCAGTCGACCCGACATGCGGCCTTGCCACGTTTTATTCCTTTGCAGGAGGGGAAGGCATCAACGCTGAGCGGTACGCGCAGCTTGTGGAATACCTCGGACGCCATCTCCACCTCGCCCTCATGAGAACGGCGCGGAAGAATGCCCCCGCAACGGAAAAATGCGTGAAAGAGCTATCCCCACGCGAAGTGACCATCCTGAATTGGATAAAGAACGGCAAAACGAACTGGGAAGTCGGCCAGATTCTGGGGGTGACGGAGCGGACGGTACGATTCCATCTCGCGAGCATTTTTTCCAAACTCGATGTCACCTCCCGCTCACAGGCAGTCGCCGCGGCCATGGAACACGGGCTTCCCGTCTTGCACGGTCTTCCTAGCGCCATCTGACCAGCCCCCTCCAGCGATTCCTTACTGATACCGGCGAAGGGTCACAGTCCCCTCAACTCCAACACGAACGCGCTCCTCACATCCTTGTCACAATCTCCGCCGTAACCGGCTCCATGGCATGCAGCCACTCCAGCATCTCAGGTCGCTGAGACGCGGCCACTGCGCGAAACTCGTCGAGATCGAGCAGCGCCCCGACCGAGAGCACGTCCGCTGGAGGCAGGGCGACGGGAGCACCGATCGCATGACAGGGCGACCCGATACGCTGCACCACGCGCAGCAATCTGCTTTCAACGACCAGATAGGTGTATCGAACATTATTCGCAAGCGTCCAGTGATACATGCCCTTGAAAATAGTCCGCATCAGTTTTGCAGAAAGACCTCGATCGGCAATGGCCGGATCCACGGCCAACCGGGTAATTTCTGCCGTATCGAGTTCCTTGCGCACATGATGTGACCCGACCAGGCATCCGCTGAACTCGCTTTCCAACATAAATGGGAGTGGCGCGGGCGTCATCCGTACCATTCCCAGCAAGCGCTGTTGACTGGAGAACAGACCGATGGACGTACTCCACGCATCGTAGACATCGGACTCGAGCTGGTCCTTCCTCTCCGGCACCCACTTGAGCTTATCGGCAAAAACCCTATGCCGCAGATGATACGCCTGCCGTAATTCCTCTTCGCTTTCGAGCGCCTTGACCAGAAACTCCCCCTCGCGGAAAGCAATCTGTCTCGCGTCCTGCACGGCTCCGTCACTCATGGACACCTCCATCGGGTTGAATTGCACCGGCAATGCGTGGCCGGCCCGAATGGTTCCAAACTTGTGACGTATTCGTCACCTGGCGGAACCGCCAGGTGACGAATACGTGCCTATCGCGTACTAGTAGTGTTCTCTGGAGCTGAGGTTCCCCTGCGAGGAACGGCTCCATAACCGCCCCGCATCACAGGCTTTGGAAGGGTGCTCCAACCGATGAAAGATCGACGGGAATTCCAGATCATCGACGGGTTCCGGCAAACACCATCACCTGGCAGACTGGCGCAGCAGCGGCCGGCTTTCGCCTCAGCGATCTCTCACGAGACAGATCGGCCCTTTTCCTGCTTGTGCCACGAACAAATCGAGCACAACATTGCCTCCGCCCTCAGTGCATCCGAGCAACGATTGAGCGCCCTGCTTCACGATCGCAGCCGCATCGGACGGGAACTGCACGACTCTGTGCTGCAAGCGCTCCATGCGATTGGGGTGAGTCTCGGGCAAGCCCGTCGATTGCGGAAAGGCGCCCCCTATGCTGTGCCGGCCTCCCGCGATCAGGCTACCGCCCAGATCAACAAGCTCATCCAAGATATCCGACGGATAATCCTGGGCATGGAATCCGACAGCGTTGAGCCCTTCAACCTGGTCTCGGAGCTGCAATTTCTCTCTCAGACCTTTGAGCGAACGAGCACGCTCCAGGTTCGCGTGGAAGTCGACCCGGCGGCAGAAGAAGTCCTGACCGGCGAAGAAGCGCGAGAGCTCGTCACGATCGCCAGAGAGGCCTTGAGCAATTGCGTCCGCCACGCGCGCGCCACACGAATCGTCGTCGCCCTTCGGCGAGTCGGATCACGAATACGACTGCGCATTCGCGACAACGGAGCAGGCTTTGAAGTCGGAGACGGCGACAACAAAGGCATTGGGTTCGCGCACATGGAAAGCCGGGCACGGAAAATCGGCGGTCGCCTGCACATCCAATCCACGATAGGTCGAGGCACCTGCATCACTGCTGACGTCTGCCTTGAACCGATACTCACCACGGCATGAAACACTTTCGCACCCATCGCATCACGGCCGCATCGTCTCGCGCTCCCGATCGAGCTGCGAGCAAGAGAAACCGAACTGAGGCGGCATGCGCTCCGAAACAGGCCGGCCGCCCGGGAGAGCCGCTTGAACATTGCTATCGCGCACTCCTGGACACCACCGGCAGTGCGGTCCTGTTGCTTTCGCCTGACGCCATCATTCTGGGGTGGAACCGCGCAGCAGAAACGCTCTCCGGCTGGCTCGCCGATGAAACGCTGGGGCGCAGTTATGTGGAACGGTGCCTCCCGATGGAGGCGCGTGCGTCGTTCCTGCGCGAGCTTGCGCGAGTCACCGAGGGAAGCAACGTGAGAGAGTTCGAGAGTCCTCTCCGGACACGCACCGGATCGCACACGATGCTCTCCTGGAATATCTCGCGGGTACAGGGGACTCGCGGGCACCGGATCGGCCTCATGGCCATCGGCACTGCGGTCGCCCCGCACGCCCAGCTGAAAAAGGAGCTCCAGGTGGCCCGGATGAAGCTGCGCGAAGAGGCCGGCAGAGCACAGATGGCCGCAGAGGAGGAACGACGCCGAATCGCGCGGGAGCTGCATGATGAATTCGGGCAAGCCTTGACCGGCTTGAAATTTGACCTGGCCTGGTTCGGCCTGAAGCTGGCGCAGGCGCCTGCGCCGCTTCCCGACACGGACCTGCAAGGAAAAGTCCTGGCCATGTCGGGATCAGTCGACGCGCTCCTGGAATCCGTTCGTGCGACAGCAGCGGCCCTGCGCCCCGCGATGCTGGACGACCTCGGGTTGGTCCCGGCGCTGGAATCTCTCGCCATGGCGTTTCAGCATCGCACAGGCGCGCGCTGTGCGGTGGACATAGCCCCGGAATTGACGTCCACAGAATTTGCTCCCGCGATCGCAACCACATTGTTTCGAATCGCCCAGGAACTGCTCACAAATGTGATGCGCCACGCCGCCGCCTCCCAGGTGCACATACGGCTGTACCTGGACCATCGCAGTGTAGCCTTAGAAGTGACTGACAATGGGAAGGGCATCCCCCGCGAGAGACTGACCACTTCCGATTCCTTCGGTCTTCGAGGAATGCAGGAACGCACTTCCCTCCTGGGAGGCGACTTCCATATTGTGGGAACGCCCGGGGTCGGCACGACAGCGATCGCCTCCGTGCCGGTTGCGGAGTGTCTCGCCCCGTGATTGGGATACAGCCAGTGAAAATTCTCGTCATCGACGATCATGTGGTCGTGCGCCGAGGCGTGAAACAGATCCTTGAGGAGACCTTTCCGTGCGTCGAAATCGGGGAAGCCGATACCGGCCAAAAGGGGATTACTGCGGTACAGGAGGCATCCTGGAATCTGGCAATCGTGGATATCAGCCTTCCCGATCAGAGCGGGCTGGAACTTCTGGGCGAGCTACAGCGTGTGGCGCCGCAACTCCCGCTGATGGTCTTAAGCCTGCACCCAGAGGAGCAGTACGCCGTTCGCGCCTTCCGGGCTGGAGCGATGGCCTATCTCACGAAACGCACCGCACCGGAGGAGTTGGCCAGGGCCGCCAAGCAAGTCCTGGCCGGACGCATGTACGTCACCGCCTCCCTCGGCGAACGCATGGCTGGCAGCCTGAACAAAAGCCTCACCGGCCCGGACCTCCACACATTGTCCGAGCGAGAATTCGAAGTCCTTCGCTGTTTAGCCCAGGGCCAGTCCATTAAAAACATCGCCCAGGCCATTGCCCTGAGTGTCAAAACCGTCAGCACCTATCGATCCAGGCTATTGGGCAAGCTTCAGCTTTCAACCACAGCCGAACTGATTCGCTATGCCCTCGATCATCATCTGGTTGAATAAGGCCGATACACGCGCACGAATCGTCTGTGGAGTGCGTGCGCCTCTATGCCTGTTCACGCTCGTTGAACGCCCATGCGCTGTCAGGATCTTCCTACATGACAATGCCCGTTCACCTGATTGCCGCTTTCGGCCGTTTACGCTACATATTCGGGAATGTTTCGGATCGCTTCCTCCTCCGCTGAGAGCCATCGCATGACCATCGTCCTGGCCGATACAGATCTCCACTTTCGCGACAGACTCAAGCGCCGGCTTGAGAGGATCGCCGGCGTGAACGTGGTGGGGGAATCGTCGGACTCGGAAGCCGCCGCCGCGATGATTCTGAATCGCAAGCCCGATATCGCGATCCTAAGTTCCTCACTCCGGGACGGACTCGGCATCGAAGTCCTCCGGCACATCAAGCGCGTCATGGTCCCGCCGACCGTCATCATTGTCACGGACGACCTCTCAGACGACAATAAAACCGCCTGCGCGCTCGCCGGGGCCGACTTCTTTTTTGACAAGGACGCAGAAGATCGCACGATGATCGACGCCATCCACCTCCTCGCTACACCCCGAAGCCGGATGAGTTAGATGCCCTTCGCCACGCTCGATAAGTGACCCATGTCCCGCTGCATTGACCGTGGCATCTCCCCGCACTCAGCTCTGCCATTCGAATTGACAGAGCGCCCCCTCGCCGACTAGGATAGCGCGCCGTGAGTCACCCCGATCATTCAACCACCGCAACAGTGAAACACACCCCGTCTCCCATCGTCAGCCGCATCGAGCACGTATTTGAAACCATCGTGTTCGCGAGCCGGTGGATTCAAGCCCCCCTCTACGGCGGCTTGATCGTGGCGGAGCTGC